>NZ_JBHVGZ010000014.1:0-177161 GCF_042800355.1 Streptomyces sp. NPDC057623
GACCGGCGCGAAGTTCTCGGAGGCGATCATCTCCAGGGTGGACTGCTGGCGCTCCAGCTCGGCGTCGAGCGCGGCGGCGATCGCCGGGTCCAGCTGGTGCAGGGGGGTGTTCAGAAGCGACTTGTCAGAGATGGGGGCAGACATAGGGGCTACGACTCCTCAGCCGGCGGTGTGGGCGACGTACTCGTCGGCGGAGAGCAGGTCGGCGGGCTCCTCCGTGACGCGTACCTTGAACAGCCAGCCGCCCTCGAAGGGGGCGGAGTTCACCAGCGCCGGGTCGTTCACCACGTCCTCGTTGATCTCGGTGATCTCGCCGGTGACCGGGGAGTACAGGTCGGAAACCGACTTGGTCGACTCCAGTTCACCGCAGGTGTCACCCGCGGTCACGGTCGAGCCGACCTCGGGGAGCTGGGCGTAGACGACATCGCCGAGCGCGTTGGCCGCGAACTCGGTGATGCCGACCGTCGAGACGCCGTCCTCGGCGGTCGACAGCCACTCGTGCTCCTTGCTGTAGCGCAGCTGCTGGGGGTTGCTCATGACCTGAATTCTCCTGTACGCGCGGGAGTGGTGATGAATGGGGGACTGCTGGAGACGTGTGTGAGCAGCGCAGATGTGCGCAGGGTCACGCACGGGCCGCTGTGAGTCGCTCTTTGTGGGCCACATTCCGGGCCCGACTTCTGGGCCAGTCTCTCCGTACGGCGTTACTTCTGCCGCTTGTAGAACGGCAGCGCCACGACCTCGTACGGCTCGTGGCTGCCGCGGATGTCCACGCCGACCCCGGCCGTGCCCGGCGCCGAGTGCGCCGCGTCGACGTAGGCGATGGCGATCGGCTTGCCCAGGGTGGGGGAGGGCGCGCCGGAGGTGACCTCGCCGATGACCTCGCCGCCGGCGACGACCGGGTACCCGGCGCGCGGGACGCGACGCCCCTCGGCGACCAGGCCGACGAGGACGCGCGGCGGGTTCTCGGAGGCGCGGGCGGCTGCCGCGGCGAGCGCCTCGCGCCCGACGAAGTCGCCCTCCTTCTCGAACTTCACCACCCGGCCGAGCCCGGCGTCGAAGGGGGTGAGGGAGGTCGACAGCTCGTTGCCGTACAGCGGCATGCCCGCTTCCAGCCGCAGCGTGTCCCGGCAGGACAGACCGCAGGCCACCAGGCCGACGCCCTCGCCCGCCTTGGTCAGCGCCTGCCACACCTCGACGGCGTGTTCCGGCCGCACGAACAGCTCGAAGCCGTCCTCACCGGTGTAGCCGGTGCGCGCGATGAGGGCGGGGACGCCGGCGACGGTGCCGGGCAGGCCGGCGTAGTACTTCAGGCCGTCGAGGTCGGCGTCGGTCAGCGACTTCAGGATGCCCGGGGACTCGGGGCCCTGGACGGCGATCAGCGCGTACGCGTCGCGGTCGTCGCGGACCTCGGCCTCGAAGCCGGCCACGCGCTCGGTCAGCGCGTCCAGCACGACCTGGGCGTTGGAGGCGTTGGCGACGACCATGTAGTGAGAAGACCCGGCCTCGGCCTCGGCGAGCCGGTAGACGATCAGGTCGTCGAGGATGCCGCCGTCGGCCTGGCAGATCATGGTGTAGCGGGCGCGGCCGACGCCGACCGAGGCGATGTCGCCGACCAGGGCGTGGTTGAGGAAGGCGGCCGCCGCGGGGCCGGTGACGGTGATCTCGCCCATGTGGGAGAGGTCGAACAGGCCGGCCTTGGTACGGACGGCGTTGTGCTCGTCGCGTTCGGAGCCGTACCGCAGGGGCATGTCCCAGCCGGCGAAGTCGGTCATCGTCGCGCCGAGGGCGCGATGCAGGGCATCGAGCGCGGTGTGACGGAGTTCTTCTGTACTGCTCATCGGACGGATGTCTCCCAAGGCATGACACGGGCGAGGTCGTTCCTCCCCATCTGTCATCGGAACCTGAGAGGTTCGCCGGGACCGCCACAGGGACGATCAACGGCTTGCACCTTGGGTGGGGCCACGCGTCCCGGGTAGAGACGGAGCGGCCCGCTTTTCAGATGTGCCTCGCCCGCGCGGTAACGGGGCCTGAGAGATTCAAGGGAGGGACTTGCTCCTTCGGCGCCCCAGCGATGGACTGCTGGGGACTCTCCCGCGCGGATTCAAACGGCCGGTATGCAGTTGGCGCGCACATCATTGCATGCCACGCTCGTCAACGGCAGGCCGCGTCTGTAACCGGCTTGTGGCAGGAAGTGAACGAAAATGCGAGAGATCATCCATTACCTTCTCTTTACGCTCAGTGGGGATGGGGAATCCTGACCCCGGAGGAGGACGATGACGGTGAACCGCACTACGGCGTACGCCACGACCTCGGGCATGGCGCTGCCCAAGCAGCCCGCGGCCCCGGCGGCCGAAGCCCGCGGCACGTGCCTCGCACCCGTGGTCCGTGATCTGCGCGAGCGCTCCGGCCACAGTCCGCGCGCGCTGCTCTTCGGCCCTCAGGACCTCGTCGTGATCACGGGCCTGCCCGGCAGCGGCAAGTCCACGCTGATGAAGCGCACGGTCAAGGGCACCCGCGTCGACTCCCAGGACACCCGGGACCGCTGGGACGCCCGCATGCCCCGCTTCCTCCCCTACGCCGTCTACCGCCCCCTGGTCCGCCTCGCGCACTACGCCGGACTGCGCCGCGCGGTCCGCTCCGGCGAGGGCGTCGTCGTACACGACTGCGGTACCCAGGCCTGGGTGCGCGGCTGGCTGTCCCGCGCGGCCCGTCGCCGCGGCGGCAGCCTGCACCTGCTGCTGCTCGACGTCGCCCCGGACACCGCCCTGGAGGGCCAGCGCGAGCGCGGCCGGGGCGTCTCGCGCTACGCCTTCCTGCGCCACCGCAGGGCGGCCGCCCACCTGCTGACCTCGGCGGAGAAGGGCAACCTGCCCCAGGGCTGCGGCTCGGCGGTACTGATCGACCGGGAGGCGGCGGACGCCCTGCGCCGGATCGGTTTCGCGGGCTGAGCCGCCGTAGACCTGTACGGGGTGGTCACCCGCTAGCCTTTTGAGCCACAGCAGCGGTTCATAGCAGGCGGTTGACAGCAGATGGACTTCCCGGCGGAACTTCCCGCGGACTTCCCGGCACAGGCGCACCCCCATCCGCACGGCGGTTGGCCCGGCAACGAGCTGGAGGAGGTGCTCTCGGCCTCCCTCGGCCTGCCCTCGGCCGGCGGCCGGATCATCGAGGTGCTGGGCCGCAGCTTCGTCTGGGTGCCCCTGCCCGGCGGTGGCGGGCCGGACAGCGGTCCGCTGGACCTGCCGACGGTGGAGATCGAGGGCCAGGCCTACGTCCCGGTCTTCAGCTCCGAGGAACAGTTCCGCCAGGTCGTGGGCTCCCACCTGTCGTACACCATCGCCCCCGCCGTGGAGTTCGCCCGCGGTCTGCCCCCGCACGTGGGTATCGCCGTGAACCCCGACGGCGTGGTCGGAGTGCCCCTGCCGCCCGCCGCCGTGGCCGAGCTCTGCCGCGTGGGCCGCACACCGCTGGACGGCCTGACCTCCGGAGGGCGCGTCAAGCTCTACGAGCCCGACTGGCAGGACGAGCCGGTCGACTTCCTCGCGGTGGCGTCGGCCGAGTTCGCCGAGACCGGCGTGGTCACGACGGCCCGCCGCTGCCTGGCGGTGATCGAGACGGCCGCCCCGGTGATGTTCGTCGGCGTGGAACTCTCCCAGTGGGAGGGCGACTTGCGAGCGGCCCCCATGGACGCCCTGTCCCGGGCCCTGGGCCGCGCCCCACTGCCGTGGCCGGTCAACCTGGTCCTCCTGGACGTGGCCCAGGACCCGGTGATCGACTGGATGCGCCAACGGGTCCGCCCCTTCTACCAGCGGGGCTATTGAACGTCCGCAGACCACATCAGGTCCCGACCTCTCCGGCTCTCCCGGCGGAGCGCCTAAGCTGGGCCCAAAGCCAAATTTCCCGAAGGGGCGGTAAAAGGTGAGTGCGAGCGGCACCACCTCGACCGGACAGGTCGAGCACATGCTGCGCCAGGTGACGCCCGGGCGCTACGACGCCTACGAGGCCCTCCTGCGCGCGCTCGCGACCCCGTCCTCCGGCCAGATCTGGATGCTGCTGTGGCACGGCCAGGCCGGCTCCCCGGACGCCCAGTACGGAAACATGGAGGTCGAAGGCTACGGGTACGCCCCCTGCGTCACCTCCGCCCAGGAGCTGTCGGCCAGCGGCTGGAACCGCTCGTACGAGGTGGTCGACGGCATCGACGTGGCCCGCACCCTCTACCCGGACCACTTCGGCCTCTGGCTGAACCCGCACGCCCCGGGCGGCGGCCTCGGCATCCCATGGCTCGACCTGCGCCGCATCGCCACCGGCCTGGACCGCCAGCCCGCCGGCCCGCTGCGCCTGGCGGAACCCGGCATCGAGATCCCGCAGTTCTACGCCCTGCTCGCGCAGAACGCCCACCGCACCCCGGCCGTCCGCTCCCTGCGCCGCGCCTGGGTGCAGCCGGCGCTGGGCGCGCCGTATCTCGCGATCGGGCTCGACGTGTACGACACCAGCCCGCCCGCCGTCGACTCGGTGCGCTCGATGATGCTCCAGTCGATCGGCGCGGTCCCGGACGGACTGCCGGTCTCGACCGTGGCGATGTCCGACGAGGACGACCCGGTCGCCATGTGGATGCGGGCGACCGCCCGCCCGTTCTACGACCGCGAGGCGCACGCCCCCGCGCCCGTCCAGGCGCCGGCGGCCGGCTACGGCTACCCACCGCCACAAGGCCGTTACTGATCATTCACGGGCCGGCCCGCCGAGCGGTCGGCGACCCGACTGTCGTAGGCGCAACGGGCCGCGGACTGCGGTTTCGCAGGTGAATCTTCGCGCGTAGATGTGATCGGAAGGTCCCGGTCCGCCCTCATACGCCCCAACTGGCGCGCGTCCGACCCCCGTTACCCACTGTTCGGATAACGGAACCTCGCAGCCTGCATCACGGTTGCGCATACTTTCCTTGCCAACTCTGGCAACAGATCGCCAAAGCGTTGAAGACTCCCCGCACAAGACACGGACCGGTAGGTCCTGTGTGCGAGTTGGAGCAACCGCTACAGCGGCAGCCAGGGGGGCCGGCAACCGTCGGCCGAGAGGGGTCAGACGTACCGTGACGGCACCGATCGAGACCACCGGAGCGCAGGCCGACGCCCAGCCGGAGGCCGCGCTGAAGGGGGTCGAGGCCCGGAAGATCGAGGGCCGGTCACTCGGGCAGATCGCCTGGACCCGTTTCAAGCGCGACAAGGTCGCGGTGGCGGGCGGCATCGTTGTCGTGCTGCTCATCCTCGTGGCGGTCCTGTCCCGCCCGCTGCAGTCGCTGCTGGGACTCGACCCCAACGCCTTCCACCAGGACCTGATCGACCCCAACACCTCGCTGCCCAAGGGCGACTTCGGCGGGATGAGCTGGGACCACCCGCTGGGTGTCGAGCCGAAGTTCGGCCGCGACATCCTCGCGCGGATCCTGGAGGGCTCCTGGGTCTCCCTGGTCGTGGCCTTCGGCGCGACGATCCTGTCCAACGTGATCGGGACGGTGCTCGGCCTCGTCGCCGGCTACTACGGCGGACGGGTCGACACCATCGTCAGCCGGCTCATGGACACCTTCCTCGCGTTCCCGCTGCTCCTGTTCGCCATCGCCATCTCGGCGACGCTCCAGGGCGGTGCCTTCGGCCTCGAAGGGCTGCCCCTGCACATCTCCGTCCTGATCTTCGTGATCGGCTTCTTCAACTGGCCGTACATGGGACGCATCGTGCGCGGCCAGACCCTGGCCCTGCGCGAGCGGGAGTTCGTCGACGCCTCCCGGGGGATGGGGGCCGGCGGCCCGTACATCCTCTTCAAGGAACTGCTGCCCAACCTCGTCGCGCCGATCATCGTCTACTCGACGCTGCTCATCCCGACGAACATCCTCTTCGAAGCCTCGCTGAGCTTCCTCGGTGTGGGCATCCAGCCGCCCCAGGCGTCCTGGGGCGGAATGCTCAACCAGGCCGTCGACTTCTTCGAGGTCGACCCGCAGTACATGATCGTTCCCGGCCTGGCGATCTTCATCACGGTGCTGGCCTTCAACCTCCTCGGTGACGGCCTGAGGGACGCACTCGACCCCCGCAGCCGCTGACGTACGCGGTCGCGACACCCGAATGCGACCCGACGTCCCACCCAAGTGTCCACCTACGAAGGGGAATCCGACCATCATGCGAAGGTCAGCAATGGCCGCAGTTGCGGTCGCCAGTAGCGCCGGCCTGCTTCTCGCGGGCTGCAGCAAGGCCGACGAAGGCAGCGACACACCCAAGGGCGCCGGCGCGAACGCCGCGACCAAGGGAGTGGTGAACGCGTCGACCCACAAGGGCGGCACGGTCACCTACGCGAGCGCCGACGCTCCCGAGTCCCTGGACCCGGGCAACATGTACTACGCCTACGGCTACAACTTCAGCCGCCTCTACGCGCGTCCCCTGATGACCTTCAAGCCCGCCCCCGGTGAGGCCGGCAACGAACTCGTCCCGGACCTCGCCGAGGGCGCGGGCACTCCCAGCGACGGCGGCAAGACCTGGACGTACAAGATCCGCCAGGGCGTCAAGTACGAGGACGGGACCGCGGTCACCTCCAAGGACGTCAAGTACGCGGTGGAGCGTTCGAACTTCGCGCGTGACGTGCTGTCCCTCGGGCCCAACTACTTCCAGAACCTGCTGGACGACCCGGACAAGTACAAGGGCCCCTACAAGGACAAGAGCGAAAAGGGCATCTCGTCCATCGAGACCCCGGACGACCACACGATCGTCTTCCACCTGAACAAGGCGTTCTCCGAGTTCGACTACCTGGTCAGCGCCCCGCAGACGGCCCCCGTGCCGCGGGCCAAGGACACCGGTGTGGACTACACCAAGAAGGTCGTCTCCTCCGGCTCGTACAAGTTCGAGAAGTACGAGGAGGGCAAGCAGATCGTCCTCGTCCGCAACACCGAGTGGGACGCCAAGACGGACCCGCTGCGCAAGCAGTACCCGGACAAGATCGTGGTGAACCTCAAGGTCAACAAGGCCACGATCGACAAGGACGTGATGTCCGGGGCCACGATGATCGACATCCAGGGCACCGGTGTCGACGCGCAGACCCAGGCGCAGATCCTGAACGACAAGGCCGAGATGGCCAACACGGACAACGCGCCGGGCGGCCGCCTCATCTACGCGGCGATCAACACCAAGCTGGCGCCGTTCAACAACGTCGAGTGCCGCAAGGCCGTCGAGTACGCGATCGACAAGACCGCCGTGCAGACCGCGATGGGCGGCCCGATCCGCGGTGACATCGCCACCACCGTCCTGCCCACCGACGTCTCGGGCTACGAGAAGGCCGACGCCTACGCCACCAAGGGCAGCAAGGGCGACGTGGCCAAGGCCAAGGAGCACCTGAAGGCCTGCGGCAAGGAGGGCGGCTTCAAGACCTCCATCTCGGCCCGCACCGACCGGCAGGGCGAGGTCGACGCGGCCACCGCGATCGTCGGCGCACTGAAGAAGGTCGGCATCGACGCGGACATCAAGCAGTACCCGTCCGGCAAGTACTTCTCCGACTACGCGGGCGTGCCCAAGTTCAACGAGAAGAACAACATCGGCCTGATGATGATGCAGTGGGGTGCCGACTGGCCCACCGGCTACGGCTTCCTCCAGCAGATCGCGCACGGCAAGGCCATCAGCCAGTCCGGTAACACCAACCTGTCCGAGCTGGACGACCCCGCGATCAACAAGCTGCTGGACGACGCGATCGGCAACACCGACGAGGCCGCCCGCACCAAGGCGTACGCCGAGGTCGACCAGAAGGTCATGGAGCAGGCCGCCATCGTGCCGCTGACCTACTTCAAGGTCCTGCTGTACCGCACGCCGCACGCCACCAACCTGGTGTCGACGTCCGCCTTCAGCGGTCAGTACGACTACCTCAACGTCGGTACCGCCGAGAAGTAGCCCCGGAAGGCAGGTGAAGGCATTGGCGCCCGCGGACTTCGTCCTCCGCGGGCGCCGGCGCCGGTCCTCGTGATCTCGTACATCATCCGCCGGACGATCGCGGCACTGGTCCTGCTGCTCGTCGTCACCGCGGTCACCTTCGGCATCTTCTTCATCCTGCCGAAACTCGCAGGGCAGACCGCCGACCAGCTGGCACAGCAGTACATCGGCAAGAACCCGACCCCCGCGGACATCGCCGCGGTCAAGGCGAACCTCGGACTCGACCAGCCGATCTACGTCCAGTACTGGGAGTTCATCAAGGGGATCGTCTCCGGCGCCACCTACGACCTCGGCCCCACCACGGTCCGTTGTGACGCCCCCTGCTTCGGCTACTCCTTCAAGGACCACATCGAGGTCTGGCCCCAGCTGACCGAACGGCTGCCGGTCACCCTCTCGCTGGCTCTCGGCGCCGCCGTGCTCTGGCTGGTCGGCGGCATCACGGCCGGTGTCATCTCCGCACTCAGGCCGGGCTCGTTCTTCGACCGGTCCGCCATGGGCGTGGCCCTGGCGGGCGTCTCCCTGCCCATGTTCTTCACCGGGCAGCTGGCCCTGCTGTTGTTCAGCTACAAGCTGGAGATCTTCGGCAGAACCTACGTCCCCTTCACCGAGAACCCCTCCCAGTGGGCCAACACCCTGTTCCTGCCCTGGTGTTCGCTGGCTCTGCTCTACTCGGCCATCTACGCCCGGCTGACCCGCTCGGGCATGCTGGAGACCATGAACGAGGACTTCATCCGAACCGCCCGGGCCAAGGGCCTGCGCGAGCGAAAGGTCGTCGTCCGACACGGTCTGCGGGCCGCGTTGACCCCGCTGGTGACGGTCTTCGGCATGGACATCGGCCTGCTGCTCGGCGGTGCCGTCATCACCGAGACGGTGTTCTCCCTGCACGGCATCGGTGAGTACGCGGTCCAGGCGATCACCGCCAACGACCTGCCCCCGATCCTCGGCGTGACCCTGCTCGCGGCGTTCTTCGTCGTCTTCATGAACCTTGTGGTGGACCTGCTGTACGCCACGATCGATCCGCGGGTGAGGCTCTCGTGACCGACCTGACCAAGACCGGGGCCGCCGTGGGCGAGCCCGTGCGTGCCGGCGAGCCGCCCCGGGCGTTCCTCGAAGTGCGCGACCTCAAGGTGCACTTCCCGACCGACGACGGCCTGGTCAAGTCCGTGGACGGGCTCTCCTTCCAGTTGGAGAAGGGCAGCACCCTCGGCATCGTGGGCGAGTCCGGCTCCGGCAAGTCCGTGACCTCGCTGGCCGTCATGGGCCTGCACCGCCTGGGCAACCGCGGCAAGAACGTGCGGATGTCCGGCGAGATCTGGCTCGACGGCAAGGAACTCGTCTCGGCCAGTCCCGACGAGGTGCGCCGGCTGCGCGGCCGCGAGATGGCGATGATCTTCCAGGACCCGCTGTCCGCCATGCACCCGTACTACACGGTCGGCAGCCAGATCGTGGAGGCGTACCGGGTCCACAACAAGGTCGACAAGAAGACCGCCCGCCGCCGCGCCGTCGAACTCCTCGACCGCGTCGGCATCCCGGAGCCGAACAAGCGGGTGGACATGTACCCGCACGAGTTCTCCGGCGGTATGCGGCAGCGCGCCATGATCGCCATGGCCCTGGTGAACAACCCCGAGCTGCTGATCGCGGACGAGCCGACCACCGCCCTCGACGTGACCGTGCAGGCGCAGATCCTCGACCTCGTCCGGGACCTCCAGAAGGAGTTCGGCTCCGCGGTCATCATCATCACGCACGACCTCGGCGTGGTCGCCGAGATCGCCGACGACATCCTCGTGATGTACGGCGGACGCTGTGTGGAGCGCGGACCCGTCGACAAGATCTTCTACGAGCCGTCGCACCCCTACACCTGGGGCCTGCTCGGCTCGATGCCGCGCATCGACCGCGAGCAGACCGACCGGCTCATCCCGGTCAAGGGGCAGCCGCCGAGCCTCATCAACGTCCCCTCGGGCTGCGCGTTCAACCCGCGCTGCCCTTACGCGGACGTCCCCAAGGGCGGGGTCACCCACACCGAACGCCCCGAACTGCGCGAGGTCGGCAGCAGGCACTTCACCGCCTGCCACCTGTCGCAGGAGGACCGCACCCGGATCTGGACCGAAGAGATTGCGCCGAAGCTGTGAGCGAGACTGAGACCGGGGCCGGGACCGCGGCCGTGAAAGCCGGGCCGGCCGACGACGAGAAACCGCTGCTCAAGGTCGAGGGCCTGGTCAAGCACTTCCCCCTCAAGAAGGGGCTGCTGCAGCGGCAGGTCGGGGCGGTCAAGGCCGTGGACGGCATCGACTTCGAGGTGCGCCGGGGGGAGACCCTCGGTGTCGTGGGCGAGTCCGGCTGCGGCAAGTCGACCATGGGCCGGCTCATCACCCGGCTGCTGGAGCCGTCCAGCGGCAGGATCGAGTTCGACGGCACGGACATCACGCACCTGGGCACGAGCGGCATGCGCCCGCTCCGCCGCGACGTGCAGATGATCTTCCAGGACCCGTACGGCTCGCTGAACCCCCGGCACACCATCGGCAGCATCGTCTCGGCACCGTTCCGGCTCCAGGGCGTCGAACCCGAGGGCGGCGTCAAGAAGGAGGTCCAGCGCCTCCTTGAGCTGGTGGGCCTGAGCCCCGAGCACTTCAACCGCTACCCGCACGAGTTCTCCGGCGGCCAGCGCCAGCGCATCGGCATCGCCCGCGCGCTGGCCCTCAAGCCCCGGATGGTCGTGGCCGACGAGCCGGTCTCCGCGCTCGACGTGTCGATCCAGGCGCAGGTCGTGAACCTGATGGACGACCTCCAGGACGAGCTCGGGCTGACGTACGTGATCATCGCGCACGACCTGTCCGTCGTACGCCATGTCTCGGACCGCATCGCGGTGATGTACCTCGGCAAGATCGTGGAGCTGGCCGAACGGGACGCGCTGTACGCGTCGCCGATGCACCCGTACACCAAGGCCCTGCTGTCGGCGGTGCCGATCCCGGACCCGAAGCGGCGCACGGCCAAGAGCGAGCGCATCCTGCTGCGCGGTGACGTGCCCTCGCCGATCGCCCCGCCGAGCGGCTGCCGCTTCCACACGCGGTGCTGGAAGGCGACGGAGGTCTGCCGGACGACGGAGCCGCCGCTGGCGGAGCTGCGTCCGGGGCAGCGGGTGGCGTGCCACCACCCGGAGGACTTCGCGGACCAGCAGCCGCAGGACACGGTGCTGCTGTCGGTGGCCAAGGAGGCCGCGGAGCTGGTGCCGGACGAGGTGACCGCGTCGCCGGCGGCCGCGGAGGAGACCCCGGAAGCGCCCGGGAAGGCGCTCGCGAAGCCGTCCGAGGCACCGCCCGCCGAGGCGGCCACGGAACCCTCCGACGAGTCGTCCAAGGACGACAGCAAGGACGACAGCAAGTAGCCACGCTCAAGGCCCCCGCCTTCTTTTGCAAGGCGGGGGCCTTCGGCTGCGTAAGAATGTACGGGTGCTCCAGCAATTGTTCAGCCCGTCCGTCCAGCACACGCTCGACCTGATCGGCATCTTCGTCTTCG
Source organism: Streptomyces sp. NPDC057623 (assembly GCF_042800355.1). Lineage (NCBI taxonomy): Bacteria > Bacillati > Actinomycetota > Actinomycetes > Kitasatosporales > Streptomycetaceae > Streptomyces > Streptomyces sp. NPDC057623. The sequence goes on from NZ_JBHVGZ010000014.1 coordinate 11,463, forward strand.
CCATCTCCGGCGCCCTGCTGGCGGTCCGCAAGAACTTCGACGTCTTCGGTATCGCCGTTCTCGCCGAGGTCACCGCCCTGGGCGGCGGGCTCTTCCGGGACGTGGTCATCGGCGCCGTACCCCCGGCCGCCTTCACGGACCTGGGGTACTTCCTCACCCCGCTGTTCGCCGCGCTCCTGGTGGTCTTCCTCCACCCGCACGTGGAGCGCATCCAGACCGGCGTGAACGTCTTCGACGCCGCGGGCCTCGGTCTGTTCTGCGTCGCCGGGACGACGAAGGCGTACGACTACGGCCTCAACCTCACCGCGTCCGCCTGCCTGGGCATGGCGACCGCCGTGGGCGGCGGTGTGCTGCGCGACGTCCTCGCCAACGAGGTGCCCTCACTGCTGCGCTGGGACCGCGACCTGTACGCGGTCCCGGCGATCGTGGGCTCCACGATGGTCGTCCTGTGCCTCCACTACGACGCCCTGAACTCGTTCACCAGCGCGCTCGCCGTCGTCACGGCCTTCGTGCTGCGGCTGCTCGCGATGCGCTACCACTGGCGAGCTCCGCGGGCCTGGAACCGGCGGTCGACGGTGCGAGAGGAGTAGTGCCGCCGGTGCCCGGAGCGGTACGGATCCGGTCCGCCCCCATCACCTCGCTCAGCCAGCGGAACGCCGGGACCACCTGAGGCTTCCACAGCGCCATGGTGTGCCCGCCCGCGCTGCTCGGGATGAACACCACGTTCACGGTCGTGGGGGCCTTCGCGGCCCGCTGGACGGCCATGGCCGCCTCGTACCCGTCGTTGGGCTGACCGGACAGGTAGAGCGCCACGCGCGGCGGGACACGGGACTCCTCGAGCAGCACATACGGGTTGTTCGCGGCCCGCAGGGCCGGTGACTTGCCGGCCAGCGACTTGGATTCGGCGCTCGGGTCGTTGTAGCCGGACATGCTGACCGCGGCCCGGTAGCGGTCGGGGTGGGCGACGGCCAGCTTCGCCGCGCAGTGCGCACCCGCCGAGTACCCGGCCACCGCCCAGCCGTCCGGCGCCGCCTGGGCCCGGAAGTTGTCCATGACCATCCTCGGCACGTCGACGCTGAGCCAGCTGTCGGCGTTCACCTTGCCCGGGATGTTCGCGCAGCCCGTGTCCACGCCGGGCAGCAGCGAGGTACGCGGGGAGACGATGATGAACGGCTCGATCTGCCCGTCGCGCATCAGCGGCGCCAGCTGCTCGGGTGCGTCCAGTGATCCGTACCACGCCTTCGACGAGCCCGGATAGCCCGGCAGCACCTCGACGACCGGGAACCGGTGGGTGCGGTAGGCGGGCTCGTGGTACTGCGGCGGCAGCCAGACGTTGACCTCGGCGTGCACGCCGGACACCCGGCCCGTGAGCTGCGTGACCAGCACCCCGCCCGCCGAGCCCATCCCCGGACCCTTGCCCGGCTTGAAGGTCTGGCGGACCTTGGGCAGCTTCTCCAGGGAGATCCCGCCGGTGCCGCTGGCCCCGAGGTCGGCGGCCTCGTGGACGTGGTTGCCGGTGCCGAGCAGGTCGCCCCAGTTGTCGTACAGCTGGTTGGAGTTGTTGACCATGGTGAAGACCAGGGCGACCGCCGTGCCCTGGGCGAACAGCAGCATCAGCACCCGGGAGGCGGCCCGCGCGACCTTGGGACCGCGCACCCGCGACCAGAGGACCAGCGGCAGTGCGACGGCGACGACGCACAGCGCGATCAGCGTGTAGAGGAACGGGGCCCCGGTGAGACTCATGTCCTCATAGAGGGGGAGAGCGGGCTCCGGGTTTCGGACGAGCGGGGACACTTACCGAAAAGTTGCTCACATCCCGCCCGTGGCCCGAAACGAAAAAGCTACCGCTTAGTAGTTAGCTGTTGTACCGTTCAGCCATGCCAGAAGCAGCCTCCGCACCGACGGCCCCGCAGGCCACGATCGGCGACAGCGAGTTCGACCGCGACACCGCGCTCACCCGGCGCGAACCCGGCGTCTACGACATCGACCTCTCCGCCGGCTGGACCATCATCAGCGCCGTCAACGGCGGCTATCTGCTGGCCGTGCTCGGCCGCGCCCTCGCGGACGCCCTGCCGCACGCGGACCCGTTCACGATCTCCGCGCACTACCTGACGGCGTCCCAGCCGGGCCCGGCGGTGGTCCGCACGGACGTGGTGCGCACGGGGCGGACCCTGTCGACCGGCCAGGCCTCGCTCTTCCAGCGCGACGAGCAGGGCCGCGAGGTCGAGCGGATCCGCGTCCTCGCCTCGTACGGCGACCTCGACTCCCTCCCGGACGACGTCCGTACGACGGCCAAGCCACCCGCGTTCCCGCCCATGGAGCACTGCTTCGGCCCCCAGGACGGCCCCGCCCCCGTCGACGGCAGCTCGGCCATCGCCGACCGCCTGATGCTCAAGCTCGACCCGTCCACCCTGGGCTGGGCGCTCGGGCAGCCCTCGGGCAAGGGCGAGATGCGGGCCTGGTTCGGCCTCGCGGACGGCCGCGACGCCGACCCGCTCTCGCTGCTGCTGGCGGTCGACGCCCTGCCCCCGACCGCCTTCGAGATCGGCATCTCCGGCTGGGTCCCGACGGTCGAACTCACCGTCCACATACGGTGCCGCCCGGCACCGGGCCCGCTGCGGGTGTCGATCACGACCCGCAACCTCGCGGGCGGCTTCCTGGAGGAGGACGCGGAGGTCTGGGACAGCGCCGACCGGCTGGTCGCCCAGTCGAGGCAGCTGGCACGGGCGCGGTTGAGCTGACGGGTCACGGGTCACGGGTCACGGGGCCGGCGCGGGCCGGACCCCGTGGCGGGCTGAGATCGTGGTCGGGTGAAGTCCGACCGCCTCCTCTCGATCCTGCTGCTCCTCCAGACCCGGGGCCGGGTCCCGGCGAGGGAACTCGCCGAGCGCCTGGAGGTGTCGGTCCGCACCATCTACCGGGACGTGGAAGCCCTGTCCACCACAGGTGTCCCGGTCTACGCCGAGCGCGGGCGCCATGGCGGCATCGAACTCCTCGCCGGGTTCCGTACGGACGTCACCGGCCTGACCGCGGACGAGTCCCGCGCGCTGTTCGTCCTGGCCGCTCAGGGCGCCCATGCCGCGCTCGGCCTGGACGCGGCGCTCGGCTCGGCGCTGCGCAAGGTGATGGCGGCCCTGCCGGCGCCGCACCGCCCGGCCGCCGAGGTGACCTCCCGCCGCGTCCTCGTCGACGCCACGCGCTGGAAAGGCGGCCCCCAGCCCGCCGTGCACCTGGACGTGTTGCAGGACGCTGTCTTCGCCGACCGGCGCCTCAGGCTGCGCTACCGGCACAGCGGCGACCAGGAGGCGCGGACGTACACCGTCGACCCGTACGGCCTGGTCTCGAAGGCCGGCGTCTGGTACCTGGTCGCCGACCGGCGGGGGAGACCGCGGCTGTTCCGCGCCGACCGGGTGCGGTCGGCGACCGTGCTGGACGACGCGGTGCGCCGTCGGACCGGAGTCGAACTCGCCGACGCCTGGGAGGTGTTGCGCCGCCAGGTGGAGGAGCGGCCGGGCGGGATCGACGTGACCGTGCGGGTCCGACGGGACCGGCTCGACCTGTTCCTGCGGCTCATGGCGTCCTCGCTGGTCTCGCTTCCCGAGACCGAGACCGAGACCGAGGCCCAGGCGGCGGACGAGGGCCGGGCCGAGGGCGGCTGGGCCACCGTCCGTCTCTCGCTGGGAGTTGTCGGCGAGGCCCGTCAACTCCTGCAGTTCTCCGACCGGGTGGAGGTCGTCTCCCCGCCCGAGGTGCGGGACGAACTGGCCCGAGCGGCCGTTTCTGTCACGGCCTTGTACCAGCGAGTAGGGTGAGGCTCCGAGGAAACGCGCAGGTCAGCGAGGTGTCTTGAGGGGGGCTTTGCCCGGCGCACAGGCCGTCGACAGCAGGGACTCAAGGAAGCCCTAAGCGGCGTTGGTTGAGTTCCGGCCCCAGGACTTCCTCATCTTCCATGGAGCTGTTTCTCATGAAGCGTGCGCGTCTCCTCCCCGCCGTGGCCCTGCTGGCGCTCTCGCCCCTGGCCCTGGCGGCCTGCGGGTCCGGCGACTCGTCGTCGACCTCGGACAGCGGCAACTCCGGCCAGCAGTCGTCGTCGTGCCAGCAGCCGTCCGGCGCTCCCAGCGGTGCGCCGAGCGGGGCTCCTTCGGGCATGCCCAGCGGGGCGCCTTCCGGCGCGCCGTCGGCGGGTGCGTCCGGTGCGCCGAGCGGTGCGCCGTCGGGTGCCCCGGGTGGCGGCGGTCAGGGCGCGCAGGGCGGCCAGGGCGGCCCCGGCGGGGGCCAGGGCGGCGGCTGCGGAGGCCCGGGCGGCGGGCAGGGCGGCGGGGCGGCTCCCAGTGGTGCCCCGAGCGGCGCGCCGAGTCCCGCGGCGACGGCGACCAAGAGCTGACGCGCTACGCCGTACGACAGGGGCGGCACTCCCGGTGAACGGGGGTGCCGCCCCTGTGGTGTCGCGGGGGTTCAATCCAGCCAATGTTCCCGGCCGATGCTGATCAACCGCATCTGGCGGGTCGCGACCTGGGCGACGCGCCGCCGCTCCTCCTCCGGCGCCTCCAGGACGTCCAGGAAGAGCGAGGCCGTCATCAGCATCTGGTCGACGTAGAGGTTGGCGAGCATGAGCAGGTCGTCATCGCTCCAGCCTTCGGAGACCGGGTCCTTGGCGAGCGCGACCTTCACCTCCTCGGCGAAACGGGCGAGCTGGTCCTGGATGGCCTCCCGCACCGACTGCACCCCGCCGTGCCGCTCACGGGCGATGAAGCGGACGTGGGCCGGCTGTGTCTCGACGTGGTGGGCGATCAGCTCGACGGCCCGCTCTATGCGTTGGTCGCTGTCCCCGGCCGAGGAGACGGTCGTACGGATCATGGGATGCAGACTGCCCAGCGCCTCCTCGACGAGGGCGACGCCGAGGTCGGCGGTGGAGCGGAAGTGCCGGTAGAAGGCGGTCGGCGCGACGCCGACGGCGCGGGTGACCTCGCGCAGACCCAGGCTGCTCAGGCTCTGCTCCTCCAGCAGGCCCAACGCCGCGTCCAGGAGCGCCTGCCGGGTCTTCTGCTTCTGCGCCTGCCGGATACCGAGGGTGTGACTCATACCATGCAGTTAACAACTGTTCTCTGGAATTGAAAAGCCGTGGGGCGCGCTAGACTTAGGAGTCAGTGAACAACTGTTACTACAACTGTTCACCGAAACTTAACGAGTGAGATCAACGAGAGAGATCTCAGAGGGGGATCCGATCCCATGCTGTTCCTCGTCGCCGCGCTTCTGCTGCTGGGCGTGCTGCTGGGCACCGTGGCCCACGCGCCGCTCGCCTTCACCGTCGTGGCCGCCGCCGTGATCGCCGCCTGGCTGGGCATCTTCGCCGCCCGCGAGCGCCGCGCCCGCCGCCACTGACCCCGCCCACCGCACCGAACCGACTTCTCGGAGCTGACACCCATGCAACTCACCGCCCCGGCCACCGGCCGCCCCGCCACCCGCACCCCCGCCCGCGACGCCGACGGAATGGCCGTGGCGTCGTTCATCCTCGGCCTCCTCGGCCTCCTGGTCTTCAACCTCTTCCTCGGCCCGACCGCCATCGTCCTGGCCGCGGCCTCCCTGTGGCGCGGCACCAAGCGCCGGGGCCGGGCGTACCTGGGCATGGGCCTGGGCGTCGCCGACCTGCTGGTTCTGCTGGCGTTCGTGCAGCTGGACAACACGCTGTCGTGGAGCTTCTAGAGGTCTGCGCGGCCGGTGGTGCCGGTTGTCACGGCACCAACTCAAGGGCGGCGCAGGCAAGGCGCCCCGGCCCGAGCCGAGCGCGGCGGACCGGCGCCGTAGAATCGTCGCCACCATGGCTTACCTCGACCACGCCGCGACGACCCCCATGCTCCCGGAGGCGGCAGAGGCGCTGACCGCCCAGCTGAGCGTCACCGGCAACGCCTCCTCCCTCCACGCATCCGGCCGCCGCGCCAGGCGCAACGTCGAGGAGGCCCGCGAGACCCTCGCGGACGCGCTCGGCGCCCGCCCCAGCGAGGTCGTCTTCACCTCCGGCGGCACCGAGGCCGACAACCTCGCGGTCAAGGGCCTGTACTGGGCCCGCCGCGACGCCGACCCGGCAGGCGCCCGCACCCGCGTCCTGGCCAGCCCCGTCGAGCACCACGCCGTCCTCGACGCCGTCCACTGGCTCGGCGAGCACGAGGGAGCCACGGTCGAGTACCTCCCGGTCGACGCGCACGGACGGGTCCACCCGGACGCGCTGCGCGAAGCCATCGCCCGCAACCCCCACGACGTCGCCCTCGCCACCGTGATGTGGGCCAACAACGAGATCGGCACCGTCATGCCGGTCCGCGAACTGGCCGACGTGGCAAGGGAGTTCGACGTCCCCCTGCACGCCGACGCGGTCCAGGCATTCGGCCAGGTGCCGGTCGACTTCGCCGCCTCCGGGCTCGCCGCGATGACGGTCTCCGGCCACAAGATCGGCGGCCCCTACGGCATCGGCGCCCTGCTGCTCGGCCGCGAGTACGCCCCCGTCCCCGTCCTGCACGGCGGCGGCCAGGAGCGCCACGTCCGCTCCGGCACCCTCGACGTCCCCGCCGTCGCCTCCTTCGCCGTCGCCGGCCGCCTCGCCGCCGAGCAGCGCGAGTGGTTCGACCGGGAGATCGGCGCCCTGCGCGACGCCCTGGTCGAGGCGGTCCGTACGGCGGTCCCGGACGCGATCCTCGGTGGCGACCCGGCACCCGGCGGCCGCCTCCCGGCCAACGCGCACTTCACCTTCCCGGGCTGCGAGGGCGACTCCCTGCTGCTGCTCCTCGACGCCCAGGGCATCGAGTGCTCCACCGGCTCCGCCTGCACGGCGGGCGTCGCCCAGCCCAGCCACGTCCTCCTCGCCACCGGCACCGACCCGGACCTGGCCCGCGGCACCCTCCGCTTCTCCCTCGGCCACACCTCTACCGAGGCCGACGTCGAGGCGGTCGCCCAGGCGATCGGACCGGCGGTCGAACGGGCACGGGCGGCCGGGCTCACCTAGGCACGGGCGGGCCGCTACGCGGGCGCCGTACGCTCCGCCCGCACGAGCTTCATGTACCGGTCCCAGTCCCAGTGCTTCCCGGGATCCGTGTGATCGGTCCCCGGCACCTCCACGTGCCCGATGATGTGCTCACGGTCGACGGGGATGTCGTAGCGCGCGCATATTCGGGCCGTGAGCCGCGCCGACGCCTCGTACATCTCGTCGGTGAGGTCCTGTGGCCGGTCCACGAAGCCCTCGTGCTCGATGCCGATGCTGCGTTCGTTGTAGTCGCGGTTGCCCGCGTGGTACGCCACGTCGAGCTCGCGGATCATCTGCGTGACGTGGCCGTCCTTGCGGACGATGTAGTGCGCGGCCGCGCCGTGCTCCGGGTCCTGGAACACCTTCACCGCGCTGGCGAAGCTGCCCTGGGTGACATGGATGATCACCATGTCCACGCCGTAGTCGTCGGGACGGTCCGCCCGCCGCCAGTTCGCGTCCGACGCCGCCACCCACCGCGCCCCGGCGTAGTCGACCTCGCCCTCCTTGCGCGGCTTCTCCACGCCGGGAACCCGCCACCACAGGCGCGCGAGCTCGTCGCGGGCCAGCACGGCCGAGCCCGCCGCGGCCACCGTCCCACCGATCAGCAAAGCGCGACGCCCGACCTTCCGGTCGCCGTCCTTCGGAGCCTTCCGCTGTCCCATGTGATCGTCAACGGATACCCGCGGGCCCTGGTTCCCGCGCCCCGTACCCTGGAAGGGTTATGACTGACACCGCGCAGCCCTCCCGCCCCCTCCGCGTCCTCGCCGCCATGTCCGGCGGGGTCGATTCCGCCGTCGCCGCCGCCCGCGCGGCCGAAGCGGGTCACGATGTGACCGGCGTCCACCTCGCGCTCTCCGCGAACCCCCAATCCTTCCGCACGGGCGCGCGGGGCTGCTGCACCATCGAGGACTCCCGCGACGCCCGCCGCGCCGCGGACGTGATCGGCATCCCGTTCTACGTGTGGGACCTCGCCGACCGGTTCCGCGAGGACGTGGTGGACGACTTCGTCGCCGAGTACGAGGCAGGCCGCACCCCGAACCCGTGCCTGCGCTGCAACGAGAAGATCAAGTTCGCGGCCCTGCTGGACAAGGCGCTGGCCCTCGGCTTCGACGCCGTCTGCACCGGCCACTACGCCCAGGTCGTCCTGCACGAGGACGGCACCCGCGAACTGCACCGCGCCTCCGACATGGCCAAGGACCAGTCGTACGTCCTCGGCGTCCTCGACGACAAGCAGCTGGCGCACGCGATGTTCCCGCTCGGCGACACGGTGACGACGAAGGACGAGATCCGTGCGGAGGCCGAGCGCCGGGGCCTCGCGGTCGCGAAGAAGCCCGACTCGCACGACATCTGCTTCATCGCCGACGGCGACACCCAGGGCTTCCTGGCGAACCGTCTCGGCAAGGCGGAGGGCGACATCGTCGACGAGTCGGGGGCGAAGCTCGGCACCCACGAGGGCGCCTACGGCTTCACCATCGGCCAGCGCAAGGGTCTGCGCATCGGCACCCCGGCCGCCGACGGCAAGCCGCGCTACGTCCTCGACATCTCGCCGGTGAACAACACGGTGACGGTCGGCCCGGCGGCCTCCCTGGACGTCAGCGCCCTCACCGCCGTCAAGCCCCGCTGGTGCGGCACCGCCCCGACCGGCCCCGGCACCTACACCGCCCAGCTCCGCGCCCACGGCGGCGAGACCGAGGTGAGCGCCGAGCTGATCGACGGCTCCCTGGAGGTCGCCTTCACCGAGCCGGTCCGGGGCGTGGCGCCGGGCCAGGCGATCGTGCTGTACGACGGCACGCGCGTGGTGGGGTCGGCGACGATCGCTTCGACGGTCCGGGCGACTCCCACGACCGTCTGAGCCGGACACCCCGGACACCCCGGACACCCCGGTCACCCCGTGAAGAACTCCGCCAGAACAGGCCCGAGCACGCCCGGCTCCACCATGTGGGTCTGCCCCTCAAGACTCCGGTACGTCCCCTCCGGCACGGCCTCCGCGACCGCCCGCGCGGCCTCACGCATCCATGCCGGGCTCGCGCCGCCCGCGACGGACAAGACCGGGACCGTGATCGAGGCCAGCCGTCGCCGGGGAACCAGGCCGTCGCCCATCACGGCGTCGTCGTGGGCCAGACTCGGCGCGATGGTCTCCATGCCGGACCACATGGGGGACTGGCGGGCGCCCTGGATCGTCTGCTCGGCCATCCCGGTGAGCCGCAGGAACAGCTCGACCGCGTCCCCGCGACGCCCGTGCGTGAGCGCCTCGCGCAGGTGCGCGGTGTACTCGGCGTACCGGGTCGCGCCGTCTTCCAGGAAGTCGGCGAACGGCACCTCGTACACCGCGACCTGACGCACCGGCAGCCCGCTCGCCGCCGCCTCCAGGACCAGCGCGCCGCCCGACGAGATGCCGCACAACGATGCCTCGCCGCCCACCGCCTCGATCAGCGCGGCGAGGTCCTCGACCTCCCGCTCCACCGCGTACGGCCGCGTGTCGCCGCTCTCGCCGCGCCCCCGGCGGTCGTACGGGACGACCCTGAAGCGGTCTGCCAGGGGCACGGCGAGCGGCGCCACGGTGCCCCCGGTGGACATCGCCCCGCTGACGAGAATCACCGCGGGACCGTCCCCGGTGATCTCGTAGGCGATGGAGGTGCCGTCCGCGGAAATGGTCTTCTTGTCCATGCCTGTGGAGACTGCCGTACGGCGGCGGAACTAGTCGCTTACGACACTTCGACTTCGTAGAAGCAGAGGTGATCCTTGATCTCGGCCACGCCCGGCTTCGGGTCCGGGTAGGCCCAGACGAGGTCCGCGGCGTCCGGCAGGGACCAGTAGGAGGCCGTTCCCTTGAACGGGCAGTACGTGTGCGTGCCCGAGGGCGTCAGCAGGTCCAGGCGTACGTCCTCGGCGGGGAGGTAGTACCGCGGGGGACAGCCCGTCTCCCGCAGGACGAGCGCCCGGTCGCTCTCCGCGAGGACCTGGTCGCCGTGGACGGCCCATACGCGCCGTGTGCCCTGCTCGATCGTGATCGTGTGTCCGTCAGCCATATCCGAAGAGCGCTCGCGGGCGCCCGGTTCTTCCCGCGTACGGTGGCCGCATGCGAATCTGTGTCTTCCTCTCCGCCGCCGACCTCGACGACCGTTACACGCGTCCCGCGCGCGAGTTCGCGAAACTGCTGGGCAAGGGCGGGCACACGCTTGTGTGGGGCGGCTCCGACGTGGGGCTGATGAAGGTGGTGGCCGACGGGGTGCAGGAGGCGGGCGGCCGGCTGGCCGGGGTCTCCGTGCAGTTCCTGGCCGCCAAGGTGCGCCCCGGCGTCGACGAGATGGTGATCGCGAAGGACCTGGCCGAGCGCAAGCGGCTGCTCCTGGAGAAGGCCGACGCGGTGGTGATCATGGTCGGAGGCACGGGGACCCTGGACGAGGCGACGGAGATCCTGGAGCTGAAGAAGCACGGCCACACGGACAAGCCGGTGGTCCTGCTCAACACCGCGGGCTTCTACGACGGCCTCAAGGAGCAGTTCCGCCGCATGGAGGACGAGGGCTTCCTGCCCCGGCCGCTGACCGACCTGGTGTTCTTCGCGGAGGAGCCGGTGGGGGCGCTGGCCTACCTGGAGGAGAGCCAGGGAGTGGAGTGAGCGGCCACTGATGCGAGCATGGCAGGCATGGCTACACATGTGATCACCGGAGCGGGCTCCGGCATCGGCGCGGCCGTCGCCCGCCGGCTGCACGCGCGCGGGGACGAACTCGTCCTCCACGCGCGCGACGCGGCCCGCGCGAAGGAGCTGGCGGCCGGCTTCCCCGGCGCCAGGACGCTGGTCGGCGACCTGGCGGACCCGGGCAGGCTGTCCTGGGCTTTCTCCCACCAGTCGCTCCCCGACCGGGTGGACTCCCTGCTCCACATCGCGGGAGTCGTGGACCTCGGTCCGGTGGGCGACCTGACCCCCAAGTCCTGGAGCCATCAGCTCAACGTCAACCTGATCTCCCCGGCCGAACTGACCCGCCATTTCCTCCCCCAGCTCCGAGCCGCCCGCGGCCACGTGCTCTTCGTGAACTCGGGCGCCGGCCTCAACGCCCATGCCGGCTGGTCCGCCTACGCCGCCTCGAAGCACGGCCTGAAGGCCCTGGCGGACTCCCTGCGCCACGAGGAACACACCAACGGCGTCCGCGTCACCACCGTCTACCCCGGCCGCACGGCAAGCCCCATGCAGGCCAAGGTCCACCAGCAGGAGGGCAAGGAGTACGACGCGTCGAAGTGGATCGACCCCGAGTCGGTGGCGACGACGATCCTGATGGCCCTGGACCTCCCGAGAGACGCGGAGATCAACGACCTGACGGTGCGACCGGGCGGGTGACGGCCACTTCAGCCCGTCCGGCGTTTGAGGACGAGGCCCTTCGGGCCGAAGCGGGGGTCCAGGGGGCGGCAGCCCCTTGGCGGGGTGGAAGGGGCGGAGCCCCTTCAAGGGATGGGACGGGTAGGGGCGGCGGGGGCGAAAACATAGGCTGCACATGTGAACGCAGACATTCGCTTCGGCGCAGCCACCGCCATCGGCTCCATGCCCGGCGCCGACGCCCGCGAGGCCGCCAAAACCGTCACCGGCTCCTTCGAGGACTTCCCGTACCTCGCCGAGCTACCCGCTCGCGGCCCCGGCGCGGACATGATCGGCCGCACCGCCGGAATGCTCGTCGAGCTGTACGCACGCGTGGAGCCCAGCGGTTGGCGAATCGGCGACCGCCCGGGCCGCGACACCCGGCGTGCCCGCTCCTGGCTGGGCGAGGACCTCGACGCGCTGGAGGAATTCACCCAGGGGTACGAGGGTCTGCTGAAGATCCAGGCCGTGGGTCCCTGGACCCTGGCGGCGGCACTGGAGTTGAGGAACGGCGAGGTGGCCCTCTCCGACGCCGGTGCCTGCCGCGACCTCGCCGCCTCGCTCGCCGAGGGCCTGCGCCTGCACCTGGAGGAGGTCCGCCGCCGCATCCCCGGCGCCCGGCTGGTCCTCCAGCTCGACGAGCCCTCCCTCATCGCCGTGCTCCGCGGGCAGGTCAAGTCCGCGAGCGGCTATCGCACCCACCGCGCCGTCGACCGCCAGATCGTCGAGGCGGGCCTGCGCGACGTCGTCGGGGTTCACGGCGACGGCCCCGTCGTGGTCCACTCGTGCGCACCGGACGTCCCGTTCGCCCTGCTGCGCCGGGCGGGTGCGGCGGCGATCTCCTTCGACTTCTCCCTCCTCACCGAGCGTGACGACGACGCAATCGGCGAGGTGGTGGAAGCGGGGACCCGGCTCTTCGCAGGTGTCGTCCCGGGCACGGACGGCCGATTGTCAGACCCTGCCGGTAGCGTCATGGGTGTCAGGACGTTGTGGCGCAGGCTGGGGCTGTCACCGGGGCTTCTCGCGGAGGCCGTCACGCTCACGCCGTCGTGCGGACTCGCGGGGGCCTCCCCGGAGTACGCGCGCAAGGCACTCGCCCATTGCGTCCAGGCGGCGAGATCCCTCGCGGACAACCCAGAGTAACGGGAGGACCATACGGTGGCCGGCGACAAGCAAGCGGAGACGACGGTGCCCGCCGAGGCACGGGAGAAGCACGCGAAGCTCGCTGAGCAGATCGAGGAGCACCGCTTCCGGTACTACGTGAACGACGCTCCGGTCGTCAGCGACGCGGAGTTCGACAAGCTCCTGCGCTCGCTCGAAGCGCTGGAGGAGGAGTATCCGGAGCTGCGCACCTCGGACTCGCCGACCCAGAAGGTCGCGGGCGCGTACGAGACGGATTTCACGGCCGTCCAGCACCGCGAGCGCATGCTCTCCCTCGACAACGCCTTCGACGACCTGGAACTCGCCGCCTGGGCCGAGCGCGTCCACAAGGACGTCGGCAACCCGGGCTATCACTTCCTGTGCGAGCTCAAGGTCGACGGCCTCGCCGTCAACCTCACCTACGAGCACGGCCGCCTCACCCGCGCGGCGACCCGGGGTGACGGCCGCACCGGCGAGGACATCACTCCCAATGTCCGTACGATCGCGGACATTCCGGACCGCCTCAAGGGTGACCGCATCCCGGACCTCGTGGAGATCCGGGGCGAGGTCTACTTCCCGATGGAGAAGTTCGAGGAGCTCAACGCCCGCCTGGTCGAGGCCGGCGACAAGCCCTTCGCCAATCCGCGCAACGCGGCCGCCGGTTCACTGCGCCAGAAGGACCCGCGCGTGACCGCCACCCGCCCCCTGCACATGGTCGTCCACGGCATCGGCGCGCTGGCCGGCTCCGACGGCATGACGCGTCTGTCCGAGGCGTACGACCTGCTCAAGACCTGGGGCCTGCCCACCGCCCGGCACAACAAGGTGGTCGACGACCTCGACGGCGTCCGGGCGTTCATCGCCTACTTCGGCGAGAACCGGCACTCCGTGGAGCACGAGATCGACGGCGTCGTCGTCAAGCTCGACGAGATCCCCCTCCAGGGACGGCTGGGCTCCACCTCGCGCGCGCCGCGCTGGGCGATCGCGTACAAGTACGCGCCGGAAGAGGTCAACACCAAGCTCGTCAACATCCGCGTGGGCGTGGGCCGTACGGGCCGGGTCACGCCGTACGCCCAGGTCGAACCGGTCACGGTCGCGGGCTCGGAGGTCGAGTTCGCCACCCTGCACAACCAGGACGTCGTGAAGCTGAAGGGCGTCCTCATCGGCGACACCGTCGTGCTGCGCAAGGCCGGCGACGTCATCCCGGAGATCCTCGGACCCGTCGTCGACCTGCGCGACGGCAGCGAGCGCGAGTTCGTGATGCCGTCCGAGTGCCCGGAGTGCGGTACGGCGCTCAGGCCCATGAAGGAGGGCGACGTCGACCTGCGCTGCCCGAACGCCCGTACCTGCCCGGCCCAGTTGCGTGAGCGCCTGTTCTATCTCGCGGGCCGCAAGGCGCTGGACATCGAGCACTTCGGCTATGTGGCCGCCGCCGCGCTCACCAAGCCGCTGGAGCCGTCCGAGCCGCCGCTGGTCGACGAGGGCGACCTCTTCGACCTGGCCGTCGAGCAGTTGCTGCCCATCAAGGCGTACGTCCTCGACCAGGACAGCGGTCTGCCCAAGCGCGACCCGAAGACCGGCGAGGAGAAGATCGCCACGGTCTTCGCCAACCAGCAGGGCGAGCCCCGCAAGAACGCGGTCGCGATGCTGGAGAACATCGCCGCGGCCAAGGAGCGCCCGCTCGCCCGGATCATCACGGGCCTGTCGATCCGTCATGTCGGACCGGTCGCCGCCGAAGCGCTGGCCCGCGAGTTCCGCTCCATCGAGCGCATCGAACAGGCCAGTGAGGAGGAGTTGGCGAACACCGACGGCGTCGGTCCGATCATCGCCGCCTCGCTCAAGGAGTGGTTCGCCGAGGAGTGGCACCAGGAGATCCTGCGCAAGTGGAAGGCGGCCGGTGTCCGCATGGAGGAGGAGAGCTCCGGCGAGGACGAGGGCCCCCGTCCGCTGGAAGGGCTTACCGTCGTCGTCACTGGCACGCTGGAGCGTTTCACCCGTGACGGTGCCAAGGAGGCGCTGCAAAGTCGCGGAGCGAAGGTGACCGGTTCCGTTTCGAAGAAGACATCCTTCGTCGTGGTGGGTGACAGCCCCGGGTCCAAGTACGACAAGGCGATGCAGCTCAAGGTGCCTGTTCTGAACGAGGACGGCTTCACCGTGCTCCTGGAACAGGGACCCGACGCGGCGGCCGAAGTTGCCCTCCCCGCGGAGGGTTAGCGGTTGAAGGCCACCGGATCGGCGCATACCAGATGCATACGGGTGGCTGGGGCGCATTCGGGCAACCGTCGACGACCGGTGCCCGTGGAAGCCTTCTGCGGCCTACTGTTGAGGTGTGCGCCTGCCGTGCCCAGCTGCGGTCGGGGCATCCCCTTGCTCTTGAGGAGCCTGGACGGGCGGGGCAAGGGTTTTCCAACGCGGTGCCGTTGAAGGTTGTCGTCGGGCATCGGGCCGCGTGGCGTGGGCACCGCCGGCTGTGAGAGGGACGGGAATGGAACCGACCGAGAGCGCCGCCCCTGACTCACGGCTGCGCCGGATGGCCGGCCTGTGGCGGGGGTGGACGGCGCGCACCGCGGAGCGTTCGCGGATGGAAACAGGCGCGGGAAGCGGCACCGGGCAGCAGCACAACGTGGCGGACGGCCGCACCGCGGTGCGGCTCGACGCCGAGCACACCGCCGGGCTGCCCGACTCCGACCACGAGCGGCACCTGTCCTGGCCCGCGCTGCCCGCGGCGGTCGTGGCGGCGGCCGGCTTCGTCCTCGGCGCCGGGTTCTACCGGGCCTTCTCCGGCGACCACGCCCTCTTCCCGTCCGGCACCGTCGGCTGGTCCCTCGCCGTGCTGACCGGCATCATCGTCGGCCACCTGGTCGCACTCGGCCGCGCCCGCTGGTGGGGCGGCACCGGCTCCGGCGCCGCCCTCACCCTCGCCGTCCTGATGCTGTACGGCTGGGTCCCCGCCGGCATGGTCAGCCTCACCGTGGTCGTCCTGGTCGGCGTCGCCCGCCGGGGCCGCTGGCGGCAGGGCGTGCTGCACGGCGCGGTGGACATCCTCGGCATCGCCTCCGGGGCCCTGGTGCTGGCCGCCTTCGGACGTGTGCCGACCGTCGAGAACCCCTGGAACCCCGACACCTGGACGCTCTACACCGCCCCGGGCGTGGTGCTCGTCGCCGCCGCCTATCTCGCGGTCACCCGGGTTCTGCTCTGGTACCTGAACGCCCCGCGCGGCGGCCTGCCCACCGTCGCCCGCACCGCCCTGGTCCGACAGGGCCTGGTCGCGGTCGCGCTGCTCGGCATCGCGCCGCTGGTGTGCGTGGTCGCCATCGCCAAGCCCCTCCTGCTGCCGCTGTTCGCCATCCCCCTCATCGCCCTCGACTCCACCCTGTGGATCGCTCGGGCCCGCGCCGAGGAGCAGCTGCGCGATCCGCTGACGGGGCTGCCCAACCGGCAGTGGCTGCTGGAACGGATCTGGACGGCACTCGACGACGCCGAGCGCATCGGCGCCCGGTCCGCCCTGATGCTGATCGACCTCGACCGTTTCCGATCGGTCAACGACACGCTCGGTCATCTCGCCGGTGACCGGTTGCTGTTGCAGATAGCGGACCGGCTGCGCCTCGCCCTGCCACGCGGAGCGGAGGCCGCGCGGCTCGGCGGCGACGAGTTCGCCGTCTTACTGCCGGTCGCCGACTCCACGACGTCCGCGACCCGGGTGGCCCGCAGCCTGGTCGCCGCCCTCAGCTCCCCGCTCGACCTCGACGGCCTCACCCTGGTCCTGGAGGCCAGTGCGGGCGTCGCCGTCTTCCCCGACCACGCCCTCGACGCCGAGGGAATGCTGCGCCGCGCGGACGTGGCGATGTACCAGGCGAAGCGGGACCGCACGGGCGTGGAGGTCTACGAGTCGAAGCGGGACTCCAACACCCCGGACCGGCTGGGCCTGCTGGGGGATCTGCGCCGAGCGCTCGACGCTCACGAGGTCGAGCTGCACTACCAGCCGAAGGTCCGCTTCGACGGACAGGTCGCCGGCCTCGAAGCCCTGGTCCGCTGGGTGCATCCCGAGCGCGGGAGGGTGGCGCCGGACGAGTTCATAGCGATCGCCGAGTCGTCGGGGCTGATGCCGCATCTGACGGAGTACGTGCTGGAGACGGCGCTCGCGCAGGTGGCGCGATGGCGTTCCCAGGGCCTGTACGTGCCGGTCGCGGTCAACGTCTCGCCGCGCGACGTCCACACCCCCGGATTCGCGGGTTCCGTCGCAGCCCGGCTCGCCCGGCACGGTGTTCCCGCGGGAGCGCTCCAACTGGAGATAACGGAACACGTGCTCCTGGAGGACCCGCAGCGGGCCGCGGACACGCTCGCCGGGCTGACCGGGCACGGCGTGAAGATGTCCCTGGACGACTTCGGTACCGGGTACTCGTCCCTGGTGCACCTGAGACGGCTGCCCGTGAGCGAACTGAAGATCGACCGTTCGTTCGTGGCCCGGCTCGCGATCGACAACGAGGACGCGGAGATCGTGCGCTGCACGGTCGACCTGGCGCACTCGCTCGGCCTGCTCGTGGTCGCCGAGGGCGTCGAGGACGACGAGACCTGGGAACGCCTGCGCGACCTGGGCTGTGACGCCGTACAGGGGTGGCTCGTCGCGGCGGCGATGCCGCCCGAGGAAACCACGGCGTGGCTGCGGGCGCGAGGGTCGCGTGGGTGGCAGCGCCCGCGGGCGGCCCTGCCGGCGGCCGCGGCCGACGAGTAGCTCGTTTCCTCGCCCCGCCGCCCCTACCCGTCCCATCCCTGGGGGCTGCCGCCCCCAGACCCCCGCTTTCGGCCCTGAAGGGGCCTCGTCCTCAAACGCCGGACGGGCTGAAAGATCCAGCCTCTCCGGCGTTTGAGGAGCGGGGTCTGGGGCGGAGCCCCAGAAGGATGGGACGGGTAGGGGCGGCGGGGGCGAGGAAACCGCGTAACGGTCACCCACCCCGGCCCCATAGGATTGGCCCCAAACCACACACACTCACCCCAGAGGATCGCTGCATGCCTGGCATCACGCGCGAGGAGGTCGCCCACCTCGCCCGGCTGGCGCGTCTGGAGCTGAAGCCCGAAGAGCTCGAGCACTTCGCGGGACAGCTGGACGACATCATCGGCGCGGTCGCCCGCGTCAGTGAGGTCGCCGACCAAGACGTACCGCCGACCTCGCACCCGCTCCCGCTGACGAACGTCATGCGGGCGGACGAGGTCCGTCCGTCGCTCACCCCCGAGCAGGCGCTCTCCGGCGCCCCGGCCCAGGAGCAGCAGCGTTTCAAGGTGCCGCAGATCCTGGGGGAGGACTAATCGCCATGACGGACATCATCAAGCTCACGGCCGCCGAGACCGCCGCGAAGATCGCCTCCGGCGAGCTCACCGCGGTCCAGGTCACCGAGGCCCATCTGGCCCGTATCGAGGCCGTCGACGAGAAGGTGCACGCCTTCCTGCACGTGGACCGCGAGGGAGCCCTCGCCCAGGCGCGTGCCGTCGACGAGAAGCGGGAGAACGGCGAGAAGCTCGGCCCCCTCGCCGGCGTCCCCCTCGCGCTCAAGGACATCTTCACCACCGAGGGCATCCCGACGACCGTCGGCTCGAAGATCCTGGAAGGGTGGATTCCGCCGTACGACGCCACCCTCACCAAGCGCCTCAAGGCCGCTGACGTCGTCATCCTCGGCAAGACCAACATGGACGAGTTCGCCATGGGGTCGTCGACGGAGAACAGCGCCTACGGCCCGACCGGCAACCCGTGGGACCTCACCAAGATCCCCGGCGGCTCCGGTGGCGGTTCGTCCGCCGCGCTCGCCTCCTTCCAGGCGCCCCTCGCCATCGGCACCGACACCGGCGGTTCCATCCGCCAGCCGGCCTCCGTCACCGGCACGGTCGGCGTCAAGCCGACCTATGGGGCGGTCTCCCGTTACGGCATGGTCGCCTTCTCCAGCTCCCTCGACCAGGGCGGGCCCTGCGCCCGCACGGTCCTGGACGCGGCTCTGCTCCACGAGGTCATCGCCGGGCACGACCCGCTCGACTCCACGTCCATCGACGCCCCGGTCCCGCCGGTCGTCGAGGCCGCCCGCAACGGCAGCGTCCAGGGCATGCGCGTCGGCGTGGTCAAGCAGTTCCGCGGCGAGGGCTACCAGGTCGGCGTCATCCAGCGCTTCGACGAGTCCGTGGCACTGCTCAAGGAGCTGGGCGCGGAGATCGTCGAGCTGGACTGCCCGTCCTTCGACCTCGCGCTCTCGGCGTACTACCTGATCGCGCCCTCCGAGTGCTCCTCCAACCTCGCCCGCTTCGACGGCCTGCGCTACGGCCTGCGGACCGGCGACGACGGCACGAACTCCGCCGAGGCGGTCACGTCGATCACCCGTGAGGCGGGCTTCGGCCCCGAGGTCAAGCGCCGCATCATGCTCGGCACGTACGCCCTGTCGAGCGGGTACTACGACGCGTACTACGGCTCCGCGCAGAAGGTCCGTACGCTCATCACGCGGGACTTCGAGAAGGCCTTCGAGCAGGTCGACGTGATCGTCTCGCCGACGACGCCGACCACCGCCTTCGCGATCGGCGAGCGTGCCGACGACCCGATGGCGATGTACCTCGCCGACCTGTGCACCATCCCGACGAACCTCGCGGGCAACGCGGCCATGTCGCTGCCCTGCGGTCTCGCGCCGGAGGACAACCTGCCGGTCGGCCTGCAGATCATCGCCCCGGCGATGAAGGACGACCGGCTGTACAAGGTCGGGGCGGCCGTCGAGGCGGCCTTCGTGGAACAGTGGGGTCACCCGCTGATCGAGGAGGCTCCGTCGCTGTGAGTAAGGCACTGTCCAAGGCCAAGGGCTTCAAGAAGTCCAAGTCCGGCCTGTACCTGTCCATGGCCACGACCGCGTTCGGCGCGGTCAGCGTCGCCAAGCAGGCCAAGCTGGCCCGCACCGAGAGCGACACGCTGCGCCTGATCGACGCCGCCGTGTCCGCCGCCGCGATCGCCACCGGCCTCGCCATCCTCTACCGCGAGCTGAAGCGGCTGGGCGACGACGACGTCCTGCTGGGCTGAGAGGGAAGTTTCACCGTGACCACCACGACCGACCTGGTGTCGTACGAGGACGCGCTGGCGTCGTACGACCCCGTCATGGGCCTTGAGGTCCATGTCGAACTCGGCACCAAGACCAAGATGTTCTGCGGGTGTTCGACCGAACTCGGTCAGGACGCCAACACGCAGACCTGTCCCGTCTGCCTCGGCCTGCCCGGCGCACTCCCGGTCGTCAACGCGACCGGCGTCGAGTCCGCGATCAAGATCGGTCTCGCGCTGAACTGCGAGATCGCCGAGTGGTGCCGCTTCGCCCGGAAGAACTACTTCTATCCGGACATGCCGAAGAACTTCCAGACCTCCCAGTACGACGAGCCGATCGCCTTCAACGGCTACCTCGACGTACAGCTGGAGGACGGCGAGACCTTCCGCGTGGACATCGAGCGCGCCCACATGGAGGAGGACACCGGCAAGTCGACCCACGTGGGCGGCGCGACGGGCCGTATCCACGGAGCCTCGCACTCGCTGCTGGACTACAACCGCGCCGGCATCCCGCTCATCGAGATCGTCACCAAGCCGATCGAGGGCGCGGGCGAGCGTGCCCCCGAGGTGGCGAAGGCGTACGTCCGTGAGCTGCGCGAGCTCATCAAGGCGCTCGGCGTCTCCGAGGCCCGGATGGAGATGGGCCAGATGCGCTGCGACGTGAACCTGTCGCTGCGCCCGAACGGCACCGAGAAGTTCGGCACCCGTTCCGAGACGAAGAACGTCAACTCGCTGCGATCCGTGGAGCGCGCGGCCCGCTACGAGATCCAGCGTCACGCGGCCGTGCTGAGCGGTGGCGGGACGATCATCCAGGAGACCCGGCACTTCCACGAGGACACCGGGTCGACGACCTCGGGCCGCGTGAAGGAGGAGGCCGAGGACTACCGGTACTTCCCCGAGCCGGACCTGGTGCCGGTGGCCCCCTCGCGCGAGTGGGTCGAGGAGATCCGGGCCGGGCTGCCCGAGCTGCCGCTGGCCCGCCGCAACCGCCTGGTCGCGGAGTGGGGCATCACGGCCCTCGACATGCAGGCGATCCTCAACGCCGGTGCGCTGGACCCGATCGTCGCCACGATCGACGCCGGTGCCGACGCCGCGTCCGCCCGGAAGTGGTGGATGGGTGAACTCGCCCGCAGCGCCAACGAGTCGGGCAAATCGCTGGACGAGCTGGCCATCACCCCGGCGCAGGTCGCCCGGGTCACCGAGTTGGTCTCCAAGGGTGACCTGAACGACAAGCTGGCGCGCCAGGTCATCGAGGGCGTCCTCGCGGGCGAGGGCACCCCGGACGAGGTCGTCGACAAGCGCGGTCTGAAGGTCGTCTCCGACGAGGGTGCCCTGGGTACCGCCGTCGAGGAGGCCATCGCCGGCAACCCGGGCATCGCCGACAAGATCCGCGGCGGCAAGGTGGCCGCGGCCGGTGCTCTGGTCGGCGCGGTCATGAAGGCCACGCGCGGTCAGGCCGACGCGGCCCGCGTCAAGGAGCTGATCCTGGAGAAGCTGGGCGTCAGCGAGGGCTGATCGAAGGCTCGAACGGCCCCGGAGGGAAGCCTCCGGGGCCGTTGCCGTCTACTGCTTACTGCTTACGGCGTCCTACGAGCCGTACGAAACCCAGGGTGCGTCCCTCGTCGGCCTTCATCAGGTCCACGGAGTCACGGGCCATGGCGGCCATCCACTCGTAGGGGCTCTCCTCGGCGCAGATCTCGCTCCACAGCAGCCAGTCCTTCCAGCCGTCGGGCTGCCACTCGGCGGTCTCGACCTCGACGGCCCCGCTGCGCGTCCACTGGCGCCGCCACCAGTCGGCGGAGTGGAACGCCCAGAAATCGGGGTCCCAGAAGGGACCCAGGTGCTCCGGAGGCTCGTCGCCCGCCAACTCCTCCCGCAGCGCGGGGA
Organism: Streptomyces sp. NPDC057623; assembly: GCF_042800355.1. Taxonomy (NCBI): domain Bacteria; kingdom Bacillati; phylum Actinomycetota; class Actinomycetes; order Kitasatosporales; family Streptomycetaceae; genus Streptomyces; species Streptomyces sp. NPDC057623. Next base: position 32,907 of record NZ_JBHVGZ010000014.1, read on the forward strand.
CGACGACCCCGATCCGCCCGCCCGGCTTCAACAGCCGGGTCAGGGTGGGCAGATAGAGGTCGTTGGTGCCGAAGTACTGGTACGCGTCGATGCTCACGATCGCGTCGAAGCTGCCCTCGGCGAAGGGCAAGTCGTGCGCCTCGGCGTGGACGGGCAGCACCCGGTCGGCGAAACCGGCCTCGGCGATGCGCCGGGCGTTCTCGTCCGGCTTGATCCACAGGTCGGCGGCGGTGACCTGGGCGTCGTACTCCCTGGCCAGGAAGACGGAGGTCATCGCCCGGCCGCAGCCGAGGTCGAGGACGCGCGCGCAGGGGCGCAGGGCGTCCAGGCCCAGGGCGGGGGCCAGCCACTCCAGCAGCCACAGTGCGTTCGGGCCCATCTGGTTCTCGATGACCCAGCGGGCGTCGTAGCTGTTGCTGCGCGGGTGGTCGGGGTGGGTCAGCCGCTGGGTGAGGTCCTCATTCGAGGGCCCCGTCGGCGGCGGGATGATGTCTGGCATCGGTGAACGGGCTCCTTGAGTCCGGGGAAGCGGAAAGGGATACGGAGGAGCTCGGTCGGACGCTCAAACAATGCACCTGCCCAGGTCGGCGGCGGTGTGCCGCGGGAACGGCGGACCTTTGGAAGCTAGCAGCCCGCCCTGCGGACCGGCATCCGGTTTCCCGGCGTGACGCGCTACGCTCGCCCGCCATGAGTGGACGCGGTGATTCCGAGATATCCGAGACGCGGGAGGAGCAGTCCGAGACACCTGAGGACGAGCACACCGAGGACTCGGTGGACGACCAGGACGACCAGGACGACCAGGACGACGACGAGGGCGTCGACGATCCGGCGCAGGTGGCGCGGCGGGCCCGCTGGACGGCGGCCGGGACCGGGGCGCTCCTCGCCCTGGCAGGGCTGGCCGCCTCGACGCTCCGTGCGACCGGCTCCGCTCCTGCCCTCGTTCCGGCCGCGTACGCCCTCGGCGCCGCCGTCTGCGCGCTCGCCGCGCTTCTCGGCTCGCGCGGTCGCACCCGGCGGGCGCTGTGGCTGCTCGTCGCCGGGGTGATGGTGATGGCACTGGGGGACCAGTTCGACTGAGAAGTTCCCGGTGCGTGCGGGCCATGGTGTGAGAGACGCCACCTGCGACGACAGAGTGACCGTTACTGTCCTGTGATCTTCCTCCCACTCGTGTGAATAAACCCACGAACGGGGCAAACGATCACTGGCGCCTGCGAGAGTTTGCTTCACATCGCTCATGCGTTCTTTGCGGGCTGTTCACTTTCATCAACGGACGTTTCCCGGTCAAAGATCCACATATTGCCCCTGGGAGCACGTTCGTGGCAGCCCTCGCCCGCTGGTGTGTCCAACGTCGCCTCGTCGCCGTACTGCTCTGGCTGCTCGCCTTCGGCGGGGTGAGCGCGGCCGCCGTCGTGACGGGCTCCGCGTACTCGAACGACTACCAGGTCCCCGGCACCGAATCGGGCCGCGCCACCGGACTGCTGGAGGACGGCTTCCCGGGGCTCGGCGGCGACAGCGGCACCGTCGTCTGGCACACCGCGTCCGGCACCGTCCGCGCCGCCGACGTCGAACAGACCATGACGCGCACCCTGGGCCGGATCGCGGAACTGCCCGGCGTCGCGGCCGTGAGCAGCCCGTACGACAAGCAGGGCGCCGCCCGGATCAGCGAGGACGGGCACACGGCGTACGCCACCGTCACCTTCGAAGCCGGCGCCGAGAGCCTCGACCAGGGCGAGGCGCAGGCCGTCGTGAGCGCGGCCAAGGACGCCGAGACCGGCGGGCTCCAGGTGGAGCTGGGCGGCAGCGCCGTCGCGCTCACCGAGTCGCCGAGCGGGCACATCGCCGAGGTCGTCGGCGTGGCCGTGGCGGCGGTCGTCCTCTTCCTCGCCTTCGGGTCGCTCGCCGCCTCCCTGCTGCCGATCGCGACCGCACTGGTCAGCGTCGGCACCGCGTACGCAGGGATCGCGCTGCTCGGGCACGCCATGACCGTGGCCGACTTCGCGCCCATGCTCGGCATGCTCATCGGGCTCGGCGTCGGCATCGACTACGCCCTGTTCATCGTCACCCGGCACCGGCGCGGACTGAAACGCGGGCTGACCGTCGGCGAGTCGATAGCCAACGCCGTGGCGACCACCGGACGCGCGGTCGTGTTCGCGGGTGCCACCGTGTGCATCGCCCTGCTCGGGATGCTGATCCTCCGGCTGGGCTTCCTCAACGGCGTCGCGATAGCCGCGTCCCTGACCGTGGTCCTGACGGTCGCCGCCTCCGTGACCCTGCTGCCCGCCTTGCTGTCCTTCATCGGCATGCGCGCGCTGAGCCGTCGCGAGCGGCGCCGACTGACGGAGCACGGCCCCGAGCCGGAGCTGCCGGCCGGGTTCGCCGCCCGCTGGTCGGCGTTCGTCGAGCGCCACCCCAAGACGCTCGGTGCGATCGCCCTGGCCGTCATCACCGTCCTGGCCCTGCCCACCCTCGGCCTGCGCCTGGGCACCTCCGACCAGGGCAACAACCCGGAGTCCGCCACCACCCGCCAGGCATACGACCTCCTCGCCGACGGCTTCGGCCCCGGCGTGAACGGCCCCCTCACCCTCGTGACCGAGGTCGACGGCGGCGACGACAAGCTCGCCCTCGACAACCTCGACGGCACCCTCCGCACCACCGAGGGCGTCGCGTCGGTGACCCCGGTGACGTACAACACCGGCGGCGACACCGCGTACCTCACCGTCGTACCGGAGTCCTCCCCGCAGTCGCGGCAGACCAGCGACCTCGTCGACCGGCTGCGCTCAGACGTCCTGCCGCGCGCCGAGTCCGGCACCTCGCTCGATGTGCGGGTCGGCGGCGTGACGGCCGGCTACGACGACTTCGCCGAGGTGATCGTCGGCAAGCTGCCGCTGTTCGTCGGCGTCGTCATCGGCCTGGGCTGTCTGCTGCTCCTGCTCGCCTTCCGGTCCGTCGGCATCCCCCTGAAGGCCGCCGCGATGAACGTGGCCGCCGTCGCCGCCGCCTTCGGTGTCGTCGTCGCGATCTTCCAGTGGGGCTGGGGGAGCGAGCTGCTGGAGCTGGGCCGCGCGGGTCCGATCGAGCCGTTCCTCCCCGTGATCATGGTGTCGGTGCTGTTCGGCCTCTCCATGGACTACCAGGTCTTCCTGGTCAGCCGGATGTACGAGGAGTGGCTGGAGACCGGCGACAACCGGCGGGCCGTACGGATCGGCCTCGCCGAGACCGGCCGGGTGATCAACTCCGCCGCCGTCATCATGATCTCGGTGTTCCTCGCCTTCGTCCTCAGCGGCGACCGCGTGATCGCCATGTTCGGCGTCGCCCTCGCCGCCGCGGTGGCCCTGGACGCCTTCGTGCTCCGCACCCTCCTCGTCCCCGCCCTGATGCACATGCTCGGCGGCGCCAACTGGTGGCTGCCCCGCTGGCTCGACCAGCGCATGCCCCGCATCAGCATCGAGCCGCCCGAGTCCCGTGCCGCCCATGAGAGGCTCACCGACGTCGTGGCGGAACTGGAGAAGGAGCAACGGGGCGATGTACGCGATACCGCTGGGTGACGACGGAGCCGAACTGAGGCCCCTGGAGCCTTGGCACGCCGAGGAGTTCCTGGCCCACCTGGAACGGGGGCGGGAGTTCATCGGGCAGTACATCCCGTTCGGCTCGAACGCCACCGATCCGGCGTCGGCACGCGAGACACTCCAGCGGTACGCGGACATGCGCGCCGCGGACACGGCGTCGTACCACGGCATCTGGCTGGACGGGAAACTCGTCGGCGGCGTCCTCACGCTGAACTTCGACGCGGCGACCGGCAACTGCGAGGTCGGGTGCTGGCTGGAGCCCGCCGCGACCGGACGCGGGCTCATCACCCGGGCGATGCGTGCGCTCATCGACTGGGCGATCGAGGAGCGCGGCATCCACCGCGTCGAATGGGTCGCGGCCTCCGGCAACACGCCCAGCCTGAACGTCGCCCGTCGCCTCGGCATGACCCGCGACGGCGTACGCCGGCAGGCCCACCCCTATCGTGGGGTGCGGCACGATCTGGAGGTGTGGTCGATCCTCGCCCCGGAGTGGCGTGAAGCACGCGCGCGTGCCGCACACAACGATCATTAAGACACTTCTCAGGAAGCGTCCGTACGGTGCGAGACATGGGAACGAAGACAGTGGACGAGACCGTGACCGAGGCCAAGACCGACGACGAGAACGTGGACGTCACCAAGGCGACCGAGGCCGAGACCGAGGCCGAGGCCGTCGACGGGGACGAGCATGAGGAGGTGGCCGCCGAGGCGACGGAAGCGGCGCCCTCCGAAGTCGGTCAGGGCGCGGGCGCGATCGTCTCCGCCGCGCTGGGCGTCGTCTCCCTCACCGGTGGCTGGCTCGGTACGGTCGCCGCCGCGCGGCAGTCCCTCGTCGCCCAGCTGGAGTCCTCGACGTCGTCGTCCCAGAACGTCTCCAAGCTGCTGGAGCAGGGCTACGGGGACGCCTGGAACGCCACCGCCCTGTGGGCCGGCGCCTTCGCGCTCGCCGCGCTGATCGTCGGTGTCGTCGTACTCGTCCGGCCCGCGTTCGGGGCGCCCGGCCGGCCGCAGGCCGTGTGGATCAGGTCGGTCGCCTGGGGCGGCGTCTCGCTGGGCGTCATCGGCCTGCTCCTGGCCGTACTCAAGTACACCGACCTCCTGCTCGGCCTGCCGTCAGTGGGCTGAACCACCGCAGGCCCTGAGGGGCCTCAGGGCCGCCGTAAGTACGTCGGACGGCGCCCTGAGGCCCCTCACGCGCGTCTAAGGCCCCGTGAGACCGCCGAAGATGCGGAACTCTCCCGATGTGGCGGACCCTCCTGGCGGACGAAGGTTGAAGGCATCGGCGAAGCGACGCCGACACCGCCTTCTCACCAGGGAAAACGAGGGACCCGCCATGTACGGCTACGAAGTCCACCGCCTCCGCTCCGCCGAACTGATCCGCCAGGCCGAGCACGACCGCCTGGCCCGCGAGGCGGTGCGCCTGCGCCGCGCCGCCCGCCGCGAGGCCGCGGAACGCTCCGCTGAGGGTGCGGCAACGGAGGAACATACGTCCCGCTCCCGTAGACACCGGCACCCGCACACCGCGTGATGGCGGATGCCGGTCGGTCTCTGCCGGCCCGTCCGGCGTTCGACGACGAGGCCCCCTCGGGGCCGAAGCGGCGGTCCGGGGGCGCCGGCCCCCGGAAAAACGGTGCCGGACCGCCAGTGCCGCGTGCGATGCTCGCCCCCGTGGAGAGCCGGTCCGTAAGTCCCGTGTTCGTCGGTCGCGCGACCGAGCTGGAAACGTTGCACGACGCCCTCGCCCGAGCCGCCGGTGGGGGTACCGCCCAGGCATCAAGCACTGGGGGAGACCCGCAGGCGCTGGTGATCGGCGGCGAGGCCGGCGTCGGCAAGACGCGCCTCGTCGAGGAGTTCGCCACCGCCGCCGGGCGCGAGGGTGCCGTCGTCGTGCTCGGCGGCTGCGTCGAGATCGGCGCCGACGGGCTGCCGTTCGCCCCGTTCTCCACCGCGCTGCGCGCCCTGCGCCGCGAACTGCCACACGAGCTGGCCGCCGCCGCGGCGGGCCGGGAGGAGGAACTGGCCCGGCTGCTGCCCGAGTTGGGCGAGACGGCGCCGGTGCGCGGAGCGGACCGTTCCGACGAGGAGGGCATGGCCCGTCTCTTCGAACTCACCGGCCGCCTCCTGGAGCGCGTCGCCGCCGACCGCACGGTCGTCGTCGCCCTGGAGGACCTGCACTGGGCCGACGCCTCCACCCGCCACCTCCTCGCCTATCTCTTCCGCACCCTGCGCACCGGCCGCCTCGTCGTCCTGGCCACCTACCGCTCCGACGACATCCACCGCCGCCACCCCCTGCGCCCGCTCATCGCCGAACTCGACCGGCTGCGCACGGTCCGCCGGATCGAACTCGGCCGTTTCAACCGCGCCGAGGTCTGCCGCCAGATCGCCGGCATCCTCGCCACCGAACCCGACCCGGACCAGGTCGACGAGATCTTCGAACGCTCCGACGGCAACGCCTTCTTCGTCGAGGAACTCGCCGTCGCCGCCCACGAGGGCTGCCGCACCGGTCTCACCGACACCCTGCGCGATCTGCTCCTCGTCCGGGTGGAGGGGCTGCCCGAGGCCACCCAGCGAGTCGCCCGGATCGTCGCCGAGGGCGGCTCCACCGTCGAGTACCGACTGCTCGCGGCCGTCGCCCAGCTCGCCGAGGACGACCTCATCGAGGCGCTGCGGGCCGCCGTGGGCGCCAACATCCTCACCGCCGCGCCCGGCGGCGACGGCTACCGTTTCCGCCACTCCCTGGTCCGCGAGGCCGTCGGCGACGACCTGCTGCCCGGCGAACGCTCCCGCCTCAACCGCCGCTACGCCGAAGCCCTGGAGGCCGACCCGACGCTCGTCCCGGCCGGTGAACGGGTCACGCGGCTGGCCAGCTACTGGTACCACGCCCACGACCCGGCCAAGGCCCTGCCCGCCGTCCTGGACGCCTCCGTCAGCGCCCGCCGCCGGCACGCCCACGCCGAGCGACTACGGCTGCTGGAACGCGCGATGGAGTTGTGGGACTCCGCCCCCGAGGACATCCGGGCCACGCTGCGCCCCGTCGACTACACCGAGGTCTATCCTCCCTGCGGCTGCGACCCCGCCACCACACCCCTGCGCTACCTCGACCTCATGGCCGAGGCCGCCGTCGCGGGACGGCTCTGCGGGGAGCGCGAACGCGCCCTGAAGATCACCAAGCGGGCCCTGCACCTCCTGGACGACGAGGGCGGCGACCCCCAGCGCGCCGCCTGGTTCTGGGTCCAGCGCTCCCGGCTGGTCCAGGCGCAGGCCCGCGGCGACGGCTGGAAGGAGCTGGGCATCGCGCAGGAACTGGTCCGCGGCCTGCCGCCGTCCGAGGTGCACGCCGAGGTGCTGGCGACCGCGGCCAACTGGTCGATGCTCCGCGACCCCGGCCCCGACGCCATGTCGGCCGCCGAGCGGGCCGTCGAGTACGCGCGCATGGTGGGCGCCGAGGACATCGAACTGAACGCGCGCCTCACGCTCGGCGGCCTCATGGTCGAAGCCGGGCACATCGATGCCGGGCTGGCGCAGATGTACGAGGTCAGGGGTGAGGTACTGGCCCGTGGCCTGACCTCGGTGGTGGGCCGCAGCCATGTGAACCTGCCGTGCGCCCTCGAAGGCATCGGCCGCTCCGAGGACGCCGTCGGCATCCTGCGCGAGGGCCTGCGGCTCACCCAGGAGTGGGGCCTGTGCGACTCCGAGGCCTGGGTCTGGACGAACCTCGCCCAGTCGCTGCTCTCCCTGGGCCGCTGGGACGAGGCCGCCGAGGCCGCGGCACATGCCCAGCGGACGGGGCAGTCGGCGAAACCGCGCGGCGGCGGCTCCAACAAGCTCGCCCTGCTCGCGCTCGCCCGCGGCGAGACCGCCGAGGCCGCCCGCCATCTGGCCGCCGCCCGCACCTCCTACGGCACCCACGACCCCATGCCGCAGAACAACCTGCCGATGACCCGCCTCGCCCTGGGCATCGCCGCCGCCGAGGGCCGGATTCTCGACGCCCGCGCGGAGGCCGACCAGGCCCTGAGCGCCGGTTTCCCGCCCGGCACGCAGCGCTACGCGTGGCCGCTGCTGCTGGCCGCCGCCGTCGCCGAGTCCGACGCCCGCGCCCACGCGCTGCCCGCCGCACAGGAGGGGCGTGCCGCCTTCCTGGAACGGCTCTTCGAGGCCGTTCGCAAGCTCACCACCGGCGCGCCCCTGTGGCTGGCGTACGAGAAGTGGACCCGAGCCGAACTCGACCGGGCCGGCAACCTGGCCCTGGAGCCCGACGCCTGGTCGGACGTGGTCACCGCCTTCGAAGCCCTGGAGCGCCCCTACGACCTCGCTCAGGTCCGCCACCGGCTGGCCGAGGCGCTGCTCGCGATCGGCGGCGACGACGAGCGCGCCCGCGCCACGGAACTGCTCCGCCTGGCCCGGGCCGCCGCGACCCACCTGGGCGCCCGCCCGCTGGTCGACGCCACGACCCGCCTGGCCCAGCGAGCCCGCCTCACCCTCACGACGGCCCCGCCCCTGCCCCCGACCGACCCGGCCGACTCCCTCGGCCTCACCACCCGCGAACGCGACGTCCTCCGCCTGGTCTCCGCAGGTCGCACCAACCGCCAGATAGCCGAGGAGCTCTTCATCTCCCCGAAGACGGCCAGCGTCCATGTGTCGAACATCCTGGGGAAGCTCGGCGTCTCGGGGCGGGGCGAGGCGGCGGCGGTGGCGCATCGAATGAGGCTGTTCGCGGCCGAAACTCTCAGGTCGGGGGCGTGAGCCCGAGGTATACGTTGTAAGGGACGTCGGTCCGGAGGAGGTCGCGTGTTCAACGCTTTCGAGGAACTCTTCGCGCCCGGCCGCAAGCACACCCGCGACGAACAGAACCGTCTGGAGCTGACCCGCGAGGACGTCGGCGACAACGATCCCGTGCGCGGGCCGATAGATCTCTCCTCCGGGAAGGTCGTCGTACGGATGCCTGAGCCCTCGGACAGGGATGCCGACGACGGCGCTGAAGGGGACGCCGAAGACGAGGGTGGCGGGGACGCCGACGGGAAGGAGTGAGGGCGCGAGAGCCCGGGAGCCCGACGGCCTCGCTCAGCTCACCTGCACCTCCAGAATCCGGTCGTCCCCGTCCTTCGGGCTGCCCCGCCCGTCGGTGTTGCTCGTCGTCACCCACAGCTTGTCGCCGCCGGCCGGGACGACCGTCCGCAGCCGGCCGTACTCACCCTCCAGGAAGGCCTGCGGGTCCGCCGACGCCTCGGTGCCGTCGAGCGGGACGCGCCACAGACGCTGGCCCTTGAGGCCTGCCATCCAGACGGAGCCCTCGGCGTAGGCGATGCCGCTGGGGGAGGCGTCGTCCGTGCCCCACTGTGCCAGCGGGTTGTGGTACTTGGCGTCGTCGGACTTGCCCTCCGCCTCCGGCCAGCCGTAGTTGTCGCCCGGCTTGATCGCGTTCAGCTCGTCCCAGGTGTCCTGGCCGAACTCCGCGGCGAACAGGCGCTGTTTGGAGTCCCAGGCCAGGCCCTGGACGTTGCGGTGGCCGTATGAGTACACGGGGGAGTCGGTGAACGGGTTGCCGGGAGCCGGTTCGCCCTCCGGCGTCAGGCGGAGGATCTTGCCGCCCAGGGACTCCTTGTCCTGGGACAGGCCCGTGTCACCGCTCTCGCCCGTGCCCGCGTACAGCATCCTGTCCGGGCCGAAGGCGATCCGGCCGCCGTTGTGGATGAAGCCCTTGGGGATGCCCCTGAAGATCGTGTCGGGTGCGCCCAACTGCTCGCCGACCGGCCGCTGCTCGTCGTACAGCACGCGGACGATGCGGTTGTCCGAGGCCGAGGTGAAGTACGCGTAGATCATGTGGTCCGAGGCGTAGTCCGGCGACAGTGCCAGGCCCATGAGGCCGCCCTCGCCCGCCGGGGACACGCCCGGCACCTCGCCCAGCTCGGTCTTCTTGCCGGTCTTCCCGTCGATCCGTGTGATCGTGGCGTCGTCGCGCGAGGAGACGAGCAGATCGCCGTCGGGGAGCGGGGCCAGGCCCCAGGGTGTGTTCAGGCCCTCGGCGACCGTGCGCACCACCTTGACGGTGCCCTGGGCCGGCGGGGTCTCCTCGGCAGCCCGCCCGGTGGGCGACGACCCCGTGGTACTGCTCGGTGCCGCGGCTCCGCCACCGCCCGGTGATCCCCCGTCGTCGGAGGAACATCCGGCCGTCAGCACAAGTGCGGCCGCGGCCATCACGGCCGTCACGACTCGACGTTGCACGATCACGGTCCCTTCGACGCGGAGGGTTCTCCTTTTCTTACACCGCTCGCGCCTCACACGTTCCCGATCCATGAATCTTGAATCACCGTCGGCCGGTGGCCGCGGCGCTCATCCCGGAGCGGGGGAGTCGGCGCGGGCGCGGCGAGGGCGAGTGCGGCACGGTGCCGGGCGGGTCGGGATCCGGCCACCCGGGGACGGGCTCCGCATGTCCAGGGTCCCCGCGGCGTCGGTCCCAGGACTTCGAATCAGTCCCAGGACCCCAATGCCCCTGGCAGCTGCGCCACCTGTGCCAAGTCCTCCGTCGTCAGCCGCAAGCCCGCGGCCCGGGCGTTCTCGGTCACCCAGCGTTCCTGCTTGGTCCCGGGCACCGGGACCACGTGCCGTCCCTGCGCCCCTACCCACGCCAGCGCGACCTGCGCGGGCGTGACCCCGTCCCCGTGGCGGCTCGCGATGCGGCGCAGACCGGCCACTATCGGCTGGTTGGCCGCCATCATCTCCGCGGTGAAGCGGGGGTGCCGGGCACGGACGTCGTCCGGTTCGAAGCCCTGACCGGGGGTCAGGGTGCCGGTCAGGAAGCCGTTGCCCAGGGGCATCGCCGCCAGGAAGCCGACGTCGCGCGCCTCGCACCACGGCAGCAGCGTCTCCAGCGCCTCCGGCGACCACACCGACAGCTCCGCCTGCACGGCGCTCACCGGGAAGACCTGCTGCACCCGCCGCAGCTGGCGGATCGTCGCGTCGTGCAGACGGTTTCCCGAGCGGCGGCCACCCCGCGCGCCCACGGCGCACAGCCCCAACGCCCGTACCTTTCCGGCCTGGACGAGTTCCGCCATCGCGCCCCAGGTCTCCTCGACGGGGACTTCGGGGTCCGCGCGGTGCAGTTGGTAGAGGTCGATCACGTCCGTCTGGAGGCGGCGCAGAGAGGCGTCGCAGGCCCGCTTCACATAGCCGGGGCGGCCGTTGGCCACGATGTGCTGTTCGCCGACCAGCAGACCGACCTTCGTCGACACGAACGCGTCCTGGCGGCGCTCCTTCAACACCCGCCCCACCAGCAGCTCGTTGGTGAACGGGCCGTACATGTCGGCCGTGTCCAGCAGCGTCGAGCCCAGATCGAGCGCCCGGTGCACCGCCCTGACCGACTCCTCGCCCCGCTGCCGCGACGAGCTGTAGGCCCAGCTCATCGGCATGCACCCGAGCCCGACGGCTCCCACCGCGAGTGCCGCCGCGCCGATCGTCCTGCGCTCCACCTGGCCGTAACCCTCCCTCTTCCGGCACCCCAACCTAACCTCTGCACACCTGTTCGCCCGACCAAGGGCCTGCCCGGCGGATCATGCCGGGACAGCGGAGTACCGACACGCGCGTCTGCGGCGCTCACCAGTGACGATCGGGCGCCGTCACGTTTCTCCGGCCCGACCGGCCCGAGCCGCCGGGAAGGGCCTAGCCTCCAATGCATGACTGCTGACGTGTGGCTCCCCATCCCGCCGGACGAGATCGAGGGCCTTCCCGCGGGCCCCGACTACCGTTACTGGAACGGCGCCGAGGACTTTCCGGCCGACCCGGCCGATTGCGCCTTCTACGTCGTCCCGTACATGAAGGCGCCCGCGCTCGGGCAGCGTCCCCTGCCGGAGATGAGTTCCGTCCAGGTCGTGCAGACGCTCTCCGCCGGCATCGACCACGTGGAGCCGGGCCTCAAGCACCTGCGCCCGGGCGTGCGGCTGTGCAACGCGCGCGGGGTGCACGAGGCGAGCACCGCCGAGCTCACGCTCACGCTGATCCTCGCCTCGTTGCGCGGCATCCCCGACTTCGTGCGGGCCCAGGACAGGGGAGAGTGGCTCGGCGGTTTCCGGCCCGCGCTGGCCGACAGGAACGTCCTCATCGTGGGATACGGCTCGATCGGCGCCGCCATCGAGGACCGGCTCGCACCCTTTGAACTCGCGCGGGTGGCGCGCGTCGCGCGCTCTGAGCGCACCACGGCGCGCGGACCCGTGCATCCGCTCACCGAACTGTCCGCTCTGCTCCCGGAAGCGGACGTCGTCATCCTGTCCACGCCCCTGACGGAGACCACCCGGCACCTGGTCGACGCCGACTTCCTCGCCCGGATGAAGGACGGCGCGCTGCTGGTCAACGTCGCCCGCGGACCCGTCGTCGACACCAAGGCGCTGCTGGCCGAGCTGGAGACCGGGCGGGTCACCGCGGCCCTGGACGTGACCGACCCCGAACCGCTGCCCCGGGAGCACCCCCTGTGGAGTGCGCCGGGCGTGCTGATCAGCCCTCATGTGGGCGGTCCGACATCCGCCTTCCTGCCGCGCGCCAAGCGGCTCCTGGTGGACCAGTTGACGCGTTTCGTGAACCGGGAGCCCCTGCGCAACGTGATCCTTACGACGGGCGCGACGCACGCATGACGCTCATGAGCTGAGCGGTGCGCGGGGTCGCGCGCGCCGCGCGCAACAGGCCTGAAATCCGCTTCGAGTACCGTCCGCAACCTTCCGGAAGCGGTCCGTACTCGCATATGCGCTGGTCGTCACGGAGCGTAGAGGTGCTATGTCCCTGAGTGACGAGACTGGTGTATCGTCCCGACAGGGGCAGCGCCGCGCAGCTTTCGGCGCCTGGGATGGACATTTCAGATTTGTGAGGGGGGCGACGGGCGATGCACGGCCTATGGACGAGCGATCCGACGCGGCGGGGCCGTCGGCGGCGACCCTGGCGAACGGCCGCGCGCAGACGCGGCCGACCCGGCACCCTCGGTTGCCGGCACACTCATCACCATCGCAGGCACAGCAGCCGCAGGCGGCATGCGCACGCAGCGCACCGGGACCCTCAAGGCCCGCGAGCGACGCGGACCGGGAGGCCCCGGTGAGCTCGCCACCGCCCTCCACGAGCACGCTCGACGCAGGGCTGCGAGCACAGCCTTCGTCGGCGGCGAAGCTGCCCCGCCCCTTGTCCTTCGGGGGCGGCTCGGGCCTGGTCCCGCAACTCGTTCTGGCCCTGGTGTGCGCGGGATACGCCGTGGGCTCCGCGTTCGGCTGGGGGTCGAACCAAGTCGCGCTGATCATGGGCGACTTCGGGCTGGCCGCCGCGGCGGGCGCCGCGGCCGTGTCGTGCTTCCGCTACGCCCGTAGCCGCCGTATCCGCTTTCGGCCCGCCTGGCTGCTGTTCGCCCTCTCCTCCGCGATGGCGGCCCTCGGAAACCTGGTCTGGGGGTGGTACGAGGTCGTCCTGCGGCAGCCCGTGCCCAGCCCGTCCTACGCCGACGGATTCTTCCTGTGCTTCGCACCGCCCGCCATCGTGGGACTCCTGGTGCTCGCCAAGCGGCCGGTGACGAAGGCCGGCTGGGTCTGCCTCGGGCTGGACGCCTGGCTGATCGGCGGCTCGCTGCTGACGCTGGCCTGGAGCCTCGCCCTCGCCCAGGCCGCCGAGATCGACTCCAGCGGCGGCGAGAGCGTGGCGCACACCGCGCTCTCCCTCGCCTACCCGCTGCTCGACATCGCCCTGGTCAGCATGGTGCTCGCGCTGCACTTCCGGCGCTCCTCGGCGAACCGCACCGCGGTGAACACCGCGATCGGCGCGCTCGCCCTGACCGTGATGTGCGACGCCCTGTTCACCTCGCCGCTGCTGCACAACAGCTACCGCTCCGGCCAGCTGCTCGACGCGGGCTGGTTCGCCGGGTCGCTGCTCCTCGCGTACGCCCCGTGGGCCACCCCGAGGAACGGCGACAGCGAGCGGCACGACGGAGCCGGGCAGACGCGCGTGGTGCACGAGCATGTGCCGGGGCAGCGCGGCGGCAGCCATCACCACACGCCGCCCGCTCAGACGCCGCCCGCTCAGCAAGGTGATCACTTCAGGTACCCGGTCACCCGGCCGATCGCCGGCTCCCTGGCCGCACTCACGCCGTACCTCGCCGCCGCCGTCTGCACGCTGGGGATCCTCTACAACGTCCTCAACGGCCGCAGCGTCGACCGCGTGGTGCTGATCACGGGCGGCACGGTCGTGCTCGCGCTCGTGATGCGGCAGGGCATCATGCTGCTCGACAACATCACCCTCACCCAGGAACTGGCGCAGAAGGAGAACCACTTCCGCTCCCTGGTGCAGGGCTCCAGCGACGTCATCATGATCGCCGCGCCCAACGGCATCCTCCGGTACGTCTCCCCGGCCGCCGCCGGGGTCTACGGCCGCTCCGCCGAGGAGCTGGTGGGTTCGGAACTGGCCAATCTCATCCACCCCGAGGATCTGGGCTGCGTGGTGCACGAGGTGCGCCGCTTCCTCGCCGCCAGCCCACTCGAGGAACCCACTACGCGCATCGAGTGCCGCTTCCGGTCCGGTGACGACGGCTGGCTCAACGTCGAATCGACGGTCAACCGTCACCACGGCGGCCTCATCTTCAACAGCCGGGACGTGACCGAGAGAGTGCGCCTCCAGGCGCAGCTCCAGCACAACGCCGAGCACGACCCGCTCACCGACCTGCCCAACCGCGCGCTGTTCACCCAGCGGGTCCAGCAGGCCCTGTCCGGCCGCCGCGCCTCCGACCGGGGCATCGCCCTGCGCAACACGGCCGTCCTCTTCATCGACCTCGACGGCTTCAAGGGGGTCAACGACACGATCGGACACCAGGCCGGAGACGAACTGCTCGTGCAGGCGGCCCGCAGACTCCAGGACGCCGTCCGGGGCGGGGACACGGCCTCCCGGCTGGGCGGCGACGAGTTCGCGGCCCTGATCGCCGGGGACACCACCCGGGACCGCACCGCACGCGAACGGCACATCCTGGAGCTCGCCGACCGCCTCAGGGTGACGCTGTCCCAGCCGTACCTCATCGACGGCAACGATGTCCGTGTCAACGCCTCCATCGGCGTCGCCTTCGCCGAGCCGGGACTCGGCGCGGGGGAGCTGCTGCGCAACGCCGACCTGGCGATGTACCGGGCCAAGGCGGCCGGCAAGGGCCGCGTCGAGCTGTACAAGCCGCAGATGCAGCAGGACGTCGTACGCAAGGCGGAGCTGGCCACGCGTCTGAGGGCCGCGTTGCACGACGGAGAGTTCGCGCTGCTGCACCAGCCGGTGGTGTGTCTGGAGAACGGCCGGATCGCATCGGTCGCCACCCAGGCGCGCTGGCGCTCCTCGCAAGGGGTGCTGTTCACGCCCGCCGAGTTCCTGCGGGTGGCCGAGGACAGCGACAAGACCGCCGAGCTGAGCCGCTGGATGCTGGAGGAGGCCGTGGAGCAGGCCGCCGAGCGCACCGCGACCGGGCTCGCCGTACCCGTCGCCGTACGGATGGGCGCGCGCCGGCTGCTGGACCGGTCGATGCCGCTCGGCTCGATCGAGGCGCTGCTGACCCGGCACGGCCTGCCGCCAGGGTCGCTGGTCATCGAGCTGTCCGACCTCGACCCCCGCGTCCCACTGGACGAACTGGAGCGCCGTCTGAGCGGCCTGCGCAGACTCGGCGTCCGGATCGCCCTGGACGGCTTCGGCAGCGGATACGCGGCGATCACGGCCCTGCGCCGGCTCCCCGTCGACGTACTCAAACTCGACCGCGGTCTGGTCGAGGGAGTCGTCGAGTCCGCGCGGCTGCACAAGATCACCAGTGGGCTGCTGCGGATCGCCGGCGACCTCGGGCTCCAGTCCGTGGCCGACGGCGTGGACCTGCCGGAACAGGTCGTCGCACTGCGCGCGATGGGGTGCACGCACGGGCAGGGCATGGCCTTCTCCGGGCCGCTCGACGAGTACCGGCTGCGCCGGGCGATCGGTTCCGGTCGTTATCCGGTGCCGCACGGGCCGGTGGAGCCCGCGTTCGCGGGTGGCGGGGCAGGGGTGTACACCAGTGGTGTGACCGCTGTTCTCGGAGGCGGAAGTGCCCATCGCTCACATAATGAGACTCCCGTCCCACCTACTTGACAGTGGGTGTGCGCCGGGGGGAGGGTCAGTGCCATGCGCACCCGAATTCTCGTACTTGGAAAGCGCGTCGGCTGAAGCTGGTGACGTCCGGACAGACCCGGAACTCCCAGCGACCACCCCCGGCGCGCTCCCCTCGCTTGCCTTTTGGCACGAGGGGTTTTTTGTTGCACAGGCACCAGTCGTGCAGCACCGCAACTCCGCTCAAACTTCGCAAAAACCCTCAGCATCGAGAAGAGAATGCCGATGACCGAGCAGGCCACCGGGGCTCACCCGCAGCCGCGGCCCCGATCCGGAGGACACCAGTCCGCCCCCGAGCACGTCACGGGTGCGCAGTCCCTCATCCGTTCGCTCGAGGAGGTCGGCGCCGACACGGTATTCGGCATTCCCGGCGGTGCGATCCTCCCGGCGTACGACCCGTTGATGGACTCCACCAGGGTGCGCCACGTCCTGGTCCGCCACGAGCAGGGCGCCGGCCACGCCGCCACCGGCTACGCGCAGGCCACCGGCAAGGTCGGGGTCTGCATGGCGACCTCGGGACCGGGCGCCACCAACCTGGTCACGCCGATCGCCGACGCGCACATGGACTCGGTGCCGCTCGTGGCGATCACCGGGCAGGTGGCCTCGAAGGCGATCGGCACGGACGCCTTCCAGGAGGCGGACATCGTCGGCATCACCATGCCGATCACCAAGCACAACTTCCTGGTCACCAAGGCCGAGGACATCCCGCGGGTGATCGCCCAGGCGTTCCACATCGCCGCCACCGGCCGCCCGGGCCCGGTCCTCGTGGACATCGCCAAGGACGCCCTCCAGGCGAAGACCACGTTCTCCTGGCCGCCCACCATGGACCTGCCCGGCTACCGGCCCGTCACCAAGCCGCACGCCAAGCAGATCCGCGAGGGCGCCAAGCTGATCACTCAGGCCAAGCGGCCCGTCCTCTACGTCGGCGGCGGTGTCATCAAGTCCGGCGCCACCGCCGAACTGAAGGTCCTCGCCGAACTCACCGGAGCGCCCGTCACCACCACCCTGATGGCGCTCGGCGCATTCCCCGACAGCCACCCGCTGCACGTGGGAATGCCGGGCATGCACGGTGCGGTCACCGCCGTCACCGCGCTGCAGAAGGCCGACCTGATCGTCGCCCTCGGTACCCGCTTCGACGACCGCGTCACCGGCAAGCTGGACAGCTTCGCCCCGCACGCCAAGATCGTCCACGCCGACATCGACCCGGCCGAGATCGGCAAGAACCGCGCCGCCGACGTGCCGATCGTCGGTGACGCCCGCGAGGTCATCGCCGACCTGGTCCAGGCCGTCCAGAAGGAGCACGCCGAGGGCCACAAGGGCGACTACAGCGCCTGGTGGAAGGACCTCTCCCGCTGGCGCGAGACCTACCCGCTCGGCTACGACCAGCCCGAGGACGGCTCGCTGTCCCCGCAGCAGGTCATCGAGCGCATCGGCCGGCTCGCCCCGGAGGGCACGATCTTCGCGGCGGGCGTCGGCCAGCACCAGATGTGGGCCGCGCACTTCGTCCAGTACGAGAAACCGGCGACCTGGCTGAACTCCGGCGGCGCCGGGACGATGGGCTACGCGGTCCCGGCCGCGATGGGCGCCAAGGCCGGCGCGCCGGACCAGACGGTCTGGGCGATCGACGGCGACGGCTGCTTCCAGATGACCAACCAGGAGCTCACCACCTGCGCCCTGAACAACATCCCGATCAAGGTCGCCATCATCAACAACGGCGCTCTCGGGATGGTTCGCCAGTGGCAGACCCTCTTCTACAACCAGCGCTACTCCAACACCGTGCTGCACTCCGGCCCCGAGGCCGACGGCAAGCAGCCGAGCGCCGGCACCCGCGTCCCCGACTTCGTGAAGCTGTCGGAGGCCATGGGCTGCTACGCGATCCGCTGTGAGGACCCGGCCGACCTCGACAAGGTCATCGAAGAGGCGAACTCCATCAACGACCGCCCGGTCGTCATCGACTTCATCGTCCACGAGGACGCGATGGTGTGGCCGATGGTCGCCGCAGGCACCTCCAACGACGAGATCATGGCCGCTCGGGACGTCCGCCCCGACTTCGGCGACAACGAAGACGACTGAGCGAGGAAGAGCAAAGAGATCATGTCCAAGCACACGCTCTCCGTCCTGGTGGAGAACAAGCCGGGCATCCTGGCCCGGATTGCCGCCCTCTTCTCCCGCCGCGGTTTCAACATCGACTCGCTCGCCGTCGGCGTCACCGAGCACGCCGACATCTCCCGCATCACGATCGTGGTGAGCGTTGAGGCCCTCCCGCTGGAGCAGGTCACCAAGCAGCTCAACAAGCTCGTCGAGGTGCTGAAGATCGTCGAGCTGGAGCCCGGCTCGGCCGTTCAGCGCGAACTCGTTCTGGTGAAGGTCCGCGCCGACAACGAGACCCGCTCCCAGATCGTCGAGATCGTCCAGCTGTTCCGCGCCAAGACCGTCGACGTCTCCCCGGAGGCCGTCACCATCGAGGCCACCGGCTCCAGCGACAAGCTGGAGGCCATGCTGAAGATGCTGGAGCCGTTCGGCATCAAGGAACTCGTCCAGTCCGGCACGATCGCGATCGGACGCGGCGCGCGCTCGATCACGGACCGCTCGCTGCGCGCGCTCGACCGCTCGGCATAGGGCGCGTTCGGACGGTCGGGTGACACCGGCCGTCCGGATCCCGCCCGTATGGCGAGACCCCGAGACTTCCCTTCCCCCCGCCGTCATACGGTGGGACGCAACACCTGCACACAAGGAGAGAACCCAAAGTGGCCGAGCTGTTCTACGACGCCGACGCCGACCTGTCCATCATCCAGGGCCGCAAGGTCGCGGTCATCGGTTACGGCAGCCAGGGCCACGCCCACGCGCTGTCCCTCCGTGACTCGGGTGTCGACGTGCGTGTCGGTCTGCACGAGGGCTCCAAGTCCAAGGCCAAGGCCGAGGAGCAGGGCCTGCGCGTGGTGACGCCGTCCGAGGCCGCCGCCGAGGCCGACGTCATCATGATCCTCGTCCCGGACCCGATCCAGGCCCAGGTGTACGAGGAGTCCATCAAGGACAACCTCAAGGACGGCGACGCGCTGTTCTTCGGCCACGGCCTGAACATCCGCTTCGACTTCATCAAGCCCCCGGCGAACGTCGACGTGTGCATGGTCGCCCCCAAGGGCCCGGGCCACCTCGTCCGTCGTCAGTACGAGGAGGGCCGCGGCGTTCCGTGTATCGCGGCCGTCGAGCAGGACGCGACCGGCAACGCCTTCGCGCTCGCGCTGTCGTACGCCAAGGGCATCGGTGGCACCCGCGCGGGCGTCATCAAGACGACCTTCACCGAGGAGACCGAGACCGACCTGTTCGGTGAGCAGGCCGTTCTCTGCGGTGGTACGGCCGCGCTGGTCAAGGCCGGTTTCGAGACGCTGACCGAGGCCGGCTACCAGCCGGAGATCGCGTACTTCGAGTGCCTGCACGAGCTGAAGCTGATCGTCGACCTCATGTACGAGGGCGGCCTGGAGAAGATGCGCTGGTCGATCTCCGAGACCGCCGAGTGGGGCGACTACGTCACCGGCCCGCGGATCATCACGGACGCCACCAAGGCCGAGATGAAGAAGGTCCTCGCCGAGATCCAGGACGGCACCTTCGCCCGTGAGTGGATGGCCGAGTACCACGGCGGTCTGAAGAAGTACAACGAGTACAAGACCGCGGACTCCGAGCACCTCCTGGAGACCACCGGCAAGCAGCTGCGCAAGCTGATGAGCTGGGTCGACGAAGAGGCGTGATCCTCTGCTCCGTGGCGGTACCCTCGGCTGGGGGTACCGCCACGGGGCTTTGCCCCGGACCCGCCACGGAGACCCCTACAGAATGGCGTTTCTCGTCCGGGTGATCCTTCCGCAGAGGCGTAAGACGACCTCCGCCGCGGCACTACACTGCCGTACTACATACGCGTCAGGCCCACAGCGTCGTGCGTCTTCCACGCGGCAAGCCCCCTCCACCGCATGCGGCCGTCGGGACGGCCGTCCGCATTGGACATGTGAGGACTCACGTGAGCTCGAAACCCGTCGTACTCATCGCTGAAGAGCTGTCGCCCGCCACCGTCGACGCGCTTGGCCCCGACTTCGAGATCCGCCAGTGCAACGGAGCAGACCGAGCCGAACTGCTCCCGGCCATCGCCGAAGTGGACGCGATCCTGATCCGCTCCGCCACCAAGGTCGACGCCGAGGCGATCGCAGCCGCGAGCAAGCTGAAGGTCGTCGCGCGAGCCGGCGTCGGCCTCGACAACGTCGACGTCTCCGCCGCCACCAAGGCCGGCGTGATGGTCGTCAACGCCCCCACCTCGAACATCGTGACCGCCGCCGAGCTGGCCTGCGGTCTCCTCGTCGCCACCGCCCGCCACATCCCGCAGGCCAACGCCGCTCTGAAGAACGGCGAGTGGAAGCGGAGCAAGTACACGGGCGTGGAGCTGGCCGAGAAGACCCTCGGTGTCGTGGGTCTGGGCCGGATCGGTGCGCTGGTCGCCCAGCGCATGTCCGGCTTCGGCATGAAGGTCGTCGCCTACGACCCCTACATCCAGCCCGCCCGCGCCGCCCAGATGGGCGTGAAGGTGCTCTCGCTGGACGAGCTGCTCGAGGTCTCCGACTTCATCACCGTCCACCTGCCCAAGACCCCCGAGACCGTCGGTCTGATCGGCGACGAGGCGCTGCGCAAGGTCAAGCCGAGCGTGCGCATCGTCAACGCCGCGCGCGGCGGGATCGTCGACGAGGAGGCGTTGTACTCCGCCCTCAAGGAGGGCCGGGTCGCCGGTGCCGGTCTCGACGTGTACGCGAAGGAGCCCTGCACGGACTCCCCGCTCTTCGAGTTCGACCAGGTCGTCGCCACCCCGCACCTCGGTGCCTCCACCGACGAGGCGCAGGAGAAGGCCGGTATCGCGGTCGCCCGCTCGGTGCGCCTCGCCCTCGCCGGTGAGCTCGTGCCCGACGCGGTCAACGTCCAGGGCGGTGTCATCGCCGAGGACGTCAAGCCGGGTCTGCCGCTCGCCGAGCGCCTGGGCCGTATCTTCACGGCGCTCGCCGGTGAGGTCGCGGTCCGCCTCGACGTCGAGGTGTACGGCGAGATCACCCAGCACGACGTGAAGGTGCTGGAGCTCAGCGCCCTCAAGGGTGTCTTCGAGGACGTCGTCGACGAGACGGTGTCGTACGTCAACGCCCCGCTGTTCGCGCAGGAGCGCGGCGTCGAGGTGCGGCTGACGACCAGCTCGGAGTCGTCCGACCACCGCAACGTCGTCACCGTGCGCGGCACGCTCGGCAACGGCGAGGAGGTGTCGGTCTCCGGCACCCTGGCCGGTCCCAAGCACCTGCAGAAGATCGTCGCGGTCGGCGACTACGACGTGGACCTCGCGCTCGCCGACCACATGGTCGTCCTGAAGTACGAGGACCGTCCGGGTGTCGTCGGCACGGTCGGCCGGGTCTTCGGCGAGGCGGGCATCAACATCGCCGGCATGCAGGTCTCGCGTGCCGTCGCCGGTGGTGAGGCGCTGGCCGTCCTGACCGTGGACGACACGGTGCCCGCGGGCGTGCTGACCGAGGTCGCCGAGGAGATCGGTGCCACGTCGGCCCGTGCGGTGAACCTCGCCTGAGGTCTCCCGCGGCTGAGGTCTCTCAAACGCCGGACGTGCTGAGGTTGCTCGGCGCGTCCGGCGTTTCGCATGCCCGCTCCCGCACCTCGACCCGCCGCAGGGTGACCGCCGCCAGCACGGCCGCCCCCGCCAGCACTACCGCTCCCGCGATCGCCGCCCCCTGCATGCCGCTGGTGAACGCCTCCCGCGCGACGGTGGCCAGGCCCGGTACCTGATCGGCGACCGCCAGCGCTCCGCCCAGCGTCTCGTGCGCCCCGTCCGGGGCCGAGGCCGGGATCTCGTGGCGGTAGACCGCCGTACCGATCGAGCCGAGCAGGGCCATGCCGAGGGCGCCGCCGAACTCGGCGCCGGTCTCCAGCAGGGACGACGCGGAGCCCACCCGCTCCACCGGAACGGATCCCATGGCGAGGTCCATGATCTGGGACATCACCGTGACGCCTCCCACGGCGAGGACCGCGCACGAGGTCAGCACCAGCCACAGCGAGTCCGTACCGGCGAGGGACAGCAGTGCGAACCCGGCCGCGGACGTCGCGAAACCCGCGGTGACGACGTAGGCGCGGTTGACACCCTTCTGCACCAGCTGGGCCGCGAGGGGTCCCGCCGCCCCGATCGGCACCGACGGCAGCAGGGCCCACAGGGCCGCCTCCAGCGCGCCCATGCCGAGCACCGACTGAAGGTACTGCGTGGTGAAGTAGGACGAACCCATCACGCCGAACATGCAGACGAGGTTGAGCACCACGGAGGGTGCGAAGCCCCGCCCGCGGAACAGGGCCGGGGAGATCATCGGTGCCGCGGTCGTGCGCTGGCGGTGGGCGAAGAGGGTCGCGAACAGCAGGCCGACGGTGATCGAGACGACGTAGAGGACGTTCCAGCCCTCGGACGGGATCTCCTTCAGGCCGTAGACCACGGGAAGCACCGCGGCCATCGAGAGCGGGACGCTCAGCCAGTCGAAGCGGCCGGGCGCGGAGTTCCTCGACTCGGGGAGCAGCACCGGGCCGAGGGCCAGCAGCAGGGCCATCGCGGGCAGGTTGACCAGGAACACCGAGCCCCACCAGAAGTGCTCGACCAGGACCCCGCTCATCACCGAGCCGAGCGCGATCCCGGCCGTCATCACGCCGGACCACATCCCGATCGCCTTCGCGCGCTGCGCCGGGTCGCCGAACATCGTGCGCAGGAGGGCCATCGTCGCCGGCATCAGGGTCGCGCCGCCGATGCCGAGGACGGCGCGGGCCGCGATCAGCATCTCGGCGCTGTTCGCGTACGCCGCCATGAGTGAGGCGGTGCCGAAGGCGGCGGCGCCGACCAGCAGGAGGCGGCGGTGGCCGACGCGGTCGCCGAGCGAGCCCATCGTCATCAGCAGACCGGCCAGGACGAAGCCGTAGATGTCGAAGATCCACAGCTGCTGGGTGCCGCTCGGCTCCAGGTCGGCGCTGATCGACGGGATCGCGAAGTAGAGGACCGAGACGTCCATGGAGACCAGCAGCAGCGGCAGCATCAGGACGCCGAGGGCGGTCCATTCGCGGCGGCCGGCGCGGGCGGGCGGGGTGGTGCTCGTCGGGTTGGTTGTCATGGCGGTGAATGTACGCGCGTCTTAAACGCTTGTCTAGAACGTATGTATAGGACGGTCGTATGGATCCGGAGTAGGGTGGTGCCATGGGACACCGCGAGGATCTGCTCGAAGGCGCCAAGCGCTGCCTGCTGGCCAAGGGCTTCGTACGTACGACGGCGCGCGACATCGTCAAGGAGTCGGGGACCAACCTGGCGTCGATCGGCTACCACTACGGCTCGAAGGACGCGCTGCTGGCGCAGGCGTACGTGTCGCTGGTCGAGGGGATGGGCGACGCCTTCGAGGGCGACGGGACCGCCGGGATCAGCGCCGAGCCCGGCTCGGTCGAGCGGTTCCGGGAGGTGTGGTCGAACATCATCGGCACCATGCGGGAGCCCGGTTCGCTGTGGCGCCTCAGTATGGAGATCGTGGTCATGGGCGACCAACTGCCCGAGGTGCGCGACCACTTGGCGGTGGCGCAGCGGGAGGCCGGGAGGGGCCTGATCCCGTTGCTGATGGGCGGGCGGGAGGAGGACGTCCTGGATGAGACCGCGGACACCCTGGGCATGTTCTACGTGACTCTGATGACCGGGCTCATCGCCCAGTGGACCTTCGACGCCAAGACCGCGCCCTCCGCGGAGCAGCTCACCGAGGGCCTGCGCCAGGTGATCGACGCCGCTACCCGGAAATGACGCGCCCCTCACGCATCTCGACCGTCCGGTCCGCGAAATGCCGTACGACCGCCCGGTCGTGGCAGATGAACAGGTAGCCGAGGCCGAGATCATCCCTGAGGTCGGCGAGCAGGTTCAGCACGCCGGCGCGCACCGACGGGTCGAGGGACGAGACCGGTTCGTCCAGGACCAGTAGACGTGGCTCCGAGGCCAGCGTGCGGGCGATTCCGGCGCGCTGGCACTGACCGCCGGAGAGCTCGTGCGGGAGACGGTCGCCGTACGAGGCATCGAGGCCCACCCGGTCGAGCAGTTCGGCGACGCGGGCCGGGCCGTCGGCGCCGGTCCAGCGGCCCTGGATCCTCAGCGGTTCCGCCACCGCGTCGCGGATCCGGTGGCGAGGGCTCAGTGACCCGTACGGGTCCTGGAAGACGGGCTGCATGCGCGGCCGGAGCGGACGCAGCTCGCGTTCGGTGAGGGTCGTCAACTCCCGTCCTTCGAAGAGGACTTCACCGGCGTCCGGGCGGCGCAGCTGCAGCACCGCCAGGGCGGTGGAGGACTTGCCGCAGCCGGAGGGGCCGTTGAGGGCGAGGGTCTCGCCGGGGGCCAGAGTGAAGGAGACACGGTCGACGGCCGTCACGCCGCCGTAGCGGACGACCAGGTCGCGGACGTCGAGCAGGGCGTCACCCATGGAACAACTCCTGTGCCGTCTCGGGGAGTTCGGGCCAACTGTGGCAGGCCACCAGACGTCCCTCCACCTCCTGCGGCTCCGGATCCGCCGTACGGCAGGCGTCCGCCGCGAGGGGGCAGCGCGGGGCGAAGGCGCAGCCCGTCGGGAGGGCGCCCGGGGCGGGCGGGGTGCCGCGCAGGGCGGGGAGGCGGCGGCCCGGGCGTGCGTGCTGGGGGAGGGAGGCCAGCAGACCCGCCGTGTACGGGGCCCGGGGACGCGCCAGCACCTCGTGCGCCCGGCCGAGCTCGGTGAGGCGTCCGGCGTACATGACCAGCACACGGTCCGCGTGCTCCCGGACGACGTCCATGTCGTGGGTGACCAGGACGAGCGCGGCCCCCACGGCCTCCCGCCGCTCGGCGAGCACCCGCAGCACCTGGTCGCGGCGCTCCTCGTCCAGGGCGGTGGTGGGCTCGTCGGCGACGACGATGTCGGGTTCGTTGACCGTCGCCATGGCGATGACGGCGCGCTGCCGCATGCCCCCGGAGTACTCATGGGGATACGCGCGTGCGGTGCGGGCGGCGTCCGGGATGCCGACCCGGTCGAGCGCGGCGACCGCCCTGGCTCGTGCCTCCCGGCGGGAGACGCGGGCCACCGAGCGTACGGCGGCGGCGAGTTGGTCACCCACCGGGTGCACGGGAGAGAGGGCGGAGAGGGCGTCCTGCGGGACGAGGGAGATCCGGCGGCCGCGGTGGGCCGACAGGTCCGGCTCGATCGCGCCGCTCGTCGTCGCGCCCCGCGGCAGCATGCCCAGCAGCGCCCGGGCGGTGAGGGACTTGCCCGCGCCCGACTCGCCGACGATCGCGAGGGTTTCGCGCGGGCGGACGTCGAAGGACAGGCCACGCACCACCTCGACGCCGTCGAAGGCGATCCGCAGGTCGCGCACCGAGAGGAGCGCATCGGGCACATCAGACGGCAACGGGGGCCTCCTTCTTCTTCTCCCTCTTCTTCGATCCCCGCGTCTTCGCCGTCGGCGCGACCCGCCGTGCCCTGCGCCCCTGTACGGCCGCCGCGCCCGACACCGCCAGCCCCGCCAGCAGGGCGAGCGCGACCGCCGGGGCGAGGGCTGCCCAGGGGGCGCGTTCGACGTAGGGGCGGGACTCGTCGAGCAGCAGGCCCCACTCGGGGGCGGGCGGCTGGGCGCCCAGGCCCAGGAAGCCCAGGGAGGCCAGGGCGAGGGCGATGCCGGGCAGGCGCAGCAGGGCGTGCCGGGCCACCGGGGCGGCGACGGACGGCAGGACGTGCCGGGTGAGGATCCAGAACGGGGTGGCGCCCATGGCCCGTTGGGCGGTCAGGAACGCCGACGCCCGCACCTCCTGCACCAGCGCCGCGGCGTGTGCGGACAGCGCCGGCCAGGAGATCAGTGCGACCGCGAGGGCCGCGCCGCCGGTGCCGGGACCGGCCGCGGCGGCGACCAGGATGCCGACGATCACCGGGGGCAGCGCGTTGGCGATGTCCGCAGCGCCCGCCGCGATGCCGGGCAGGAAGCCCAGGGCGAGCGCGACCAGCAGGCTCAGCGCGCAGATGGCGGCGGCGGTGCCGACGGTCGAGGCGGCGCCGTGCCCGAGCCGGGCCAGCACGTCGCGGCCGAGGGCGTCGGTACCGAGCGGGTGGGCCCAGGTGGGGGCGGCGAGGCGGGCGGCGGTGCGCACGGTGTACGGGTCGCGCAGCAGGCCCCAGCCGATGGTCACGGTGAGGAGTGTGAACAGAGTCAACGGAATCGCCGGGTGTGTACGGACCGGACGTGCCGGGGGCAGTGTCAGCCCGGCGTCACGCAGCGCGGGCCCCAGCAGCCGGCGCCGCGTGAACGCCGCCGACGCGCCCGCGACCAGGCCGAGCAGCAGCAGGGCCAGCACCGACCCCTGGAGCAGCGGCAGGTCCTGCGACTTGGCCGCGCCGAGCGCCGTACGTCCGATGCCGGGCACCGCGAAGACCATCTCCACCGCGACCGCGCCGCCGGTCAGACCGACGGCGACCATCCCGAACTGCGGTACCAGCGGCGGCAGTACGCGCTTGAGGGCGGCCGCCGAGATCGTCGTACGACGCACTCCCGCGCCCCGCCACAGCTCCACCCACCGCTCGTCGAGGACGGCGGGCAGCGCGTCCGCGACCAGCCGGCCGAGCAGGCCGCCCGCCGGGACGCCGAGTGCGAGCGCGGGCAGCACCAGGTACTCGGGGCCCGCCCAGCCGGCCGTCGGCAGCCAGCCCAGCCACACCCCGCACACCAGCAGCACGACGGTGGCCAGCAGGAACTCGGGGAGGGCGGCCAGCATGGCGGCGAAGGCGCCGGCCGAGCCGCGTCCCCGTACCAGCACCGGCGCCACCAGTGCGGCGGCCAGCACGACCGCCACGCCGAGCGCCGCGCCCATCAGGCCCAGCGACACCTGGAGGCCGGCGACGACGGACGGCAGGACGTCGGTCCCGGACACCCAGGAGGTGCCGAAGTCGCCGCGCAGCAGGTCGTAGGCCCAGCTCCGCAGCAGGGAGAGGGGGCCGGCGTCCAGCCCGAGGTCCTCGCGGATCGCGGACAGGGCCTCCTCGGTCGGCTCCTGCTCGGCCGACCGGGCGCGCAGCACGGTGAGCGCCGGGTCCCGGTGCGAGAGCCAGGGCAGCAGGCCGACGGTGGCCAGGACGGCGACGAGACAGACCAGGCGGGTCAGCCCGGCGGGGCTGATCGACTTCCTTGCGGCAAGCCTCACTTGACGTAGGTGTTCAAGGTGACGAGCTCGCGCTCGCGCGGGTCGTGCGCGGCGTTCACGACACTTTCGGCGTCGCCCTGGATCACCCGCTCGTGGAGCATCGGTACGGCCGCGTCCTGGGCGAGTACGGCGGCCTCGGCCTCGATGACCGCCTTGCGGCGGGCGTCGCCGACCTTGGCGTCGGCGGCCCTCGTCAGGGCCGCGTCGACCTTCTTGTCGGCGAACTGCGACAGGTTGAACGTGCCGTCGGTGGCGAAGTCACTGTAGAGATAGGCGGCCGGGTCACCGGAGTCGAGGACGGTGGCGCGGGAGAGGACGAACGCGTCGAACTTGCCCGCGAGGGCGTCGGCCTCGATGTTGGTGTACTCGCGCACGTCGAGCTTCACCTTGAACCCGGCCTTCTGGAGCTGCTGTTGCAGCGTGGCCGCGACCTCGGGCATCTCGGAGCGGTCGGTGTACGTACCGATGGTGATCGCCGCGCCGGCCGGCTTCGCGGCCTTCGTGGGGCGCGTGACGGGTTTCCGCAGTTCGGCGGCCCACGGCAGGGCGGGCCCGAGCAGCCCCTCCGCCACATCGGCGCGACCCTCGTACACGCCCTTCACCAGGGCCTCGGCGTCGATCGCCTCGCGTGCCGCCGCCCGCAGCGAGGCGTCCTTGAAGGCGCCCTTCGCGGTGTTCAGGTAGAGCGTGTTGGTGCGCGGCATCGGGACCTCGGTGATCAGGTCCTGGTCGAGCACCGCGGCCTGCGAGACGGGTATCGCCTCGACGATGTCGGCCTCGCCGCTGCGCAGCGCCGCCGCGCGGGCGGTGCCGTCGGGAACGAACGTCACGTCGATTCCCGCGGACTTGGCCTTGCCGCCCCAGTAGGCGTCGTAGCGGTCCAGGGTGGCGGAGGCGGTGCCGTTGACCTTCGTCAGCTCGAAGGGGCCGGTGCCCGCGCCGACCGGATCGACCGTCTTCCCCCGGTACGCCTTGGCCGCCAGGACCGACAGCTGCGGGGAGCTCAGCCGCTGCGGAACCAGGGGGTCCGCGGTGGCGGTCGTGACGGTGACCGTGTCGCCGGCGGCCTGCGCGGTCAGGTCCACGCCGTCCAGGATGCGGGGCTTGGGGGAGGCGGTGGCGGCCTTGGTGAGGGAGGTGACGACGGCTTCGGGGGTGAGCTTCGTACCGTCGTGGAAGGTGACGCCGTCGCGTATCTCGAACGTCCAGGTGCGTCCGGACTGCTGCCACCTGGTGGCGAGCGCGGGCCGGGCCTCGCCGTCCTCGTCCAGCTTCACCAGGGTCTCGGCCGTCGACCAGCGCGACAGCTTGAACGCGTCGTCGGACAGCGGCGACAGCCCGGAGCGCGGGGGCTGCATCATCGCGACACGGACGCGCTGGCCGCCCGCACCCGCGTCCGCGGTGGACTCCGCCCCGGCGAAGCAGCCGGTGAGCAGTGCGGAGGCCGCGGTGAGGGCGGTGGCGGGGAGCAGGCGGCGAGCGGGCAGGCGCACGGAACCCTCCGGGTAAAGGGGCGGTCAAGAGAGCGGTTGCTGCGAACCGTAGCATGATGACAATCATTTCCAATACTCCGGGCCACCGAAGTGCGGGGACGCCGTGGGCGGTCGCGTGGGCGTTGCGGTCGGCCGTCAGGCCCGGATGATGGATCTCATGCGGCTCGACACGCCTGGAGAAGGCGCCGAGGTGGAGGTTCTGGTCGTCGGCGGCGGGCCGGTCGGGCTCACCGCCCGGGCACTGCTCGAACGCTGGGGCGTACGGGCCCTGCTGGTCGAGAAACGCCGTGAGTTGTCGCCCTTTCCACGCTCCCGGCTGGTCAACGTGCGGTCCATGGAGATCTTCCGTCGGCTCGGTCTGGCCGAGGAGATCACGGCCGCCGCGTTCGCGCCGGAGTACGGCCGCATCCGCTTCCGGGACACCCTGCACGCCCCCGACTTCGCCACCGCGGCGATGATCGGGGTCCACGCGCCGGTGCCCGAGAGTCCCGTGGTCGGCGTCCTCACCTCCCAGGACCGGCTGGAGCCCGGCCTGCTCGGCGCGGCCGCCTCGGAAGTGCGGTTCGGTGTCGAACTCGTCGGCATGGCGGAGGAGGACGAGGGCGTCGTGGCCGTGCTCGCCGACCACCGCAGCGGTGAGGAGACACGCGTCCGGGCCCGCTACGTACTCGCCGCCGACGGCGCGAACTCCACCGTCCGCGGGCGGTTGGGCATCGGCACCGCGGGTCCCGGTTCGGTGGGCCGCCTCACGACCGTCGTGTTCGACGCCGATCTGGGCTCCTGGTCGGCGCGGCAGCCCGCCGGGGTCTACCTCACCTCGCACGGATCGTTCCTCCCGCTGTACCCCGAGGGAGGCTGGGCCTGGATCGCGCCCACGCCCGAGGACGCGGCGGGTGCCGACTGGTCCGGCCTCGTCTCCCGCTCCCTCGGCGCCGACGTGCCGGTCGAGGTGCTGCGGGTGCAGCACTGGGGGGTGAACGCGTTCGTCGCCGAGCGCTTCCGGCACGGCCGGATCCTGCTGGCCGGCGATGCCGCGCACGCGATCCCGCCCGCCGGCGGCCTGGGCATGAACGTCGGCCTCGCCGATGTGCACAACCTCTGCTGGAAACTGGCGGGCGTCCTGCGCGGGTGGGCCGGGCCGGGCCTGCTGGACACGTACGAGACGGAACGGCACCCCGTCGCCCACCGGACCCTCGGACAGGCCGTGGAGAACTCCAAGCTCATGTTCCTGGTGGCGGACGTGCGCCGCGAGCAGCTCCGGACCGACGCGGACCAGGCGGCGGAGCGGATCGAACCGCCCTGGTCGGAACGGTACTTCGCGCAACTCGGACTCGTCCTCGGCGTCTCCTACCGCTCCGCCGCCGTCCTCACCGACGGCAGCGCCCCGCCCGGACCCTCCGGGAACGGCGCGCACTACGTGCCCACGGCGAGCCCGGGCCACCGCCTGCCCCACCTCTGGCTCTCGGGCCACCGCTCCACGCTCGACGCCCTCGGTGAATGGTTCACCCTGCTCACCCCGGCCGCCACCGACGGGGAACCGCACGCCGTCCCGCCCTGGCCGCTGCGCGTCGAGCGCCTTCCCGAGGAGCACGCGGCCTCCTGGGGCCTGCGCCCGCGGGGAGCGCTGCTCGTCCGCCCCGACGGCCACATCGCCGCCCGCTGGAGCGACGGCCCTTTGGACGAGGCGACGCTCCACGACGCCCTCACCACCCTCACGGGCCGCTGACCGGGCGGTCCGACGCGGCTACAGCCGCGCCCCCTTCAACGCCATGTGCAGCAACAACCGATCCTCCCCGTCGTCCAGGTCCAGTCCCGTCAGCTGTTCGACGCGGGAGAGGCGGTAGTACAGGGTCTGGCGGTGGATGCCCAGTTCGGCGGCGGTGCGGCCGGCCTGGCCCGCGCGGTCGAGGTAGGTCTCGGCGGTGCGGGCGAGTTCGTGGTGGGCGGGGGAGAGGAGGAGGGCGACCGCCGGGTCACGGGCCGCCTGTGGGGGCAGGGACGTCAGCAGGCGGTACGGGCCGATGTGCGCCCACTGCGCGATCGGGCCCAGCCGGGGCTCGGCCAGGGCGGCACGGGCCGCGGCCGAGGCCTCCTGCCAGGCGGCGGGCAGTTCACCGAGGCCGGCGCGGGGCGCGCCGATGCCGGCCGCCGCCCCCACCCCCTCGTCCTTGAGCAGCCTCGACGCCGCCGCCTGGGCCGGCGTGCGCACCTCCGCCGAGCGCAGCCGCACCAGGACGGCCAGACTCTGCCCGGCCTCCCCCGCACCCTTGAGGCCGTGGGAGGTACCCCCGCCCCACGGCACCGTGCACAGCGCCGTCGCGTGCGGCACCGTGCGCACGGACGGGGCGTCGTCGGGGTCGGCCGAGGGCCAGGGGGCGACGCACACCACGGTGTGCGGGCCGTCGCCGCGGGCGCCGAGGGCCGTGCGCAGCGCCGACACCGCCATGTCCCCCTGCCAGCCCGGTTCCGCGATCAGCACGGCCCGCAGTTCCCGGCTCAGATCCGCCCCGTGCTGCGCCTCGTCCGCGAGCAGTGCGCCGATCCGCGCGGTCACCTCCATCGCGGCGGTGAGCTGCTGCTCGGTCGGGCCCGGATCGTCGTCCAGGAGCCAGACGTAACCGAGCACGACCCCCCGATGGCGTACCGGCAGGCAGATGCGCCCCCGGTACACCCCGGCCTCCGGGGTCGGCGGGATCCGCACCGGACCGGTCGCCCGGGTGATGCCGAAGCCCTCGAACCACGTCCGTACGGCCGCCGTGGAGCGACGCGTCAGGATCGAGCGGGCGCGGACGGGGTCCAGGGCGGAGGCGTCGAGCTCGTCCTCGCTGTCGTAGGCACCGAAGACGATCAGCTCGAAGTCCCGGTTCTCCAGCGTCGCCGGCACCCCCAGCAGCTCCGAGATCTCGTCGACCAGCTCCTGGAAGTCACCCTTGTATTCGGACGTCACCCGGGCATTCTCCCGCATTTCCCAATGTCCTTCATACATCTGTCTGAGATCTGCGGCACGGATGCGTGACAGCTGTCGATGGTCGACGATCGGAGGGATCCTTAGGTTTCACGGTGGTTCTATCTGCTGGTTTGTGGAGGTGCCCCGTGCTGGGTCCCGTGATTCTTGCCGCGTCGCGCAGCGACCGGATGCGACGCCTGGTCTCGGCGGCCCCGGTGACCAAGCAGGTCGTCGACCGCTTCATCCCCGGTGAGACGGTCGACGAGATCGTGCCGATCATCCGGAACCTGACCTCCAGCGGCCTGGAGCTGACGATGGACGTCGTCGGCGAGGACATCACCACGCCCGAGCAGGCGGCAGCCGCCCGGGACG
This sequence comes from Streptomyces sp. NPDC057623, assembly GCF_042800355.1. NCBI lineage: Bacteria > Bacillati > Actinomycetota > Actinomycetes > Kitasatosporales > Streptomycetaceae > Streptomyces > Streptomyces sp. NPDC057623. The sequence continues at coordinate 64,641 of NZ_JBHVGZ010000014.1, forward strand.
CCTATCTGGAGCTCGTCGCCCGGCTGACGGAGCTGGAGCTGGGCACCAGGGCCGAGATGTCCGTCAAGCTGTCCATGTTCGGGCAGGCGCTGGACGGGGGCCACGACCTCGCTCTCGCGAACGTCCGCCCGGTCGTCGAGGCCGCCGCCGCCATCGGTACGACGGTCACGCTGGACGCGGAGGACCACACCACCCTCGACTCGATGTTCGCCATCCACGAGGAGCTGCGGAAGGACTTCCCGCAGACCGGCTGCGTCATCCAGGCCTACCTCTTCCGCACCGAGGCCGACGCCCGCCGCCTCGCGGAGAACGGCAGCCGCGTACGGCTCGTCAAGGGCGCCTACAAGGAGCCCGCCGAGGTCGCCTACCAGCAGAAACACGAGATCGACAAGGCGTACGTCCGGGTCCTCGGGATTCTGATGGAGGGCGCCGGGTACCCGATGATCGGCTCCCACGACCCGCGCCTGATCGCCATCGCCCAGGAGCTCGCGCACCGCGTCGGCCGAAAGCTCGACGAGTACGAGTTCCAGATGCTGTACGGGATCAGGAGCGACGAGCACCTGCGGCTGGCCGCGGAGGGCCACCGCATGCGCGTCTACACCGCCTACGGCACCGACTGGTACGGCTACTTCATGCGCCGGCTCGCGGAGAAGCCGGCGAACCTCCGGTTCTTCGCCCGCTCGCTGGTCAGCAAAGGGTGAGCGGTAGCTGTCGGGACCCGGACGCATCCTGGGTAACGGCAGCTACCGCCCATCGGTCGGCTGAGCCGACCCGGTTCCGGAAGAGAGTTACGGAACCCGTGACTCCGCCCCCGTGGGGGCTTCTCACCAGCCCGCCGCAGCGGGCTCGTGACGGTCAAGCCCTGACCGCCGCCCAACATACGCAAAGGCTTCGTTCCCTCGGGCTGAAGCCAGGGATTCACTCGGAAGAGGTAGCTCATGGACGCTGTGACCCAGGTCCCCACCCCCGTCAACGAGCCGGTGCACGGCTACGCCCCCGGCTCGCCCGAGCGTGCCCGGCTGGAGGTCAAGCTCAAGGAGCTGGCCGAGAACCCGATCGACCTGCCGTGCACCATCGGCGGCGAACGGCGGATGGGCGGCGGCGAGCGCTTCGACGTCGTGCAGCCGCACAACCACAAGGCCCGCCTCGGCAGCTACGGCAACGCCACCCGGCAGGACGCCCAGGACGCCGTCGACGCGGCCCTCGCCGCCGCGCCGGCCTGGCGCGCGATGGCCTTCGACGACCGCGCGGCGATCATCCTGCGCGCCGCCGAGCTGCTGTCCGGCCCGTGGCGCGAGACGCTGGCCGCCTCCACCATGCTGGGGCAGTCCAAGACCGCCCAGCAGGCCGAGATCGACACGCCCTGCGAGCTGATCGACTTCTGGCGCTTCAACGTCAAGTACGCCCGTGACCTGCTCGCCGAGCAGCCTCCGGCGAACTCCCCGGGCGTCTGGAACCGCCTGGACCACCGCCCGCTGGAGGGCTTCGTCTACGCGATCACGCCGTTCAACTTCACGGCCATCGCGGGCAACCTGCCCACCGCCCCGGCCCTGATGGGCAACGTCGTGGTGTGGAAGCCGTCCCCGACGCAGACCCACGCCGCCGTGCTGCTGCTCCAGCTGCTGGAGGAGGCGGGCCTGCCCAAGGGCGTCATCAACCTCGTCACCGGTGACGGCATCGAGGTCTCGCAGGTGGCCCTGGAGCACCGCGACCTCGCGGGCATCCACTTCACCGGCTCGACCAAGACCTTCCAGTATCTGTGGAAGACGGTCGGCAACAACATCGAGAAGTACCGCTCCTACCCGCGCATCGTCGGCGAGACCGGCGGCAAGGACTTCGTCGTCGCCCACCCGAGCGCCGACACGGCCGTCCTGAAGACGGCCCTGACCCGCGGTGCCTTCGAGTACCAGGGCCAGAAGTGCTCGGCGACCTCCCGGGCGTACATCCCGGCGTCGATCTGGAACTCCGGCTTCAAGGAGGAGTTCGCCGCCGAGGTCGACTACATCACCATGGGTGACGTCACCGACCTGTCGAACTTCGTCGGCGCCGTCATCGACGAGCGTGCCTTCGCCAAGAACAAGGCCGCGATCGACCGTGCGAAGTCCGACCCGACCTGCACGATCGTCGCGGGCGGCTCCTACGACGACTCGGTCGGCTACTTCGTCCGCCCGACCGTCGTCGAGTGCACCGACCCGCAGAACGAGGTCTTCACCACCGAGTACTTCGGCCCGTTCCTCGCCGTGCACGTCTACGAGGACGACCGCTACGACGAGATGCTGGAGCAGATGGAGTCGGTGTCCGCCTACGCGCTGACCGGCTCGGTCATCTCCGGCGACCGCGCGGCGGCCGCGTACACGATGGAGAAGCTGCGCTACGCGGCCGGAAACTTCTACATCAACGACAAGTCGACCGGCGCCGTCGTCGGCCAGCAGCCCTTCGGCGGTGGCCGCGCCTCCGGCACCAACGACAAGGCCGGCGCCCCGCAGAACCTGATGCGCTGGACGCTGACCCGCGCCATCAAGGAGACGCTGGTCGCGCCGACCGACTACGCGTACCCGCACATGGGCTGACACCCCAACGCGCGGGAAACGGCCGGGTCTTGAGCGGACCCGGCCGTTCGTGTTGCGACAATGCGGCCATGACGGTGACGACGGACGACGGCGTACGGCTGTGGACGAGCACGTCCGGCCGGGGCGAGCCACTGGTGCTGTGCCACGGCGGGCCCGGGCTCTGGGACATGTTCGAGGACGTGGCCGAGCTGCTCGGCGACCTCGCCACGACGGTCCGCTGGGACCAACGTGGATGCGGCCGCTCCGAGCCGTGCGCGGGCCCGTGGACGACCGACCGGTTCGTGGCCGACCTCGACGCCGTGCGACAGCGCTTCGGGCTGGAGCGGATGGCGCTGCTCGGGCACTCCTGGGGCGCGCAACTCGCGCTCGCCTACGCACTGGCGCACCCGGAGCGGGTGAGCCTGCTCGTCTACGTGGCCGGGACCGGCATCGGCCCGACGTCCGAGTGGCGCCCCGCCTACCAGGAGAACCTCCTCGCGAGACTGGGCGAGGACCCCGAACGCCTCGCCCGCTGGCGGGAGTTGCCCGCAGGCGACCGGGAAGGCGCGGTGCTCCAGTGGTCCGCGGAGTTCGAGGACCGCCGGCGGGCGCCGGAGCACGCCGAGCGGATGGCCGACCCGTGGCTCGGCATCAACACCGAGTGCAACGCCGCCGTGACCGCGGAGAACCGGCGGGTCCTGGACACCCCCGAGCTGTACGCCGCCTGCCGGGCCCTGGACCTGCCCGTCCTCATCGTGGACGGCGAGCGGGACATCCGGCCGCGCCGGGCGGTGGACTCGCTGGAGCGGGCGCTGCCGAACGTGACGCGGGTGATCCTGCCCGACGCCGGGCACCTGCCGTGGGTGGAGGATCCGCGGGGCTTCCGGGAAACGGTGGCGGCCGCGCTGGGCTGAGCTACTCGGCGATCTCCGTCCGCTCCCACCACACGTACACGGGCAGCTTCCCCTCAAGCGTGTCCGCCTGCCGCGCCGTCGGCCGGAAGTGCTCGTATCCACCGCGGAGCTTGATCTTCACGTCCGGGCCGGGCAGAGGGGTCGGCACGATCCGGTCGGGCAGATCGTCCGGACCGCCCTCGAGGAAGACTCTCGCCGTGTCGTTCATGACCTCACCGTTCCCTCGCGGTCACCGGATGTCCCGTGCCGCGCGGAGGATCAGCCGAGTGGGCGATCAGCCCCCGTGCGGATACTGGACGAATGACACCGACCGTACCCGCCCACACGCCGCGCACCGCACATACCGCCGACCTCGGCCCCGCCGAACTGCGTGCGATCCGTGCCCTGTTGGAGGGCGCCTTCGACGGGGACTTCTCCGACGAGGACTGGGACCACGGGCTCGGCGGCATCCACGCGCTCGTCCACGACGACGCGGGGCGGCTCGTCGGGCACGGTTCGGTGGTCATGCGGCGGGTGCGGCACCGGGACCGGTGGCTGCGGGTCGGGTACGTCGAGGCGGTCGCCGTACGGTCCGACGCGCGCCGGACGGGGCTCGGCGGCCGGGTGATGGCGGAGCTGGAGCGGGTGATCGACCGGGCGTACGACGCCGGGATGCTGTCCGCGAGCGACGAGGGCGCCGCGCTGTACGCCGCCCGTGGCTGGGAGAGGTGGAGCGGGCGGGTCTGCGCGCTGGGCCCCGGGGGCGTCATGCATCTGCCGGACGAGGAAGGCACGACGTTCGTACGGCCCGCCCTCGCCGGTCCGCTCGACCCGGCCTTCGAGCTGGTCTTCGACTGGCGGGACGGGGACGTACTCTGACGGGCAGACGGTAAAAGTCCAGGTCAGTGGCGTGTGACCTACTCCACCGTCTCAGATAGTAGGAAGTCCGAGTAATTGTGGAGACAGACGCGCCGTCCTCCCTTAGCTTTGTAGAAGCCGAACGTCTCGCTCGATCAAGCGAATGGCGGTCGTGAGCCGGGCCCCGTGCAGGCAACCCCTGCGGCACCGCTCCCCGCCCCATCCGGCGTCTCGTAACCCCTTTTCAGCACTCCCGGATTTCGAAGGAGTCGATTTCCCATGGCCGAGACGACCGCCCGCCGTCGAGTCCGTCACCTCTCCCGTACCACCGAGTCCGACCGGAAGAACGCCGCCGCGGCGCTCCAGCGCGCCCTCGACCGCAGGGACAACGGCGGCGCCACCGGTCACCAGGCGGCGTAGCGCTCAGCTGCCGCGCCGCACCTCGAAGTGGTCGATGCGCTCCCCGCTCTGCGCCAGCGCCGACACCTTCAGCCGGGGCCTGGCGCCGCTCTCCGCCTCCACCGAGAGGAAGGAGAAGCCCCGGTAGCGCACCCGTGACCACTCCACGCTCTCCGCCTTGGTTTCGCGTGACCTGGTCCACTTGAAGGTGGCGACGGACTCGCGCGCGCTCACATGCCCCTCGTAGCTCTCCTCGACGCCCGCCGGGAAGCCGTACAGCTCCTTGCCGCCCCCGCCGGCCGTGACATAGACGATGCCGTCCCGCGTCGGGTCCGTGGACGCGCCGATCGGTACCTGCCTGCCCACCTCACCGTTCTTGATGGCGTCCGTCCGCTCGTAGACGTGGTTGTGCCCGTTGATCACCAGGTCCACCTGGTGCCGGGCGAACAGCGGGACCCACTCGGCCCGCACACCCCCGTCGGAGGCGTGCGAGGACGTCGAGTAGGCGCAGTGGTGGAAGTAGACGACGACGAAGTCGACGTCCTTCGCCGCCCGCAGCTCACCGAGCCGCTCGTCCAGCCACTTCGTCTGGCGGCCCTCCGTGTGCCCCCGGTTGGCGGGGATCTCGTACGACACGTCGTTCGCGTCCAGCGCCACGAAGCCGACGTTGCCGTAGGTGAAGGAGTACGCGCCCGGGGCCTTGCGGGGGTCGAAGCCGCTCTCCGGCAGGGACCAGCGGGCCAGCTGGCCGCCGTAGCCGTCCGGCGAGTACCAGGCCTCCATGTCGTGGTTGCCGGTCGTCACCATCCACGGCACCGACCTGGACACCGACTCGGTCTGCTTCAGATACAGGTCCCAGAAGCCGGGGTCGTAGGCGTCCGACTCCTTGCCCAGGCCCTTGGCGTTGGCGTAGCAGATGTCGCCGGCGTGCAGGTGGAAGGCGGGGTTCTGGCGCAGCAGGACGTGTTCGTTGGCGGACGCGGCCTCGCTGACGCCCTGGTCGCCGAAGGCCGTGAAGGTGAAGGTCTCCGGGGTCGCCGGGGCGGTCCGGAAGTTGGCGATCGTCGAGCGGTTGTGGGGGGAGGCCGGGTCGAAGCCCTCGTGGCCCACGCCGTAGTAGTACGTCGTGCCGGGGCGCAGGCCGTCCAGCGCCGCGTGGAGGTAGTACTGCTCCAGCGCCGCGCGGATGCCCCGCAGTTCCGGCGTGCGCAGATCGCGGACCTCGGCCTCGATCCTGCGGCTCAGGTCGTCGGGGCGCAGGCCCACCCGGATGTATGGCTTCCGCACCGCGGCCGGCACCTGCCAGGAGATCCGCATCTGGGACCTGGGGTCGGCGCCGAAGGCGAGATGGCGGCCGAAGGGGGCGACGGCGGAGCCCGGCACCTTGGTGAGGGTGGACGCGGGCGCCGACACGGAGGCCGTCGTACCGGGCGCCCCCGGCCTCGCGCCCGACCCAGAACAGCCGGTCAGCAGACCCCCCGCGACCGCGCCCGCCGTCACCAGCGTGCGGCGCCGGGACAGTCTCGTACGGAGGTACTCGTGCTGTTCCGCCATGCTCATCCTGCGGGCGAGCTGCGGGGGGATGCCGAAGTCGGGAAGGTCCATGAAAGGGAAGTTCCCAGCGGAGGCCAACACGCGCCCTGCGTACGGGTGAACGGCAGTCGAAGCGCAAGCGCCGTCCACCGTCCGGCCGTCCGTATGGCGGACATCGTGTGTCATCCCATGGGACGAGGAGTAGGGTGCCGACATGTCTCGCAGCCTCAATCTCGCAGTGATTCCCGGTGACGGCATCGGCCAGGAGGTCGTGGCCGAAGGTCTGAAGGTCCTCTCCGCCGTCCTTCCGCAGGATGTGAAGCTGGAGACCAAGGAGTTCGACTTCGGCGCCAGGCGCTACCACGCCACGGGTGAGACCCTCACCGACGCGGACGTCGACGCCCTGAAGCAGCACGACGCCATCCTGCTCGGTGCGATCGGTGACCCGTCGGTCCCGTCCGGTGTCCTGGAGCGCGGCTTCCTGCTGAAGCTCCGCTTCCTCTTCGACCACCACGTCAACCTGCGTCCGTCGAAGCTCCTGCCGGGCGTCGCCACCCCGCTCGCCGGCCAGCCCGAGATCGACTTCGTCGTCGTCCGTGAGGGCACCGAGGGTCCGTACACGGGCAACGGCGGCACCATCCGCAAGGGCACCGAGCACGAGGTCGCCACCGAGGTCTCCGTGAACACGGCCTTCGGTGTCGAGCGCGTCGTCCGGGACGCCTTCGCCCGTGCCCAGGCCCGGCCGCGCAAGAAGCTCACGCTGGTCCACAAGAACAACGTGCTGGCCTTCGCCGGGCACCTGTGGACGAACGTCTTCAACAAGGTGGCCGAGGAGTTCCCCGAGGTCACCACCGACTACATCCACGTCGACGCCGCGACGATCTACCTGGTCACCGACCCGGCCCGGTTCGACGTCATCGTCACCGACAACCTCTTCGGTGACATCATCACCGACCTCGCCGCGGCCGTCTCCGGCGGCATCGGCGTCGCCGCGAGCGGGAACATCAACCCCTCCGGCGAGTTCCCCTCGATGTTCGAGCCGGTCCACGGTTCCGCGCCCGACATCGCCGGCCAGGGCAAGGCCGACCCCACCGCCACGGTGCTGTCCGTCGCCCTGCTCCTGCGCCACCTCGGCTACGACGCCGAGGCCGCCCGTATCGACGAGGCGGTCTCCGCCGACCTCGCCGAGCGCACCGGGAAGCCCGCCCGCAGCACGTCTCAGATCGGTGACGCGCTGGCCGTACGAGTAGCCGGCTGACGCCCGTCGCGCCACTCGAAGTACCTTTCGAAGCCGCCGGGTCACTCCGCACCCGGCGGCTTCCCCATGTCCGCCGCCGGGTGTCACCATCATCCCTGGGTCGCGATTCACGCCGATCAAGCCGATCAGGCCGATTTCTTCCACGGCTCCGCCTTGCGATAATCGAACGCGGAGCCGCGGATCGACGGAATGCTCGGACGTCCTAGCACTGGCCACTGGCAGTACTGGCGTAAGCGCGGCCCGCCACAATCAAACCGGTGAAGGACATCCACTCATGACGACGCCCACGATCGAGCTCAAGCCGTCCGCCAGCCCTCTCGCCGCCGCGGACCGCGAGGCGATACTGGCCAACCCGGGGTTCGGCCGCCACTTCACCGACCACATGGTGACGATCAAGTGGACCGAGGGCCGCGGCTGGCACGACGGCCAGCTCGTGCCGTACGCGCCGCTCTCCCTCGACCCGGCCACGATGGTCCTGCACTACGCGCAGGAGATCTTCGAGGGCCTCAAGGCGTACCGCCAGCCCGACGGCTCGGTCGCCACGTTCCGTCCGGAGAAGAACGCCCTGCGCTTCCAGTCCTCCGCCCGCCGCCTCGGCATGCCGGAGCTGCCGGTCGAGACGTTCATCGAGGCGTGCGACGCACTGGTGAGCCAGGACCAGGCATGGGTCCCGGCGCACGGCGGCGAGGAGTCCCTCTACCTGCGTCCGTTCATGTTCGCGACGGAGGTCGGCCTGGGCGTGAAGCCCGCCAGCGAGTACCTCTTCATCGTCATCGCCTCCCCGGCCGGCGCCTACTTCCCCGGTGGCGTGAAGCCCGTGTCCATCTGGGTCTCCGAGGACCACGTCCGCGCCGTGCCGGGCGGCATGGGCGACGCCAAGACGGGCGGCAACTACGCCGCGTCCCTGCTGGCCCAGGCCGAGGCCGCCGCCGAGGGCTGCGCCCAGGTCTGCTACCTCGACGCGGTCGAGCGCAAGTGGGTCGAGGAGCTCGGCGGCATGAACCTGTACTTCGTGTACGGCGCTGAGTCCCATGAGAAGCCGGTGATCGTCACGCCCTCCCTCACCGGCTCCATCCTGGAGGGCGTCACCCGCGACTCCCTCCTCGCCGTCGCCCGTGACCTCGGCTACGACGCCGAGGAGGGCCGTGTCTCCGTCGACCAGTGGCAGCGCGACTCGGAGAACGGCACCCTCACCGAGGTCTTCGCCTGCGGTACGGCGGCGGTGATCACCCCGGTCGGCACCGTGAAGCGAACGGGCGCGCAGTGGCAGCAGGGCGACGGCGAGCCCGGCGAGGTCACGCTGCGGCTCCGCCAGGCCCTCCTCGACATCCAGCGCGGCAAGGCCGACGACCGGCACGGCTGGATGCACCGGCTGGGCTAGTTCTCGGCCGTGACCGTCAGGGCCGCCACCGACTCCGTGTCCGTGGCGGCCCTTTCGGGTGCCGGAGCGGACTCGCCGAGCGTCAGCAGCATGTACGCCACGCCCCCCACCAGCCCCGACAGCAGGAAGCTGCAGTCCACCTTGCCCGTCAGCCCCAGCAGCGGCCCCTCGTACGACGGGAGGGAGACGGCCAGCAGGCCGACCGTGGCGCCCATCGCCCAGGCCGCGGTCGCCGGGATGTTCCAGCCGGCCCGGTACCAGTAGATCCCGCCCCGCGCCCGGCGGTTGAAGACCTGGAGGGCCTCCGCGTCGTACACGCCACGACACCGGGCGAAGCCGATCAGGGTGATGACCGCCCAGGGGGTGCCGATCGCCGTCAGCAGCAGCACGAAGGACGTCATCGCGTCCTGGGCGCTGGAGGCGTAGTGGCCGACGAAGACGCAGGCGGTCGCGACGACCGCGACGGCGTAGGTGGCCCGGGCGCGGGAGGCGCGCGGAAGGATGGCGTCCAGGTCCAGGCCCATGGAGTAGAGCATCAGCCCCGCGTTGCCGACCGAACCGGCGGAGGCGGCCAGCAGGAGCGGGACCAGGTACCAGCCGGGCGAGGCGGAGACCAGCGGTCCGGCGTAGTCGAGGGCCGCCCGGGCCGCGTACGCCGTGAAGGTGCCGAACAGCTGGGGGACCAGCAGACCCAGGAGCAGACCGAGCCAGGTCGCGTGCAGTACCCGGCGTGAGGTGTGGCGGGCCGGGGAGATGTAGCGGGTGTAGTCGCCGAGCAGGGTGATGAAGGCGATCGGGCCGGACAGGCCCGCGGCCACCGTCGCCAGCAGCCAGGTCGGCCAGAAGCCGCCCAGCAGCCGGCCGCCCGTCTCCGGCAGCGCGGCGGTCGTGAAGTGCGGGGCGTAGGCGACGACGCCGAGGGCCAGCAGGGCCGTCATGCCGACCGCGAGCACGCGGGACAGGGCGAGCAGCACCCGGTAGCCGTACACCGCGCCCGTGACGGTCGCCGCGGCGAGCAGCGCGTAGACCACGCCGTACGACACCCCGCTCGCCGGCAGCCCGAACAGCCGGCCCAGCACGCCCACCATCACGTCGCCGCCGATCCACACGGTCAGGGCCGTGTAGCCGAGGGCGAGCAGGAGGCCGACCACCGAGCCGACCAGCCGGCCGCGCACGCCGAACTGGGCGCCGGAGGAGGTGGACAGGTTCGTCGCGGTGCGCAGGGAGATCAGGGCGAGCGGGGCGGTCAGGGCCGTGCCGGCCACCGTGCCGACCACGATCGAGCTCACCGACGCCCACCAGTCCAGGCCGAACGACGGCGGCAGCCAGCCGAAGACGATCACTCCGAGGCAGAGGTTCGAGCCCAGCAGGATCGAGACGAGGTCCCGTGGGCCGCTGGTGCGTTCCCCCTCGGGGATGGTGTCGACTCCGTGCTGTTCCATCGGCATGGCAGGTCTCCCTCAGTTTGAGTGCCGTTCAATCTGGGATGTGCGAGGGCCCGGCGTCAACCCTTTGACTTATGGGATCTGATGTTTAGAGTGATGCTCTAAGTCTGGGGAAGGCAAGGAGGTGTCGCGTCGTGAGACTGACTCCCACGGAGCGTGACCGGCTGCTGCTGTTCGGAGCCGCGGAGCTGGCCCGGGCCCGGCGCGCCCGCGGTCTGGCGCTCAATGTGCCGGAGGCGACCGCGCTGATCGCGGACACCGTGTGCGAGGCCGCCCGCGACGGCGCCCGGCTGGCCGAGGCCATCGAGCGCGCCCGGTCGGTGCTCGGCCCGGACGACGTGCTGCCGGGTGTCGCGGACGTCGTCACCGAAGTGCATGTCGAGGCGGTCTTCGACGACGGCTCGCGGCTCGCGGTCGTCGGCGATCCGATCGGCGGGAGCCTCGGCGATCGAGCCCCGGGCGCGTTGCTGCCGGGTCCCGAGCACGCCGAGCCCGAGGCGGCCGTACGCCTGGCGGTCACCAACACCGCCACCGTGCCCGTCTCCGTCACCTCGCACTTCCACTTCTTCGAGGCCAACCCGCGGCTCGACTTCGACCGGGGCGCGGCCTACGGCATGCGACTCGCCGTGCCGGCCGGGTCCTCGACGCGCTTCGGGCCGGGGGAGAGCGCCGAGGTCGGGCTCGTGCCGATCGGCGGTGACCGGATCGCGATCGGCTTCGCGGGGCTCGTCGACGGGGCGCTGGACGCGCCCGGCGCCCGCGAGGAGGCACTGCGCCGCGCCGCCGCCTGCGGCTATCTCGGCGTACCGGAAACACCTGATCAGGAGCAGGAGGCCGAGCGATGAGCCGCCCCGGAGGTCACCCCGCGGAGGCCCGCCGCCTCACCCCGTACGAGTACGCCGCCACCCACGGCCCGCGCGCCGGCGACCGCGTCCGCCTCGGCGACTCCGGCCTGACCGTCCGCGTCGAGTCGGACTCCCAGCGGTACGGCGACGAGTTCCTCGCCGGGTTCGGCAAGACCGCCCGGGACGGACTGCACCTCAAGGCGGCCGCCGTCCGGGACACCTGTGACGTCGTCATCAGCAACGTGGTGGTGATCGACGCGGCGCTCGGGATCCGGAAGGTCTCCATCGGCATCAGGGAGGGCCGGATCTGCTCGATCGGGCGGGCCGGCAACCCCGACACCCTCGACGGGGTCGACGTCGTGGTCGGCACCGGCACCTCGATCGTGTCCGGCGAGGGGCTCATCGCCACGGCGGGGGCCGTCGACACCCATGTCCACCTGCTGTCGCCGCGCGTCATGGAGGCGTCGCTCGCGTCCGGCGTGACCACGATCATCGGGCAGGAGTTCGGGCCGGTGTGGGGCGTCGGCGTCAACTCGCCGTGGGCGCTGCGGCACGCGTTCGGCGCCTTCGACGCCTGGCCGGTCAACATCGGCTTCCTGGGACGCGGTTCGTCGTCCGACTCCGCCCCCCTGGTCGAGGCCCTCGCCGAGGGCGGCGCCTGCGGCTTCAAGGTGCACGAGGACATGGGCGCCCATACCCGGGCGTTGGACACGGCACTGCGCGTCGCCGAGGAACACGACGTCCAGGTGGCCCTGCACAGCGACGGGCTGAACGAGTGCCTGTCCGTCGAGGACACCCTCCGCGTCCTGGAGGGCCGCACCATCCACGCCTTCCACATCGAGGGCTGTGGCGGCGGACACGTCCCGAACGTGCTGAAGATGGCCGGCGTCCCGAACGTCATCGGCTCCTCCACCAACCCCACCCTGCCCTTCGGCCGGGACGCGGTCGCCGAGCACTACGGCATGATCGTCTCGGTACACGACCTGAAGACCGACCTCCCCGGCGACGCCGCCATGGCCCGCGACCGCATCCGCGCCGGGACCATGGGCGCCGAGGACGTGCTGCACGACCTGGGCGCGATCGGCATCACCTCCTCCGACGCGCAGGGCATGGGCCGGGCCGGCGAGACGGTCCGCCGTACGTTCGCGATGGCCGGGAAGATGAAGGCCGAGTTCGGCGCCCCCGAGGAGCACGACAACGAGCGCGTCCTGCGCTACATGGCCAAGCTGACCATCAACCCGGCCATCGCCCACGGACTCGCCCACGAGGTCGGCTCGATCGAGGTCGGCAAGCTGGCCGACATCGTGCTGTGGCGGCCGGAGTTCTTCGGCGCCAAGCCGCAGCTGGTGCTCAAGTCCGGCTTCCCGGCGTACGGCGTGACCGGAGACCCGAACGCCGCCACCGACACCTGCGAACCCCTCGTCCTGGGCCCGCAGTTCGGGGCGTACGGCGCCACCCCCGCCGACATCTCCGTCGCCTTCGTGGCGCAGGCCGCCGTCGACCAGGGGCGCGACACGATGCCCACCCGGCGCCGCAGGGTCGCCGTGCGCGGCACGCGCGGCATCGGGCCCGCCGACCTGCGCCGCAACTCCCGTACCGGAGCCGTCGACGTCGACCAGCGCACCGGCCTGGTCACCCTCGACGGCGATCCGCTGCGCTCCGAGTCGGCCGACTCGGTCTCCCTCAACCGCCTCTACTTCCTCTAAGGACACCCCATGTCTGCTGCCTCCGACGGCTTCCGTATGCCCGCCGAGTGGGCCCCGCACGAGCGCACGTGGATGGCCTGGCCGGGGCCGAACGTGACCTTCGAGGACCCCGCCGATCTCGTGGCCGCCCGCCTGGCCTGGGCGTCGGTGGCCCGTGCCGTGCGCCGCTTCGAACCGGTGACGGTGGTGTGCGGCCCGGGACAGTCCGAGGAGGCCCGGACGCTGCTCGGGCCGGGCGTGGAGACCGTCGAACGGGACCTCGACGACGCCTGGATGCGGGACATCGGCCCCACCTTCCTGACCGGCGGCGCCGGTGAACTCGCGGCCGTCGACTGGACGTTCAACGGCTGGGGCGCGCAGGACTGGGCCAGCTGGGAGCACGACGCGAAGATCGCCGCGCATGTCGGCGACCTGGCCGGCTCGACGCGGACGTACGCCTCGAAGCTGGTGAACGAGGGCGGTGCGATCCATGTCGACGGCGAGGGGACGGTCCTGCTCACCGAGACCGTCCAGCTCGGTCCGGAGCGCAACCCGCACTGGACGCGGGAGCAGGTGGAGACCGAGATCCACTCGATGCTCGGCACCCGCAAGGCGATCTGGCTGCCGCGCGGCCTGACCGGGGACTACCCCCCGTACGGCTTCGGCACCCTCGGCCACGTCGACATCGTCGCCGCGTTCGCCCGGCCCGGCGTGGTCGTCGCCCATGTGCAGCCGGACCCGGCGCACCCCGACCACGAGGTGACCAAGGAGACCGTCGGCCTGCTGAAGGGACAGACGGACGCGCGCGGACGGCGTCTGGAGGTCGTCGAGGTGCCCGCCCCGACCGTGCTGGAGGCGGACGGCCACTGGGCCGACTACTCCTACATCAACCACTACCTCTGCAACGGCGGCGTCGTGCTGTGCGGCTTCGACGACCCGCGCGACGAGATCGCGGCCGGCATCTTCCGCCGGCTGTTCCCGGAGCGGACGGTGACGCTCGTCGACGCCCGGACGGTCTTCGCGGGCGGCGGCGGCATCCACTGCATCACCCAGCAGCAGCCGAAGGCCGTGGTCAGGTAGAACGTACGGGTGAACGTACTGCTGCTCTGCACCGCCTGCGGACGTCGGCTCAGCGACCCGCTGCGCCTGCTGCCCGAGCTGCCCGCACGCCCTGAGCACGAAGGGCGGAAGAACGCCGACGGCTCGCGGCGCGCCCCGTCCACCGTGCCGCGCGGCACCTACTCGGTGGACCCCGAGCCGTCCGGGGCACCGTTCGTCGTGCACCCGGACCCGGAGTGGGCGGGCGCGGCGATCCCGGAGGTCAGCATGTCGGACCCCGACGGCGACGGGTTCCTGATGTCGGCCGGACCCCGGAACACGCTGGTGGTCCACCACGAGGACACCGTCGGATTCCTGGCGCCCAACCCCGCCCTGGAGGAGATCGGCTGCTGCGGCCCGCCCGGGCTGGAGGGGCCGAACTGGGTGTGTCCGGGGTGCGGGGCACAGGTGGCGACGTTGTTCGCCGACTGCTCCGGCCCGTTCGAGACGCACTTCCTGCCCGACGCCGTGCGGGTGACCGCCGTATGACCACCCCGGGAGCTCGCCGCCGTACCCCCGCCCCGCCCCGCGAGGACGTCCTCGCCGCAGCCATGGAGATGATCGCCGAGCGCGGCCTGGAGAAACTGACCATGGCCGCGCTCGGCCGTGAGGTCGGCATGAGCAGCGGTCATCTCCTCTACTACTTCCACTCCAAGGACGAACTGCTGCTGCGCACCCTGGAGTGGAGCGAGGGCCGCCTCGGCGCCGAGCGCGGCCGGCTGCTGACGCGGGCCTCCGCCTCGGTCCGCGCACGGATCGAGGCGTACGTCGACCTGTACGTCCCCGCGGGCCACCGCGACCCGCACTGGACGCTGTGGCTGGAGGTCTGGAACCGCTCGCAGAACGCCGACGGCGAGGCCCGCGACCGCCAGGCCGCGATCGAGGGCGCCTGGCACCGCGACCTGGTGGCCCTGCTGGCGGAGGGCGTGTCCAGGGGCGAGTTCCGGCGGATCGACCCGGACCGGTTCGCGGCGCGGCTGCGGGCCCTGCTCGACGGCTTCTCCATCCATGTGGCGATCGGGCTGCGGGGCACGGACCGGGCACAAGTTCTCGGCCACGTAAGGGAGTTCCTCGACGAAAGCCTCCTCGCGGACTCCTGAGCTGACGTCCTGGTTGTACGCAATATTGCGGATTGACCCTGTACCGCCTGGTGCGTTTGCCTCAGAGGGAGCTCTCGGACCGAGAACCAGCACCACCACAGGGGGAACAGATCTTGTACGCCAGCACACGCACCGCGCTCGCCACGGCCCTCGTCGCCGCGACGATGGCGTTCACGGCCACGTCGGTGAGCGCCGCGCCCCGAGTCCCGTCCACCGAGCGGATCACCGTCTCCGGCACGGGAGAACAGGGCACCGACTACGCCGCAGGTCCCCGGCTGAGCGCGAACGGCCGCTACGCCGCGTTCTCCTCCAACGCGCCGAACCTCGTGCCCGGCGACACGAACGGCGTGGAGGACAGCTTCGTCCGCGACCTGCGCACGGGCCGGTTGGAGCGGATCAGCGTCAGGTCCGACGGTACGCAGGCTGACGGCGGCACCCAGCCCATGGCCATCAGCGCCAACGGGCGGTACGTCGTGCTCGTCTCGACCGCCGACAACCTCACCGACTGGCCGGCCCCCAAGGAGTACTGGGCCCAGGACGTCTACGTCCACGACCGGGTCACCCACCGCACCGAGCGGGTCAGCACGACACCCGACGGCGGCTCGGCCTATGCGCACGGCGGCGCCGCGATCTCCGACGACGGCCGGTACGTCGCCTTCAACGCCCGCCCCATCCGGATGGAGTCCGGCCAGACGGTCATCTACCCCGCCGTGTACGTCACCGACCGCCGCGGCGGCACCGTGGAGCGGATCACCAACCGGGACCACCCGGAGTGGGGCTCGTACCACCTGGACATGAGCGCGGACGGGCGCTACGTGGCCTACGAGCAGTTCGGCCCGCGTGGCGGGGGCGGCGCCCTGCTGGTGCACGACCGCCGCACCGGCACCGAGGAACGGGTCGACGTCACCCCGCAGGGCACGCCCGCCCAGCACTACGGCCTGGACCCCTCGCTCTCGGCGGACGGCCGCTCCGTCGCCTTCACCTACCGCGGCGACGACCTGCTCCCGGACGCCACCGCGGTCAACACCAGCACCTATGTGCGCGACCTGCGCAATGACACCACCCGAGGCATCGCCCACGACGGCCCGGGCGGCCCCGCGGTCATCGCCGGCGCCGAGATCAGCGGCAACGGCCGTTACGTCGCCTACGGATTCAGGGCGGCGGACGGCCAGGACAACATCTACGTACGGGATCTGCGCACCGGCGCCTCCGTCCTCGCCAGCGAGGCGGTCACCGGCGGTCCCGTCACCGACGACAACGTCTACGCCACCTCGTTCGGCGGCGACGACAAGCTCCTGGGCATCGGTTCCAGCTCCGCCCAACTGGTCACCGGCGACACCAACGGCGTGAGCGACGGCTTCCTGCGCCGTCTGCGGTGATCAACGCACCGCTCGCATCCTGAGACGGAGGGTGAGGCCGGGGGCGGTCTGTGCCAGACTGCCTCCGTGCTCTCGTTCGCCATGATTATTGGCAGCAGGCGCGCCGGTCCGCAGTGACCACCACGTACGACCAGGTACGGGTGGACACCGTCGTCCTCGACCCGCGCGCAGACCTCTCGCACCCGCGAGAGGTTTTTCTGTTTCCCGGCCCACCCGCAGCCGGGCGGAGAGCGTGAGGGACCATAGGTGGGGGCGGTGGAACCGGTCATTCCGGTAGACCGAGATCCAACACAGGAGCCTTACGACCATGACGGTAACCAGCGAGCTCGACGACTCGTTCCACGTCTTCGACACCACCCTGCGCGACGGCGCCCAGCGGGAGGGCATCAACCTCACCGTCGCCGACAAGCTGGCCATCGCACGGCACCTGGACGACTTCGGCGTCGGCTTCATCGAGGGCGGCTGGCCCGGTGCCAACCCGCGGGACACCGAGTTCTTCGCTCGTGCCCAGCAGGAGATCGACTTCCGGCACGCCCAGCTGGTCGCCTTCGGCGCGACCCGGCGCGCCGGCGCCAAGGCGAGCGAGGACCCCCAGGTCAAGGCGCTGCTGGAGTCCGGCGCCCCGGTGATCACCCTGGTCGCGAAGTCCCACGACCGGCACGTCGAGCTCGCCCTGCGCACCACGCTCGACGAGAACTTGGAGATGGTCCGCGACACGGTGTCGTACCTGAGCGGGCAGGGCCGCCGCGTCTTCGTCGACTGCGAGCACTTCTTCGACGGCTACCGCGCCAACCCCGAGTACGCGAAATCCGTCGTCCGTACGGCCTCGGAGGCCGGCGCCGACGTCGTCATCCTCTGCGACACCAACGGCGGCATGCTCCCCGCCCAGGTCCAGGCGGTCGTCTCCACGGTCCTCGCCGACACCGGCGCCCGGCTCGGCATCCACGCCCAGGACGACACCGGCTGCGCGGTCGCCAACACCCTCGCCGCGGTCGACGCGGGCGCGACCCACGTCCAGTGCACGGCCAACGGATACGGCGAGCGCGTCGGCAACGCCAACCTGTTCCCGGTGGTGGCGGCCCTGGAGCTGAAGTACGGCAAGAAGGTCCTCCCCGACGGCCACCTGCGCGAGATGACCCGCATCTCGCACGCCATCGCCGAGGTCGTCAACCTCACCCCGTCCACGCACCAGCCCTACGTCGGCGTCTCCGCCTTCGCGCACAAGGCCGGACTGCACGCCTCCGCGATCAAGGTCGACCCGGACCTGTACCAGCACATCGACCCCGAGCAGGTCGGCAACACCATGCGGATGCTGGTCTCCGACATGGCGGGCCGCGCCTCGATCGAGCTCAAGGGCAAGGAGCTCGGCGTCGACCTGGGCGGCGACCGCGAACTGGTCGGCCGGGTGGTCGAGCGGGTCAAGGAGCGCGAGCTCAAGGGCTACACGTACGAGGCGGCGGACGCGAGCTTCGAACTCCTCCTGCGCGCCGAGGTCGAGGGCAGGCCGCTGAAGTACTTCGGCGTCGAGTCCTGGCGCGCGATCGTCGAGGACCGCCCCGACGGCACCCACGCCAACGAGGCCACGGTCAAGCTCTTCGCCAAGGGCGAGCGCATCGTCGCCACGGCCGAGGGCAACGGCCCGGTCAACGCCCTCGACCGCGCGCTGCGCGTGGCGCTGGAGAAGATCTACCCGCAGCTCGCCAAGCTGGACCTCGTCGACTACAAGGTCCGCATCCTGGAGGGCGTCCACGGCACCCAGTCCACGACCCGCGTCCTGATCTCCACGTCCGACGGGGCGGGGGAGTGGTCCACGGTCGGCGTCGCCGAGAACGTCATCGCGGCGTCCTGGCAGGCGCTGGAGGACGCGTACACGTACGGCCTGTTGCGGGCCGGGGTGACGCCGGCCGAATAGCCCGGCGGCTCGGCGGGCGGCGGGTCACAGGGCCGTGTCGCGCGGCCGGTGCGCGACCTCGCCGCCCCGGTCGCGCGCGGACGGCCGGTCCAGGCGGAACAGCCCTGTCGCCCCCGGCCGCTGACCGGCGTTGTGCGTCGTGGACCGGGTCAGTTCCTCGACGCCGTCCGCCAGGTAGCCGATCCAGGCCGCGCTCTCGTCCTCCATGATGCGCTGAGCCTCCGTCCGCAGCCGCTCCACCACCGCGAGCAGTGCGGCCTGTTCCTTGTCGCTGGGGGAGTCCGTCGTCCTCAGGAAGGCCTGGGCCCAGTCGGCCTGGGCCTTCTTCAGGACCTGCTGCAAGGCCATCTCGGTACGGATGTACCGCGTCCAGGACGCGGAGAAGCCGAAGATCCGGTCGAACAGGACACAGCCCGCGCCACCGGCCAGGAAGACGAAACCCCACTCGGGCTGCACGACGTTCGGGTCCGCCGCGTGCACCAGCGGTGTGAGGGTGCCGACGATGCCCAGGAGGGCTGCCAGGGCGCGCAGCGAGCGTGACCACAGGGACGGCCCCCGGCGCCGGGCGAGGTACCACTCGATCGCCGCGCTCACCTCGCTCTCCGCCTGCCGGAACAGCTCCCACAGCAGATCGGCCCGGCCGCGTGACCGGTCCAGCTCGGTCAGTTGCGACACCTTCATGTCCGCGGCTCTGCGCTTGCCGAGCATGCCCGCCCCCTGCCTCCACTGCGGCCGGCCGGCCGTGCGGCGCACGGCGGCAGGAAGGCATCGTATGCACTGCTCGGCCGGGTGTCGCCCTCAAGTGGCCGACGGGTCAGGGGGGTTGGGCCTGATGAGCGGTTTCTCCGCAGGTGTCGCGCGTAAGCTGGTGAGGTGCGTTGCCAGGGATGCGGGGGTGTTTTATGCGGATCGTCCACATCAGTGACTTGCACGCGAGGGCGGACTGGGAATCCGACCAGAACAAACTGCTCAAGGCCTTCCTGAAGGATGTGCGGGACTTCCACGAACGGACACCGGTCGATGCGGTGATCTTCAGCGGTGACCTCGCGTTCAGCGCCCGGCCGGAGCAGTTCGCCTTCGCCCGTGAGGCCCTGCTCGATCCGCTCCAGGAACTGCTCGGACTCGACCGCGACCGCATGATCCTCGCGCCCGGGAACCACGACGTCGACATCAGCAGGATCGACCAGTTCCAGGAGAACGGCCTGCTGTCCGGGCTGACCAGCCGGGACGCGGTCAACAGGCTCCTGGACGCCGAGAACCTGTCGGCCTACCTGGACCGCATGGCGCCGTGGGTCGAGTTCGTGGACGACTACTACACGGGCACGGACGTGGAGCGGATCTCCCCGCTGGTCACCGTGCACCGCTTCACCGCGGGCGGCAGCGCGGTCGCGGTCGCGTGCCTCACCTCGGCCTGGCGGGCGACCGGGGCGGGGGACGACGCGGACCGGGCCCACCTCATCGTGGGGGACCGGCAGATGACCCAGGCCACGGACACGCTCGGCGACGCCGACGTGAAGATCGCCGTGATGCACCATCCGCCGGAGTGGCTGGCGGAGTTCGACCGCGGCGACGTACACAGGGAGCTGGGCCGGTTCGACGTCCTGTGCACCGGACACGTCCACGTCGTCGACCCGATCGGCCTCGTCGGCAAGACGGGCGCCCTCATGCACAGTATGGCCGGTTCGCTCTACCAGTCGCGCGACTACCTCAACGCCTACAGCGTCGTCGACGTCGACCGTGCGCCCGCCCCGCACGCCTTCACCGTCCACGTGCGCAGCTACTTCGACAGCAGGGACGCCTTCGACGAGGGCCGCAACGTGGTGGCGGACGGCCGCCAGGTCATCGACTTCGCCGAGCCCTCCCGGCAGGTCGCCGCCGCCTCGCCGGAGGAGGGGGTCGTCACCCGCACCGCCGCGGACCTGGCCGCGGAGGGGCTCCTGGACGCCATACGGGAGCGGAGCCTGATCCTGGCCCCGGACCGGTGGCAGATGGACATGGACCGCCTGCTGGTCCCGCCGGTCATGCTGCATCTGCCGGTCGACCAGTACCTGGCGCTGACGGACCTGGAAGAGGGCAGGATCACGCCCGACGACCTGGTGGCGAGCCTGTCCGAGCACCGCCACTTCGTCATCGTCGGCGACGAGTACAGCGGCCTGACGAGCACGCTCCAGTGGCTGACGTACACGGCCTACCGCCTGGACGCCCAGTACGCCCCCGTGGTCATCGACTTCACCGCGGTGGAGAGCGGCGCGAACGGCGTCGACCGGGAGGTGCGCCATCAGCTGGCGTTGGCCGGGATCCCCACCGGGAAGCGGGACGCCCTGCCCCGCCTCGCGCTGGCCGTGGACAACGTCGCCCCGCTGTCCGAGAAGCGGCTGCGCAACCTGCTCAGGTTCATGGCGCAGCACCCCGAGAACATGTACATCCTCGGCTCCCGGACCACCGCCAGGCAGCGGCTCAGCGACGAGATGAGCCGCGAGGGCTGGACGTGCCGCGTCCGCTACATCGGGCCCTTCGGCCGTCGCGAACTGCGGGCCCTGGTGCGTCTGCTGCGCCCGGAGGAGAGCGACTCCGACGTGACCGCGATGCTCGACCTGCTCAGCCGCGGCAAGCTGCCCCGCACGCCCGCCATGCTGGCCGCCCTGGTCGCCACCGCCGGACAGGGCGACTGGACGGCCGGAGCCAACAGCACCGCCATCCTGGAGTCGTACCTCGGGCTGCTGCTGGGCCGTGACGACCCGAGCGTCGACCGCCGGTTCGAACTCGACTTCCGCGAGCTCCAGGACATCCTGTCCTGTCTGAACGAGCAGCTCACCCTGGAGGGCAAGGACGCCCTGCCCCGCATGGAGGCCGAACAGTTCCTGCTGGACTACTTCAAGGGGCTGGGCTGGTTCGAGCCCTCGGCCGCCGTCCTGGACGCGCTCATCGCCAAGCGGATCCTCTGCCAGCGCGACGGTCTGATCTACTTCTGCCAGCCCATGGTCCGTCCCCTGCTGGCGGCGTACCGCATGGAGGTCTCCCAGGAACTGCGGACACTGGTGCTGGAAAACCCCCTGGACTACGCCCAGGTGATCCGGCACGCGGCCGCGCTGCGCCGCAACGACGCCTCGCTGCTGCGCAAGGTCATGGACGGTTTCCGGGAGCTGCGCGAACGCCTCGGGGACGGCGCCAACGACCCGTTCTCGGCGTTGGCGGCAAGAGAGGGCTGGCGGGCGCAGGACGACACGGAGTCACTGCTGGACGAGTTCTGGCCCACGGACCTCGCGTACACGCCGACCACGCCGCCGCCCGAGATCCAGGGGGAACTCAACCTGGTGCTGGACGAGTTGCAGGACCAGGCCGACGCCGTTCGCACCATGGTCCAGGACAACCGTCAGGCCGGGGACGCCCATCGCTCCGACTTCGAGGTGTTCGTCGAGTGGCTCGACCTCCTCGCCGACGTGCTCCGCAGCAGCGAACTCGTCCGGGACCTGGATCTCAAACGCCAGGCGCTGCGGCTGACCCTGAACGGCTACGGCGTGCGGGCCGCTCTGATGGCCGACGAGTGGACGCGGCTGGACACCGGGCGGGGCATCCGGGAGGCGCTCTCGGAGGCCCTGGAGCGGCAGGAGATCCGCGAGGCCCTCGTGGACGGGCAGGAGGTGTCGGACGGAGAGTTCGACGAGCTGAT
This sequence comes from Streptomyces sp. NPDC057623, assembly GCF_042800355.1. Lineage (NCBI taxonomy): Bacteria > Bacillati > Actinomycetota > Actinomycetes > Kitasatosporales > Streptomycetaceae > Streptomyces > Streptomyces sp. NPDC057623. The sequence goes on from NZ_JBHVGZ010000014.1 coordinate 86,646, forward strand.
GAGCAGGCTGGCACTGCTCTCTCCCGTCCTCGCCTCGTACGCCCTGCTCTCCCAGGTCCTGGTCAGCGGCAAGCTCTCCCGGCTGACGGCCGAGGCCCTCGGCCAGGAGGACTTCATCGAGCAGCCGGGGCAGGCGCTGATGGCCGTCCTGCTCATGCGGCGCATGGGTGACCGGGACTGGGTCCGTCATGCGTCGGCCGTCGTGAAACGGCACGGCGAGCGGGACGTGATCGGTGAGATCCTGCGGCTCTTCGTCCTGACCAGCTATGTCCGCACGGATCTCGGCCGGGAGGAACTGGCGGCGTACGAGTCCCTCATCGTCGACATCGCCGCCCAGCGCAAGGAGCTCCCGACCGAGGGGCCCTCGCCCGCGCGTGACTACCGGCGCAATCAGCTGGTGACGGGACTGCGCAACCGGCGTCTGCAGTTCCTCCAGCGCGGCGGCGACAGCGACGACAAGCGGATCGAGGCGTCCTGAACCCGTCGTAGCGCACATGGCGGGGTGTCGCGGCCGGTGCCGATGCCGGTCCCGGTGGGATTCCGGCCACCGGGACCGCCCCCTTTTCGCCGCCCATCAGGTAGCGTCGATGGTATGAGGACTCCGCTCTTCCGGGGCCTCATGCGCTTGCTGATCGTGCCGGTCGCCGCGACGGTCGCGGTGCTCACGGCCGGCGCGCCCGGCGCACATGCGGCCACCGACCTCTCGAAGGTCGCCGAGGCGTTGCGCGAGGATCCCGTCTACGTGGACCCCGCCGCTTCGGACCTGCTGTCGTCCGCGGACGCCGAGGCGCTCGCCGACAAGATCGAGGACGCCGACAAGCCCGTCTTCGTGGCCGTCCTCCCGGCCGGGGAGTCGGACGAGGTCTTCCGCAACCTCCGCACCGAGACCGGCATCACCGGCCTGTACGCCATCCGCAGCGGCGATGAGTTCGGCGCGGCGGCCGACCCCGTGGTGATGTCCAAGGACGCGGTGAACAACCTGGTCACGGCCGTGCGCGGCACGGACGATCCCAAGGCCCAGCTGAACGACTTCGTCGACTCCGCCCTGCGCAACGTGGGCGGCACGGCCCCCGCGAGCTGGAGCGACGGCGGCAGCGGCAGTGGTGTGGACGCCTCCGGGCTGATCGCCGCCGGCGCGGTGGTGGTGGCGGGCGGCGCGGGCGCGTACGCCCTGGTCCGGCGCACCCGGCGGCGCCACGAGGCGGAGCAGCGGGCGGCGCTGGAGAAGCTGCGGGTCGTGGTCGACGAGGACATCACCGCCTTCGGCGAAGAGCTGGACCGCCTGGACTTCCACCCGGCGGAACCCGGCGCCGACGACGCGATGCGTGCGGACTACGAGAGTGCCCTGGACGCCTACGAGCAGGCGAAGCGGTTCATGGACTCCGCCCGCAGGCCGGAGGAGGTCAAGGCTGTCACCCAGGCCCTGGCGGACGGCCGCTTCTCCCTCGCCCGGCTGGCCGCCCGACGCCAGGACCGTCCTCTTCCGGAGCGCCGCCCGCCGTGCTTCTTCGATCCGCGGCACGGCACGGCGGTGGCCGACGAGACCTGGACGCCGCCCGGCGGCGCCGCCCGCGAGGTCCCGGTCTGCGCGGCAGACCGCACCCGGCTGTCCGAAGGCCGCGACCCCGTGATCCGCGAGGTCGACACGGAGTACGGCCGCCGCCCGTACTGGGACGCGGGCCCGGCCTACGGCCCCTGGGCAGGCGGCTACTTCGGCGGCGGCATCCTCCCCGGTCTCCTCATCGGCACGATGCTGGGCAGCATGATGGCCGGGCCGGCCTACGCGGCCGACTACGGCGCGGGCTACGGCTACGGCGACGGCGGCTACGAGGGCGGCGACGTGTCCGGATCCGACTTCGACGCCGGGGACTTCGGCGGCGGGTTCGGCGGCGGGGACTTCGGCGGGGGAGGCTTCGACGGCGGGGGTTTCTGAGACCGGTGCCGGGAGGACGGCACGGGCCCGGCGTCCGAGGACACCGGGCCCGTGCCGCAGGCGTGATGCGGACCGCTCAGGTCAGAGAGAGGACGCGGCCGAGGCGATCGCGGAGGCGAAGGTCGAGACCTCGGTGTAGACGCCCGGCGCGTTCGGCCGGGCGCAGCCTATGCCCCAGCTGACGATGCCGACCTGGATCCAGGCGTTGCTCGCGTCGCGGCGGAACATCGGGCCGCCGGAGTCGCCCTGGCAGGTGTCGACGCCGCCCGACGGGAGGCCGGCGCAGATCTCCTCGTTCCCGATGAGCCCGCTGTAGCCGCTGTAGGCACGGCACTGGGCGTCGCTGACGAACGGCACGTTGGCCTTGAGCATGTAGCGCTGCTGGCCGCCGCCCTCGGTGGCCGCGCCCCAGCCGGCGACGGTGAAGGTGCCGGTGTTGTACTGCGTGGTGGTGGCGATCTTCAGCGTCGGCAGGTTGATGGGCTGGGCGAGCTTGATGAGCGCCCAGTCCTTGCCGTTGCCGTTGTAGCCGGGGGCCTGCAGCACCTTGGTGGAACGGACCTGGACACGGCCGCTGGTGGACTGGAGGTCCACGACACCGGCGGTGGCCGTGATGCTCGTGTTGTTCCCGGAGCCGCTCACACAGTGTGCGGCGGTGAGCACGATCTGCTGGGTGTAGAGCGCGCCGCCACAGCCCATGGAGAGCCGGACCATGAACGGGAACTCGCCCTGCGTGGCGCGGGTTCCGCCGACGACACGCGAGTCGGCGGCCTGCGCGGCCGAGACGGGCTGAAGGCTGGCGATCGCGAGAGCGGCTGCGCCGAGGGCCGCGCATCTCTTGAGCGCGGTGAGGAGCTTCTTCAACGTGATGCCTTCCGTGGGGGGTTGGACATGCGAACGTGGAGAGCGCTGATACGTCAGGGCATGCCGAACAGGGGAGGGCGTTGATGGGAACGCCTCCGCGTGACATGCGCCGGTCAATTCTGTTGCTGGATTATGTGGATCCTGTGCATGCACCGGCAAGGGGCAAATTCCGGCCACACCCGAATCAGGACACGCGCCTCACGGCCGAGCGCCCCCGCGCGTACCGCTCCCCGGCGGCGTGCCACCAGCCGGGCGGCGAGGGGCCGTTGACGACAGCGGTCGCCTGACCGGGATGCAGCCCGAGCCGCCACAGGGCACGGCCCTCGACATGGACCGTGATCCACGCCCGCCAGTGTCCGCCGGGACCCGGAGCGCACATCCGGTCCCAGCGGATCTCGCCCGCCTCGAACGGCATCCAGTCGATGCCACGCTCACGCAGTCAGGCGCGGGCGGCGGCGAGGGGGTGGAGGCACCCCTTGCCGACCTCGTACGAGGCGATGGTGACCCATGAGGAGCCGGAGCCGGAGCCGGGACGGGGCGTGGCGGTCATGGTGCGAATGATGCCCGGGCGCGACCTGCTCGCGCCCCCCGATTTCGCCGCCGGCCGGGGGTGGGAGGCAGCCCCTTCTTCCGGACCGGGAGCCGGGTCGGGGCGTGGCGGTCACGCGGACGAGGCAGCCCGCCTGCGCCCCCTCCCCTCGCCCCGATGCCGCCGCCCGCCCAGATCGTCCGCGAGGCCCGCCACCCCCAGGGACAGCGCGACCAGCGCGGCGCTGACCCACAGGGGCGACCGGTAGCCGAGGCCGGCGCCGATGGCCGTGCCGCCGAGCCATGGACCCAGCGCGGCGCCCACGTTGAACGCGGCCGTGGCGAAGCCCCCGGCCAGTGTGGGGGCGCCGGGCGCGGCGTAGAGGGCCTGGGAGACGAGCGTGGACCCCACCCCGAAGGAGAGGGCGCCCTGCGCGAAGACGAGCCCGAGCGCCACGGCCGGGGTCCCGGCGCCGAGCGCGAGGGCGGTCCAGCCGAGGCACAGCGCGCTCCCGCCCCCGGTCAGCACGGCCCCGGGCCACCGGTCGGCGAACCGTCCGCCGACCCAGACCCCCGCGAACGACCCCGCGCCGAACAACGCGAGCACGACCGGCACCCACCCGCGCTCCAGCCCCGTCACCTGGGTGACCAGGGGTGCGAGGTAGGTGAAGGTACAGAAGGTCGCGCCGTTCACGAGGGCGCCCAGGAGGAGCGTGACCCGGAGCCGAGGGCTGCGCAGCGAGCGCAGTTCACCGCGCAGCGCGGGACGCGTCGAGTCCGCCGCACCGCCGGGGACGGACCACGCGACGGCCGCCACGGCGGGCAGGGGCACCAGCGCCACGGCCCAGAACGCCGCACGCCAGCCCCAGAGCTGGCCGAGCAGCGCCCCTGCCGGCACCCCCGCCACACAGGCCAGGGTGACCCCGCCGAGCAGCGTCGACGTGGCCCGCCCCTTGGCCTCCGGCGCGACCATCCGGGCGGCCGCGACGAGTGCCACGGCCAGGAACCCGGCGTTGGCGAGCGCCCCGACGACGCGGGTGGCGACCAGCACCCCGAAGCTGTCGGTCACCGCCCCCACGACGTGGACGACGAGGAACACGGCCAGGAAGCCCAGCAGCGCGCCTCGCCGCGACCACCGCCGGGCCAGAGCGGCCATGAGGGGCGCCCCCACCACCATCCCCACGGCGAAGGCCGAGGTCAGGGCACCGGCCGCGGGCACGGAGACCCCCAGATCCCGGGCGATGTCCGGCACCAGCCCGGACAGCATGAACTCGGACGTCCCCTGTGCGAACACGGCGACGCCCAGCAGAAAGAGAGCGAACGGCATGAAGAAACTCCGCAACCCGAAGTCGAAGTGGAAAACGGCACGTGGAACGGCCGTCCGGCAGCGGAGTGAGCCCGGAAGGGGAAGCGAACGCTGATTCAGTCCGACGTCACGAGCAGCCACCGGAGAGCCGGTGGCCGGAGTCTGGAGGCTTCGGGGCTGGACACGGGGGCAGGTTATGCGGGGCCCGGCGAGCGGGTCCAACGGTTTTCACGGTGTCCGCATCAGGGCCGCGCCGTGTCCCGGCGCGGCTCCGGGACGGGCCGCCCTCGCGCCGCACGACGGCGACGGCGACGAGGCCGACGGTCAGGCCGAGGGCGGTCTGCACACCGAACGGCTCACCGAACATGAGCGCACCCCAGACCGCCGTGACCGGAGCCATCAGGAACATCAGCGCGTTGACCTGGGTGACTCCGGAGCGGCGCAGGATGATCCAGTACAGCCCGTACCCGCCGAAGGTGGACAGGACGACGAGCCAGGCGATCGCGGCCCAGAACCCGGCCTCGGCGGGCGGCTCGGCCGCTCCCGTGCACATGGCGAACACGGTGAACAGCACGGCGCTGGTGGCGCAGTGGACGGTCATCGCCACCCCGGGCGCGACCGGTGCGGGCGAGCGGCTCTCCAGGAAGGTGGCCGCCACCAGCGAGAGCATGCCGAGGAACGGGACGAGATAGGCCCAGGGGGCGACTCCGGTCGCGGCCGCGGCGTCGGCCGTGGTGACGACGGCGACGCCGGTCACCCCCAGGCACAGGCCGAGCCACTGCCGACGCGAGACGTACTGTCGCAGCAGCGGCCCGGCCAGTGATCCGGCGACGAGCGGCTGGACCCCGTCGATCAGGGCCGTGGTGCCGCTGGAGACCCCGAGCTGGATGGCGTAGTAGACGGTGAGCAGATAGCCGCTCTGCGACAGCACGCCGATCGCGGTCTGCCGTGCGGCGTCCCGCGCGGTGAGGCCCCGCCACGACGCGCGCCCCACCGTGGCGGCGACGACGGCCAGGATCACGGCGAGCGGCAGGAACCGCCACATCAGGATCGTGACCGCGGCCGCGCTTCCCGCGCCGAGCTTGGCCCCGATGAACCCGGAACTCCAGCACAGGACGAAGGCGATCGAGAGGAGAGCGTTCACGGGGATCTACCCCCACTAGACAGATCGGTATACCTGACTCCGGACCTCCACTATACAGATCGGTATACTCTTGGGGTATGGGACCACAGGGCACCACGGAACAGTCACGGCGCGTCACGATGACGCGTGCCGCGCGGCGCGTCCTGGAGGCCGCCGAGCGGCTGTTCTACGAGCGCGGGATCCACGCCGTCGGGGTGGATCTCATCGCCGCCGAGGCGGGGGTGACCAAGAAGACCCTCTACGACCGCTTCGGCTCCAAGGAGCGGATCGTCGTGGAGTACCTGGCGGGCCGCGACGAACGCTGGAGGGCGTTCCTCGCGCGGTACGTCGACGACCACCTCGACGCGGCGCACGCGACACCTCGGGCACGCGCCCTGGCCGTGTTCGACGCTTCCCGCGCATGGTCGGCGGAGCAGGGCTCCAAGGGATGCAGCATGGTCAACGCGCACGCTGAGATCAGTGACCCCGCCCACCCGGCCCACCCGGTCATCACGGGCCAGAAGCAGTGGATGCTCGCCCTGTTCACGGGCCTCGCCCGGAGCATCACCGAAGACGCCGAGGATCCCGCGGACCGGGCGGGCGACGCCGACCGCCTGGGCCGGGCCCTCATGCTCCTGCACGAGGGAGCCCTCGTCGCCCACGGCCTGCACGTCTTCCCGGACCCCGTCGCACACGCCCGCGAACAGGCCGAAGCCCTTCTCGACTCATACGGTGCGGGGCCCAAATAGGACGGAATCCGGCCTCTTTCCCGCCTAGCGTGCCCGTATGACTCCACCCGACGCCGCGCAGCCCTTCGCCTTCGAGTCCGCCGCCGCCCTCGACGTCTGGCTGTCCGAGCACCCCGCCCCGCACCCCGGCGTGTGGGTCAAGGTGGCCAAGAAGGGCTCCGGGATCCCCTCCGTCAGCGCCGCCGAGGTCAACGACGTGGCCCTGTGTCACGGCTGGATCACCGGGCAGCGCAAGGCGCTCGACGCGTCGTACTACACGCAGCGGATCACCCCGCGCCGGCCCGGCAGCCTCTGGTCGATGGTCAATGTGCGGCGGGTGGCGGAACTGGACGCCGAGGGCCGGATGCGTCCCTCGGGCCTCGCCGAAGTGGACGCCGCCAAGGCGGACGGACGCTGGGAGGCGGCGTACGAGTCGCAGAGCAACGCGCGGGTCCCGGACGAGCTGACCGCCGCGCTGGCGGAGAACCCCCGGGCCGGGGCGGCCTTCGAGAGGCTGGGCAGGACCGACCGCTACCAGGTCATGCTGGGCCTTCTGCGCGCCCGGACCCCGCAGGCCCGGGAGGCCCAGGTCGCCGCGATCCTCCGGGAACTGACGAAGCGCCGGTGAGCACGTGGCTCACCGGCGCCCGGTCGCAGGCGTCACGCGTTCCTGATCGCCGAGATGTCGAAGTTCAGCTTGATCTTGTCGGAGACCAGCACGCCGCCCGTCTCCAGCGCGGCGTTCCAGGTCAGGCCCCACTCGGAGCGCAGGATCGACGCCTTGCCCTCGAAGCCGACGCGCTCGTTGCCGAAGGGGTCCTTCGCGGAGCCGTTGAACTCCAGGTCGATGGTGAGCGGTTTGGTGGTGCCGAGGATCGTCAGGTCGCCGGTGATGCGGTAGTCGTCGCCGCCGACGGCCTCGGCCGAGGTCGAGCGGAAGGTCATCGTCGGGAACTCGTCGGTCTTGAAGAAGTCCGCGCTCTTCAGATGGCCGTCACGGTCCGCGGAGCCGGTGTCGATGCTGTCCATCTTGACGTCGATCGACGCCGAGGAGGCGGCCGGGTCCCCGCCGTCCAGGCGCAGCGAGCCGCTGAAGTCGAGGAACTTGCCCTTGACGTTGGTGACCATGGCGTGCCGGACGGTGAAGCCGATCGTGGAGTGGGCCGCGTCGATCGTGTAGTCGCCGGTCAGGTCGGTGTTCGCCATGACGTGCTCCTTCGGGGTGATGAGGCGATGTCGCATCAGCGATATCAGTGATGTTGAATCTTGAACTACATCAACGCGACCGACCGTAGACCTATTCCGTTCAGGATTCAACATCATCCGCAAAGTGTTGGCGTGACTACGGTGAGGTGGTAGATGCCCATGACATGACCTCTCAGCGCACAGGGCTCACGAGACCCACCCGCCGAGCCGTCCTGCTCGCGGCGGCGCTCCTGGCCGCGCCCGCTCCCACCGCCCGCGCCGCCTCCGCGGACGCCTACGACACCCTCCGCCTGCGCTGGCTCGACATCGCCCTGGGCACCGGCTACGACCCGGCGGCGCAGCCGTACGCGGCCCGCCTCGCCGAGACCGGCACCCTCGCGCGCGGCTTCCGGGCCACCATGGCCCCCACCCCCACCTCCCTGTGGCCCGGCCATCCCTACGACCCGCCCGCCGGCATCACCCAGAGCTACGGCCGCCTGTGGACGATGACCCAGGCCTACGTCCAGTCCGGCACCGGCTCCACGGCCGACCCGGCCCTCCTCGCCGACATCCTGCGCGGCCTCGACCACCTCTCCGGCACGATCTACAACCCCTCCACCACCCGCTACGGCAACTGGTGGGAATGGCAGATCGGCAGCCCCCGCCTGCTGACGGACATCACGGCCGCCCTGTACGGCCACCTCGGCGAGGCGCGGATCGCCGCCGCCTGTGCGGCCGTCGACCACTTCATCCCGGACGCGACGCTGACCGACTACTCCGGCACCTCCACCGGCGCCAACCGCGTCGACCTGTGCCGCGGTGTCGCCCTGCGCGGCATCCTCGGCCGGGCCCCGGCGAAGATCGCGCTCGCCCGTGACGCGCTCTCCCCGGTCTTCCCGTACGTCACGAAGGGCGACGGCCTCTACGCCGACGGCTCGTTCGTCCAGCACACCTGGGTCGCCTACTCCGGCACCTACGGCCAGGTCCTCCTGGACGGCCTCGGCCGGCTCTTCGCCCTGCTCGCCGGATCCGAGTGGGAGGTGACCGACCCGAACCGGCAGATCGTCCTCGACAGCGTGGAGCGCGCCTACGCGCCCCTCATTCACGACGGGTTGGTGATGGACAGCGTCAACGGTCGTGCCATCAGCCGCGGTTACCTCAGAAGTGACGACCGGCAGGTGATGCGCAGCGACCACTACCACGGGCAGGGGATCATCGCCGCGATCGCCCTGCTCGCGGGCGGCGCGAGCGCGGCGGAACGCGAGCGCTGGTACGGCCGTATCAAGGGATGGATCGAACGGGACACGGTCACCCCGATCTTGACGGCACGTCAGTTCGGTGTCGCCGACCTCGCCCGGCTGCACGCCGTCGCCGGGTCACCGGTCCCCGCCGCGCCCGAACCGACCGGCCACCACCTCTTCGCGGCCATGGACCGGGCCGTGCACCGCCGCCCCCGCTTCGTCGCGAACATCGCCATGGCCGGCGACCGCATCGCGTACTACGAGTGCGGCAACGGCGAGAACCCGCGCGGCTGGCACACCGGCGCCGGGATGCTCTCCTGGTGGGCCAAGGGTCTGGGCGGCCGGGCCGATCAGTACACGGACTGGTACTGGCCGACCGTCGACTGGTACCGCCTCCCGGGCACGACCGTCTCCACCAAACGCCTCCCGGACAAGGCCGGCGGCGAATGGGGTGAGCCCAAGCCCGACGTGCGCTGGGTCGGCGGCACGACCGACGGCGAGTACGCGGCGATCGGGCAGCACCTGAAGGGCCTGGGGTCGACGCTCGAAGCCCGCAAGTCGTGGTTCTGCGTCGAGGACGCCGTGATCTGCCTCGGGGCCGGCATCAGCTGCGCCGACGGCGTCCCGGTCGAGACCGTCGTCGACAACCGGAACCTGGGGGAGGGCGGCACCCAGACCTTCGTACGCGGCCCGGGCTGGGCACACCTGGAGGGCCACGGCGGCTGGGTGGTGCCGTACGGCGATCTGCGCACCCTGCGCGAGGACCGCACCGGGGCCTGGGCCGACATCAACACCACCAGTACGACCGAGCGCCGCACCCGCCGCTGGCAGACTCTCTGGCTGGACCACGGCACGGACCCCACGGACGCGACCTACGTCTACCTGCTCATGCCCGGCGCCGGCCGGCGCGAGGTCGCGGTCCGGGCCACGCAGAGCCGCCGGCTGTCGGTCCTCGCCAACGACCCCGCGTGCCAGGCGGTGCGCGTCCCCTCCCTGGGGCTCACCGCGGCCAACTTCTGGCAGCCGGGCACGGCCGGCCCGCTCACCGTCTCGGCCGGCGCGAGTGTGCTGCTCCGCCGCCGGGGCCGTACCGCTACGCTCTGCGTGAGCGAGCCGCCGCGCACGGGCGCTCCGCTGGAGATCACCTGGGACCACCCGGTACGCCGGATCCGGCACGCGGACGACTCGGTCGAGATCCTCTCGACGGGACGCCGGCTGAGGCTCCGCGTCACTCCGGGGATGGTATGTGCCACCCATCGATGTGAGGTGGCTCTCGGCTGACGGCTTTGTGCGACCTCCACAACGCGGAAGCCCTCTGAGCAGTCGGAATGGCTGCATGCCGTGATGGTTCTGTTCAGGGGTACCAGGAAAAGGGTCCGAGGACTGTACGGAGTCAACGGCTCGCTTTCCTCGGTGTCCTTCGTAAGGTCGCTACATGACCGTTTTGGATGAGGCACCGGGTGAGCCGATCGACGCCCGCGGGCGGACGGCCGAGCTGCACGAGATCCGTGCGCAGGCGCTGGCCGGCCCGAGCGAGAAGGCGACCACGGCGCAGCACGCCAAGGGCAAGCTGACCGCCCGGGAGCGGATCGAGCTGCTCCTGGACCCGGGTTCCTTCCGGGAGGTCGAGCAGCTGCGCCGGCACCGGGCCCAGGGCTTCGGCCTGGAGGCCAAGAAGCCGTACACCGACGGTGTCATCACCGGCTGGGGCACGGTGGAGGGCCGCACGGTCTTCGTCTACGCCCATGACTTCCGCATCTTCGGCGGCGCGCTGGGCGAGGCCCACGCCACGAAGATCCACAAGATCATGGACATGGCCATCGCGGCCGGTGCCCCGCTGGTCTCCCTGAACGACGGCGCGGGCGCCCGTATCCAGGAGGGCGTCTCGGCGCTCGCCGGCTACGGCGGCATCTTCCAGCGCAACACCAAGGCCTCCGGCGTCATCCCGCAGATCAGCGTGATGCTCGGCCCGTGCGCGGGCGGCGCGGCCTACAGCCCGGCCCTGACGGACTTCGTGTTCATGGTCCGTGAGACGTCCCAGATGTTCATCACCGGCCCGGACGTGGTCAAGGCGGTGACGGGCGAGGAGATCACCCAGAACGGCCTCGGCGGCGCGGACGTGCACGCCGAGACCTCCGGCGTCTGCCACTTCGCGTACGACGACGAGGAGACGTGCATCGCGGAGGTCCGCTACCTCCTCTCGCTCCTCCCGCAGAACAACCGCGAGAACCCGCCCCGCGTGGAGGCCACGGACGCCGCCGACCGCCGGTCGGACGTGCTGCTGGACCTGGTCCCGGCGGACGGCAACCGCCCGTACGACATGGCCAAGGTCATCGAGGAGATCGTCGACGACGGCGAGTACCTGGAGGTCCACGAGCGCTGGGCGCGGAACATCATCTGCGCGCTCGCCCGGGTGGACGGCCAGGTGGTGGGCATCGTCGCCAACCAGCCCCAGTCCCTCGCCGGCGTCCTGGACATCGAGGCATCGGAAAAAGCTGCGCGCTTTGTCCAGATGTGTGACGCTTTTAACATCCCGATCATCACCTTCCTGGACGTTCCCGGGTTCCTCCCGGGCGTCGACCAGGAACACGGCGGAATCATCCGGCACGGCGCGAAGCTCCTCTACGCCTACTGCAACGCGACCGTGCCGAGGATCTCGCTGATCCTGCGCAAGGCGTACGGAGGTGCCTACATCGTCATGGACAGCCAGTCCATCGGCGCCGACCTCACCTACGCCTGGCCGACGAACGAGATCGCCGTGATGGGCGCGGAGGGTGCGGCCAACGTCATCTTCCGCCGGCAGATCGCCGAGGCCGAGGACCCCGAGGCCATGCGGGCCCGCATGGTCAAGGAGTACAAGTCCGAGCTCATGCATCCGTACTACGCGGCCGAGCGTGGCCTCGTGGACGACGTGATCGACCCCGCCGAGACCCGCGAGGTGCTCGCCAGGTCCCTGGCGATGCTCCAGAACAAGCACGCCGACCTGCCGTCCCGCAAGCACGGCAACCCCCCGCAGTAACCCAGCGGATCCTTCGCGGTACCCCCGCGGAAACCTCTCTCACGGAGACTGTGACCTATGAACACCCCTGACATCCGCGTCGAGAAGGGCCACGCCGAGCCCGAGGAAGTCGCCGCCATCACGGCGATCCTCCTGGCCCGCGCCGCCGCCCAGCCGTCCGACCCCGCCCCGGCCCACCGCGGCCGAGCGAAGGCGGGCTGGCGCCGCCTGGAGCGCGAGCCTGGCTTCCGGGCGCCGCACAGCTGGCGCTGAGCGGTTCGACACGCTCACGGCCCCGTCCTCCGGTGTGGAGGGCGGGGCCGTGAGCGTGTCGGATCACTCGAACACGACCTCCGTGTCGGGAAGGTCCAGCGCGCTGGCTTCTTCGGGAAGCACACACTCCCGCAGCACCAGTCGTCCGAGCTGGGGCGGGAGCGGTGTGGCGCGCAGCCAGGCCGCGACATCGATGCCGTGGAGGTCGAGGGTCCGCAGCTTCTCCAGGCCGTTGAGGACCTCCACATGCGCGGGCAGGCAGGCGGTGCCGGCGGACAGCAGTTGGAGGTAGAAGACGTCGGTGAACTCCGCCAGCGGCGTGAGATCGACGGCCGGGGTCAGGTCGGGCAGGGCGAGGAAGGTCACGTCCGGTCCGAGGTCGAGCTCCCTCAGATCCGAGACGCAGTAGGCGCTCACGGTCAGGCTCTCCAGCTCCCGCAGCTCGCGCAGAACCTCGATCTCCTTCAGTGAGGCCTCGCCCCAGAGCGTCAGATCGAAGAGCCGGGGGTGCGCACGCAGCGGGGAAAGGCCGGGTGTGCCCCGGAGCGAGTAGGTCCGCAGCGACTCCAGCGTGGCGAACCCCTCCAGGGCGGCGAAGTCCGAGAACGGGTACTTGATGGACACATAGGTCACCCCGGGCAGTCGCGAGGCGGGTTCCAACTGCCCGGAGTGCGTGAGGGTGAGCAGGCGGTCCGTCAACGGCAGCTCGGCCAGCACGCGTTCCGCATAGGTCGCCGCGTCGAAATAGGCCCAGGCATCGATGAGCGCGTCGATCACCTCCCCACGGGCGTCACCGCGGTACCCCTCCAGCACCTGCAGCGCCTCCTCGCCGCCGATCAGCGCGGCGGTCCGGACGGTCTGCGCGGCGGCCTTCGCGGTGAGCTCCCCGCACGACCGCGGCAGCCTGCGCAGCAGACTCGGCCCCACCGCCGCCAGTGCGGGCGGATCAGTGCTCCGGCGGGCGGGAAGCAACCGCGCGACCGCGTTCTCCAACCGCTCCGCCAGCGCCTCCGAAACCGACGGCAACGTCTCCTGACACGACGCCGCCACCAACCGCAACGCCCGCGCGTGCCGAGGTTCCTCCTCCGCGCGGTCCAGGATCCCGCCGATCAGCTCCTCCCGCTGACGGGCGTTCGCGTGTCCCGCCGCCATGATCACGGTCTCCCGCCACAGGTCCAGATGCGCCCGCCCGACCAGGTTCCCCATCCGGTCCTCCTCGGCGGCCTCCTCCGCGGCGAGGTACTCCTGGAACGTCCGGTGCACGAAGTTCAGCCGCTCCTGCGCGGGGGAGCGGAGCAGCCCCGAGCGGTCCCGCAACTGCCGCAGCACCGGTTCCCCGTCCATCGGCTCCAGATGCCGCATCGCCCTGAGCCGCGCACCCACATGGACCGCCGCCTGCTCCAGCGAGATCTCGCTGCGGTTGTTGTCCGACAGCCGCCACGCCAGGTCCCGCAGCAGGATCAGCTTGTCGCCCAGGCTCAGCGCGCTGTCCGCCGCGCTCGGCACATTGCGGTTGGCGTCCCGGTCGTGGACCAGCGTGTGCAAGGCGCTGCGGTACAACTCCATCCGGTCCCGGGGCAGTTGACGCCCCCGGTTCAGATGCATCGCGCACAGCATCGCCGCCAGCAACGGCGTCCCCGCCAGCGACTGAAGATGTGCCCGGTCCTTCAGGCTCGTCAGCAACGACTGCTCGTACTGCGGGAGTTCGTCCACGGCGCACGGCAACTCGTCGCCCAGCTCCCGCACCGCCTGATGCCACTGCCGGACGAACGCCGCGAGGTCCGGCGGCGTCATCCGGTCCAGATGCAGCGCCGCGAAGTCCTCCCGCCGCAGCCAGTCCGCGCCCGCGGCGGCAGGCCGGGAGGTGACCACCACCCGCACCTCGGCGTACGTCGACAGCAGCCGCCGCAGCCAGTCCCGCACCGCCCGCCGCTCCCGGTCGAGCAGCTCGTCCACGCCGTCGATCAGCAGCAGCGCCCGGCCGCTGTCGAGCCGGCGCTCCACCCAGCCCCTGGGCATGATCCCGGTCAACGGCGAGGCCACACCGTCGAGCATGGCCTCCGGCGCGGGCAGCGTACGGCCGCTGTACTCCCGCAGCTTCACGAACACCGGCGTGAGGCCGTTCCAGTCCGTCAGCTCGCCCGTGAAGGCGCCCCGGGCCGCCGTGACCGCCAGCCAGCGCAGCAGCGTGGTCTTGCCCGAGCCCGCCTCGCCGCGCAGCAGGACCCGGGAGGAACCGCGCAAGGCGGCCTCCACGCGCATCCCGGAGCCCTCGACGTCCGCGGTCTCCCAGTCGCTCATGTCGGCCCGCAGCCGGGGCAGCGAGCGCGCCGTACGCCGCCACGCGCCGTCGTCCCCGGTGGCGCGCAGGCTGACGTACGCCACCGACAGCCGTACCTGGGCGGCCGCGCGGTCGGAGGCGCGCCGGAACAGCTCCACCTCGTCCAGGCTCTCGCTGACCAGCTCCAGATAGCGGCGCCGGAACGCCGTGTCCTGGTCCGAGCCGTCCGGGGCGAACAGGGAGCGGTCCGGGAGCCGTTCGAGGACGCGGGCCACCTCACCGCCCAGGGTGGAGGTCCGCACCAGCAGCTCCGCCGCCGCCCGCTCCTCGAACACCGGCAGCCCGCGCACGATCCGGACGTAGTACTCCACGCACTCGCTGAACAGCCGCTCGTACAACCGGCCTTCCGCCTCGCCCAGCCCCACCGGGGCCCGCCCCGCCCGGGTGATCCGCCGGATCAGCTCGGCCGGCTGGGCGTCCGCCGCGAGCAGTGCCTCGTCGGAGAGGTCCGCCGCCGCGAACGTGTCGCACACGGCGTCGATCACGGCCTGCCGCCCGGACTCCTCCAGGCCCCTGAACTCGTGTTCCAGGAACGGCTCCAGACGGTCGAAGACCGCGTCGGCGATCTGCTCGAACTGCCGCTTCACACTCCGCGAGAACTTCACCCCGGGCACCCGCACCCGGGCCAGCTCCTCGATGGACAGCCGGCGCTCCTGCTCCCGCCGCCTGCCCCCGAGCCAGATCTGCGCCGCGGTGTTCGCCACCGTCGTGCCCAGCCGTAATGCGGCCGTCTCCGCGATCACCCTCGAATCCCCTCCCGAAACGACTTGCGGCCCCCATCCCTCCCACAGGAGGAACGGGGGCCGCAACCAAAACGTGCCGAAGCCGCGGGACTACCGCAGCCGCGCCATCAGCGCGTGCTCCACCAGCGTGATCAGCGCCGACTTCGCGTCCGCGCGGTGGCGGGCGTCCGTCGTGATGATCGGGGTGTCCGGACCGATCTGGAGAGCCTCACGGACCTCGTCCGGGTTGTACGGCTGATTGCCGTCGAAGCCGTTCAGGGCGATGACGAAGGGCAGGCCGCTGTTCTCGAAGTAGTCGACCGCGGGGAAGCAGTCGGCGAGACGGCGGGTGTCCACCAGGACGATCGCGCCGATGGCGCCGCGCACGAGGTCGTCCCACATGAACCAGAAGCGGTCCTGGCCGGGTGTACCGAAGAGGTACAGGATCAGGTCCTGGTCCAGGGTGATGCGTCCGAAGTCCATGGCGACCGTCGTGGTCGTCTTGTCCCCGGTGTGAGTGAGGTCGTCGATGCCCGCCGAAGCTGACGTCATCACGGCCTCTGTGCGCAGCGGGTTGATCTCCGAGACGGCGCCGACGAACGTGGTCTTACCCACGCCGAAGCCGCCCGCCACCACAATCTTCGCCGAGGTGGTGGAGCGGGAAGGACCGCCGCTAGAGCTTGCGAAGTCCACTGAGCACCCTTTCGAGCAGTGTCACGTCTGGCTGGCCGCCGGCGTTCTCGTCGCCGCCGGGCTGATGGATCGCGACCAGTCCCGCCTCCGCCAAGTCGGCGACGAGGATCCTGGCCACGCCGAGAGGGATCGTCAGCAGGGCCGAGACCTCGGCGACCGACTTGATCTCACGGCAGAGGTTGCAGATCCGCTGATGCTCGGGCAGCTGGCCCTGCATCTGATGCGGCTGCGCGGTGGTGTGCACCAGCGCCTCGATGGCGAGCTGGTAGCGAGGGCGCGTCCGGCCGCCGGTCATGGCGTACGGGCGCACCAGGGGGTTGTTCGCTGCCCCGGCGGGCGCCGGCTCAGGGGCACGTCGCTGCGGCTGCACGGGCTGGATGCGCGGTGCCGGCGGCTGGTCGTACGGCGAGGGTCCGGGACCCTGGGGCGCGTACGGCTGACGCTGGCTGGGCGTGGAGGGGAAGTTGTAACGGTTCGGGTTCTGGGAACCGTCGTTCTGGCCCTGGCCGGGGCCGTACGACCAATTACCCGACGATGAACCGCCTGGGGGTGTTGCCACTCTCTCTCCTCCTCCGACTGTGCCTGGCACCCATCATGTGGAGCCGCGTCCCGAAACCTTACGGCTACGGGACGCCAAAACGCACCGACTGTCTGTTAGTTGAGCAGGCTGCCCTGGAGCTCCGCACGCAGATCCGGCGTGAGGACCGTACCGGCACGATCCACCAGAAGCGCCATCTCGTACCCGATGAGACCGATGTCCGCCTCGGGATGTGCGAGTACTGCGAGCGAGGAACCGTCGGAGACGGACATGATGAAGAGGAATCCGCGCTCCATCTCCACAACCGTCTGGTTCACGCTGCCGCCCTCGAAGATCCGCGAGGCACCCGCGGTCAGCGAGGTCAGACCGGAGGCGACGGCCGCGAGCTGGTCGGCGCGGTCGCGCGGAAACCCTTCGGACATCGCCAGAAGGAGTCCGTCGGCGGAGACCACCACCGTGTGCGACACCCCGGGGGTGTTGTCCACGAAGTTGGTGATCAACCAGTTCAGGTTCTGTGCCGCCTGGCTCATCGGGCTCACACTAACGCTCCTGGTTGTAGGTGCTGTCAGGACCACTGTGTTGATTCCTAGTGGCCTGGCCGTTCGTTTCACTTCCCGCGCTGCGTCCCCGCTGGACACCGCGGCGCAGGTTGCTCAGCCTGCCCCGGACGTCCTCGGGAGCGCGGGAGATCTGTGGACCTCCCTGGGGGGTGGTCTCGGCGGCTCCCTCGACCAGGTTGGCCTTGGGTACCCGCCTCGGCAGACCGGAGGAGGTGACCCCGCCCGCCTTGGGCTTCCGGAGCTGCGCGGCCTGCTGCCAGCGGTCGTCGTTCGCCGAACGCCAGCTGCTGTCGCCGTTGCTCTCCGGCGTGGGGGCCGGTGATTCCTGCTGCCGCGCCGGCCGAGCGCCGTTGGTGCCGCTCGCGGCGGATCCGCGACGGGGGAGCCCGGCGTCGGTCATGGCGTGGGCGGCGGAGGAGGCCGGTCCCGGACGGTCGAAGCCTACGCGGTCACGCTCGCTCGCGTCATCGGCCTGCGCGGATTCCGTTTCCGGAGCGTACTGGTCCTGGTAGCCGCTGCGGTAGCCGTTCTGCTGCGGCCAGTCGTCCTGGTGACGCCGCTGCTCGAAGGCGGGGAAGCTCTCCGGGGCGGAGGCGCTCGCCGTGGCGGGCTCCTCGCGGACCGGCTCCGGATAGGAGGGCTCGGGGTAGCCGCCCTGGGACGAGAAGGTGTCGTTCTGCGACAGGCCGCCGTTCGGCGCGTAGTAGCTGTCGTCGTACGACGGGCGCTGCTGCTCCCCGTACTGCGTCTGCCGCTGTTCCTCGTACGTCGGCTGGGCCGGCTGCTGGTCGTACCCGCCGGACTGCTCGGGGAAGCCGCCCCGGCCGTCGTAGGCCGGCTGACCGGTGAAGTCGTCGTACGCCGGTGCCTCGGGGTTCTCCAGGGCGGGCGGCTGGCCGTGGTTCTGGGCCTCCAGGGCCGCCCGGCGCTCCTCGCGCATCAGCGAGCGGCCGACCGGGTCCAGGTCGCGCAGGTCGTCCGGGACCTCGGTGTAGCGGCTGTCGTCGAAGCCCAGCTCGGCGGCCGTGCGCAGCTGCGGCTGGTTGAAGTTCTCACCCTGGAAGTGCTGCTCCGGGATGATCTGCGAGACGGTGAACTCGTCCTGCGCCGGCTGCTGCTCGCCGCCACCGCCGTGCGTGATCGCGTCCGGCAGCATGACCAGCGAGGTGGTGCCGGCCTGCTCGCCGGAGGGGCGGAGCTGGACGCGGATGCCGTGCCGGTCGGACAGTCGGCCGACCACGAACAGGCCCATGCGCTGGGATATCGCGGCGTCCACGGTCGGCGGGTTGGCCAGCTTGTGGTTGATGTCGGCGAAGTCCTCGGCGGTGAGGCCGATGCCCTTGTCGTGGATCTCGATCATGACCCGACCGTCGGGGAGACGGGTGGCGGTCACGCGAACCTTGGTCTGCGGGGAGGAGAACGTCGTCGCGTTCTCGAGGAGCTCGGCGAGCAGGTGCACGAGGTCGGTCACGGCGCGGCCGTGGATCTCGGCCTCCGGGACGCCGGAGAGCTCGATGCGCTCGTACTGCTCCACCTCGGAGGAGGCGGCGCGCAGCACGTCGACCAGCGGGACCGGCTGGTCCCAGCGGCGGCCGGGCTCCTCGCCGGCGAGGACCAGGAGGTTCTCGCCGTTGCGGCGCATACGGGTCGCGAGGTGGTCCAGCTTGAAGAGGTTCTCCAGCTGGTCCGGGTCGGCCTCGTTGTTCTCCAGGTCGGTGATCAGGGTCAGCTGGCCCTCGATCAGCGACTGGTTGCGGCGCGACAGGTTGGTGAAGATCGCGTTGATGTTGCCCCGCAGCAGAGCCTGCTCGGCGGCGAGCCGGACTGCCTCGCGGTGGACCTGGTCGAAGGCGCGGGCGACCTCGCCGATCTCGTCGCGCGTGTTGATCGGGATGGGCTGGACACGGGTGTCCACGCGGCCCGGGTCGGTGCGCGAGAGCTGGTCGACCAGCATCGGCAGGCGCTGCTCGGCGATACCGAAGGCGGCGTTGCGCAGCTGGCGCATCGCACGGGACATCTGGCGGGCGACCATGCCGGCCAGGATGAACGCGGCGAGCAGGGCGACCACGACGGCGGCACCGGTGATCAGCGCGTCACGCTTGGCGTCGTCGGAGATGACGGAGGCCTCGTTCACCGCGGTGTTGGCGAGGTCCATCTCGATGTCGCGGTAGGCGTTGTACCGGAGGGTGTTGGCCGCCCACCAGTTCTGGGCGGTGATGCCCTGCTGGGCGAGCTCCGCCCGCTCGCTGGTGTCCGTGGAGCTGAGCTGGGCCAGCAGGCTGACCGTCTTGGTCGGGTCGGCGGGCGGCGCCACGTAGTCGGGGTTCTTCTGCTTGGCCGCCGCGGACATGGCGGCGCCGTCGGCCTTGACCTGCGCCGTGGCGTCCTGGAGCTTCTGGATGTCCGCCTCGGTGCCACCGCTCTGGTACTCCTGGATGGCGATGCCCTCCAGGTAGGCGTACGAGGTGAGCGCCACGCGCTGCTTGGCGAGGTCCGTCGCCTTGGGGCCGGGCTTGACCAGCATGTGCATGCCGATGGAGCGCTGCAGGGAGAGCGCGCCCTTGGTCAGCGAGATGGCGTAGACGGTACGGCCGTAGCTGGTGATGTTGCCGGTGCCCAGGCCCAGCTCGTTGGAGAACTCCAGCAGCCGGTGCTCGGTGTTGACGTAGCCCTCTTCGGTCTCCACGCCGTTGAGCTTGCTGGTGTAGGCGGCCGCACGGAGGTCCGTCAGTTCGGGCTCGACCTCACGGAAGCGCTCCAGACGGCGCACGAGGTTGGGCCGGTCCGGCATGTTCTGGGCGGCAGCGTCGAAGGCGTCGGCGGCCTCGTCGGTCTTCTTGCGGGCGGCCACGACCGCCGGGTCGTCCTCGCCCTTGCCCTGGAGCAGGGGAGCGGCGGTCGAGTCGCGCTCCTCCAGCAGGGCATCGCCGTAGGTCAGTGCGGCGGCGACCAGACGCGCGGTGTTCTCCGCGTCCTCGGCCTCCTGCCAGGTGTCGATCGAGCTCTTCACCTGGAAGCCGCCCATGACGAGGCCGACCAGCACGGGTATGAGCAGGATCGCGTTCAGCCGGGTCGGCACGCGCCAGTTGCGCGGCGAGAGACGGCCGCCGCTGGGCGCGGGCGCCGCCGTTGGTTCCGATCCGGGCACAGGGGCGGGCGCCGCTCCGCGCGGCGGCGGGGTGAAGTTGCCCCGGGCCGACGGCTCGGGACTGCTCTTGCTTCGCCTCACTCGACCAACAACCTTCCGGCGGGGTCGGCACCTACGTATGTGCCGCTGTGTCTCAGAGCCCAGTTCGCCATGGAGTACGCAGTACTGCTGAGTACGTCTTTGACTATTGGGCAGTTCTCGCATTCCAGCACGTCGGCCTGCGCTCTTCCAAACAGTGGAAGAGGAGGATTCCGAGTGATGTAAGCCCTAGATAAAACGGTCATAAAGAGCGAGCCCCGTCAAAAGACGGGGCTTTCGTACGCGCAGCGACACCGCTTGACCGCGACGAGTGGCCGTACCACCTGATTCCTCTGCCGAAACGTTATGAACAAGGGAGCCGACCGTGTCAAAGGCCACAGTCGGCTCCGGTACATCTACGACAACTGCCGTATGACGCTACGGACTTGATCTACCGCAGCCGCGCCATCAGCGCGTGCTCCACCAGCGTGATCAGCGCACTCTTGGCATCGGCCCGGTGGCGGGCGTCGGTGGTGATGATCGGCGCGTCCGGGCCGATCTGCAGCGCCTCGCGCACCTCGTCGGGTGTGTAGGGCTGGTGTCCGTCGAAGCCGTTGAGGGCGATGACGAACGGGAGCCCGCTGTTCTCGAAGTAGTCGACCGCGGGGAAGCAGTCGGCGAGACGGCGGGTGTCCACCAGGACGACGGCGCCGATGGCGCCGCGCACCAGGTCGTCCCACATGAACCAGAAGCGGTCCTGGCCGGGCGTACCGAAGAGGTACAGGATCAGGTCCTGGTCCAGGGTGATACGACCGAAGTCCATGGCCACCGTGGTGGTGGTCTTGTCCCCGGTGTGAGTGAGGTCGTCGATGCCCGCGCTCGCGGACGTCATCACGGCCTCGGTACGCAGCGGGTTGATCTCCGAGACCGCGCCGACGAACGTGGTCTTGCCCACGCCGAAGCCACCCGCCACCACGATCTTCGCGGAGGTGGTCGCCCGGCCTGGTTCAGAGCTTGCGAAGTCCACTGAGCACCCTTTCGAGCAGCGTCACGTCCGGAGCGCCGCCGTTGTTCTCGTCGCCGCCCGGCTGGTGGATGGCGACCAGGCCGGCCTCCGCGAGGTCCGCGACGAGGATCCTGGCCACACCCAGCGGCATGGACAGCAGCGCCGACACCTCGGCGACCGACTTCACCTCACGGCACAGGTGGCAGATGCGCTGGTGCTCCGGGAGGAGCCCCATGAGCGCTGCCGGGTCGGCCGTGGTGCTGATCAGGGCCTCGATGGCCAGCTGGTAGCGCGGCCGGGTCCGGCCGCCGGTCATCGCGTACGGACGTACCAGCGGCTGGTCGCCCTCATCCTCGTACGGCTCCGCGTACGGATCATGAGAGGCGGTGGGCGGGGTCATGAATCCTCCGGGCGGGGACAGCAAGTCGGTCAGTCAAGCCGTCTGGGTGGGGGCCAGTGCGGGGATTGTGGCGGCCGGACGGTGATTTGGTGAGACGGGTGGATCCGGGGCTGATCAGTGGAGCAGACTGCCTTGGAGTTCGGCGCGCAGGTCCGGTGTGAGCACCGCGCCCGCCCGGTCGACCAGCAGCGCCATCTCGTAGCCGACAAGGCCGATGTCGCATTCGGGGTGTGCCAGGACGGCGAGGGACGAACCGTCCGAGACGGACATGAGGAAGAGGAATCCCCGCTCCATCTCGACCACGGTCTGTGCCACGTTGCCGCCGTCGAAGATCCGCGAGGCCCCTGCGGTCAGCGAGGTCAGGCCCGACGCGACGGCCGCCAGCTGGTCGGCACGGTCGCGCGGGAAGCCTTCCGACATCGCCAGCAGCAGACCGTCGGCGGATACGACGACGGTGTGGGACACCCCGGGGGTGTTGTCCACGAAGTTGGTGATCAACCAGTTGAGGTTCTGTGCCGCCTGGCTCATCTGGCTCAACTAACGCTCCTGCTGGTGAGTGGGGTTCGGGAAGCTGCCGGTCTGGCCGTTGCGGACCTCACGACCCTGCGCGATACCCCGACGGAGATTGGTCAGCCGGCCGCGTACGTCGTCAGGCGCACGCGAGACCTGCGGACCGGCTTGGTGCTGTTGCTGCTGAGCCGTACCCGGGACGAGGTTCGCCCTGGGGACCCGGCGCGGCAGGCCGGAGGTGGTGACACCGCCCGCGGCCGGCTGCCGGACGCGTTCCGCCTGCCGGACGAGGTCGTCGTTCGGCGAGCTGCGCCAGGCGGTCGATGAGGTCCGCTGGGGAGCGGAGGAGGGCTGCGGCGGAGCCGCGGGAGCCTGCGGCTCCTGCGGAGCGGAAGCCGGAGCCGAGCCGTTGCCGTTGGCACCGGGCTGGCGTCCCTGCGGGCCGCCGTGGAACCAGTTGGTCTCCAGCGTGTCGTACAGCGGCGTACGCCCGTCACCGGGACCCGTCGCCGGCGGCAGCGCCTCGGGCTCCTGCCGGGCGGGCCGCTGCTGCGGACGCGCCGGGGCCGGGGCCGGGGGCTGCGGGGCACCGAAGCCGGAACCGCCGCCATACGTGCCGTTGGCCTGGGGCCGCTCGAACTGCCCGGTGGATTCGGGGTTCTGGCGGCCGGGCAGGGCGTGCTGGCCGGTCGAGCCGGCGTCGTACGCCTGCGGAGCGGTCGGCCGGCCCGGCTGCGACGGGGTGTTCTGGCCGTTCGGGGCGCCGAAGACGTCCGAGCGGACGAACTGGCCCGTGCCCTGCGGTTCGTTCGTGCCGGGGCCCGGGAACTGGCCCGTGCTCTGCGGGTTGTACGCACCCGGAGCCTGGGCGTCGAAGTCCGGGCGGGCGAACTCCGAGGTGGCG
Organism: Streptomyces sp. NPDC057623; assembly: GCF_042800355.1. Classification (NCBI taxonomy): domain Bacteria; kingdom Bacillati; phylum Actinomycetota; class Actinomycetes; order Kitasatosporales; family Streptomycetaceae; genus Streptomyces; species Streptomyces sp. NPDC057623. The sequence goes on from NZ_JBHVGZ010000014.1 coordinate 109,665, forward strand.
GCCGTCGAGCCGTGGCCCTGACGGTCGTCGACCCGCGGCATCCGGGAAGTCTGCTGTGCGGGGTCCTCGTCGTGCCCGCGCGGGGCGTCGAGCGAGGCACGGGGCACCGGCGGCTGCGCGTTCTCGTCGCTCCAGCTGGGGCGGGAGGGCTGGCTGCCGCCGGGCAGCTCGGCACGCGGGCCACCGCGCGGCGGAAGCTGCGGCTGGCGGCCACGTCGGCCCTTCTCGGCACCCGGGGGCGGGGACTGCGGCGCGGACGGTCCACCCGGCCGGGACTGCTCGCGGCCGGGAGTCGCGCCACGGGAGCCGCCGAAGGCGTCCTGGCCCGCGCCGAACGGGTCCTGACCCGTACCGGCGGCCTGGAGACCCTGCGGAGCACCCGGGGCCTGGCCACCGAAGCCGGCGCCGGCACCCGCGGGGGACGGCCGGCCCTGCGGCGGCATGCCGCCCTGACCCTGCGGTCCACGCGGTGCACCCGGTCCGCCCGGAAGCCCGCCGCCGTCACGTCCCGGCAGCGCGGCCCGCGGTCCCTGACCGGCACCGAGCCGGCCTCCGCCGGACGCGCCGGCACCGAGGGCGCCGCCACCCGGCGCACCCGCGCCGAGGGAGCCGCCACCGGCCTGGGCCTGGCGACGGGCGGCAGCCGCACCGGCGGCGGCCTGCGCGGCGGCCGGACCACCGGAACCACCGGGACCGCCCGGACCGGGCTTGCCCGGAGCGGGCTTCTTGCCGCCCTGGGCGACATCGACGGGCAGCATGACCAGCGCGGTCGTACCGCCGGAGTCGGAGGGGCGCAGCTGGATGCGGATGCCGTGCCGCTGCGACAGCCGGCCGACCACGAAGAGGCCCATGCGGCGGGAGACGGAGACGTCCACGGTGGGCGGCGAGGCGAGCCGCTCGTTGATCGCGGCGAGGTCCTCGGGGGAGAGGCCGATGCCGGTGTCGTGGATCTCGATCAGGACGCGGCCGTCGGGCAGCGCGTGACCGGTGACCTTGACCTTGGTCTGCGGGGAGGAGAACGAGGTGGCGTTCTCCAGCAGCTCGGCGAGCAGGTGCACGAGGTCGTTGACCACGCGGCCGGCCACTTCGGTGGTCGGCACCGAGGACAGCTCGATGCGCTCGTACTGCTCCACCTCGGACGCGGCGGCACGGAGCACGTCGACCAGCGGGACCGGGCGGGTCCAGCGACGGCCGGGCTCCTCACCGGCGAGGACGAGGAGGTTCTCACCGTTACGGCGCATGCGCGTCGCGAGGTGGTCGAGCTTGAAGAGCGAGGACAGCTGGTCCGGGTCGGCCTCGCGGGACTCCAGTTCGGAGATGAGCGAGAGCTGACGCTGGATGAGGCCCTGCGAGCGGCGCGAGAGGTTGGTGAACATCGCGTTGACGTTGCCTCGCAGCAACGCCTGCTCGGCGGCGAGGCGGACCGCCTCGCGGTGCACGTCGTCGAAGGCCGCGGCCACCTGGCCGATCTCGTCCCGGGAGTGCACACCGACCGACTCGACGGAGGTGTCGACGTCCTGCGGGTCCGACTCGGAGAGCTGCTTGACCAGCTCGGGCAGCCGGTCCTGGGCGACCTTGGTGGCGGTCTCCTCCAGGCGGCGCAGCGAGCGGATCATGGAGCGGGCCACGACGAAGGCACCGACCAGCGAGACACCGAGCACGAGCAGGATCAGCGCACCGGAGATGATCGCCTCGCGCTCCGACTCGTTGCGCAGCTCGCGGGCCTTCTGCTCCATGTCCTCCAGCAGCGTCGTCTCGATGGCGCGCATCTGCTGGATCTTGGTGGTGCTGTCGTCGACCCAGTCCCGGTAGGAGCGCTTCTCCAGGTCGTCGAGGGCGTTGGGGTTGCCGAGCGCGCGGTTGGCGTACTTGTCGCTGGCCGTGATCGTCGGGTTGCCCGATTCGATGGACTTGAGGAGGTCGGCGGCGCCCTGGGTGCCGTAGATGCTCCGGAAGCTCTTCAGTTCGGACCGCTGGCTCGTCAGCGCCGACTCGGCGTAGAGCCGGTCGTTCTCGGAGAGGTCACCGACGCTGTCGTTGTTGGCGGGCAGTGCCGCCGCGAGGACCGCGCGCTGGATGGACGCGTACTCCTTGGCGGTGGAGAAGGCCGCCAGGGCACGCGTGCTCTGGATCATCTCCGGGTTGCTGGTCGCCTCCGCCATGTCCTGCGAGAGACCGAGCAGGTTGGTGATCAGACGGTGGTAGGCCTCCACGGTCTGCGTGGAGTTGTCCTTGGCCTCGTAGGCGGTGTTGCGGATCTTCGCGATGGAGCCCAGGTCGCCGACGAGCTGGACGAGGTTCTCGCGGACGCCCTTGAGGTTGCCGTCCTTGCTGTTGTCGTCGATCTCCTCGGACGCCTCGATGAAGCTGTCCCGGGCCCGGTCCGTCTTGTCCCGGTAGCCCTTGACCGTGTAGTCGGTCGCCTTGGCGCCGTGTGCGAGCGGACCGGCGGACTGGTCGCGCTCCTCCTGGAGCGCCGCGGCGAGCTCGGTGGCCCGCTTGGTCATGTCCGTCAGCAGCTTCATGTTGTCGAGCTGCTGGATGTCGTCCATGTTGTCGCTGATGCGCAGGGCACCCAGCGAGGTGGCCGCGACGACGGGGAGCGTCAGCAGCGCCACCAGTCGCGTGGAGATGCGCCAGTTGCGCAGGGCTATTCGCGTGCCGGAGCCACCGCCCTTGGGGGCCTTCTTCGCGGCCGGCGCGGAAGGGTTCGCCGTCCCCGGGGACGCCGACACGGCGGGGCGCCCGGAGCGCTCACCGCCGTCGACGGACGGGGTCGGCCCCTGGTTCTGGGCGTGCTGGGTCGAGGGACCTCGGTCGGTCCCGCCGTGCTCCGGCTCCGCCGAAGCGCTGCCATCCCTCTTGAAACGTCCCTGCACTAGCGTCGCAACCTCTGGACCAGGCGCCCCTCCGCGTGAACGGACGGACACGGTGTCGGCGTCATGGGAAGCGTCCTGAATACGCTCCCCGGTGGTCGTGAGTGACCGGCGCTGGCTCCCCCTTCTCGCCGCCACCAGGCGCTCGGTGCGCCCCCTGTGCGCCGGCTCGATCCTGCGGCGGTCCGTGGAATTCCAGCACAGTGCAGGATCTCCAACAAGGTCCGTAGGCCGAGCCGTGACATACGTGACACCACGTGAGGGCGAGATTACCTGCCGTAGAAACGGATCCGGGCCATAACGGACTTATGCCCGCGAGCCGCTCGGGTGCGGGAGGTGTCCCAGTCGCGATGATCAGGAGCGGAATGATGGCTTCAGGTGCTTGATGTCCGTTTCGTGGGGGTGCAGTGCCCGCCCGGATTGCCCATTTTGCCCTCGGAGTCGTGAGCAAACTCACATGCCGATCAAGGGGTCTTCACGACTGCGGAGGGGAACCGCGTGTTTAGCCTGACGCTTTACATGATGTAAGACTTTGACAACCCCGCGCCCGCGCGAGACCAGGCTCCACCGGCGCCCCGACATGACAGGGTCACGTAGAACCGTGAAGACGACGATGATGTTCCACAACATAGCCAACCCGCGGCGCACCACGCTGGCGCACCTCAAGGACGCCGACGCGCTTCAGGTTCCGGAGCAGGAGCACTCCGTCGATCTCCCCACCCAGACCGCGAACCCCAGGCGCACCATCCTCATGGAGGCCCCCGCCACGGCCTCCGTCGCCGGGTAGTACGCGCACCGGCCCCGGATCACTCAAAGCGCCCGCGCACGGCCTTAATGCGCGAGGCGCCCGCCCCTCCCCGCGTTAGCCTGGAGCGTCAGACTCCAGCCGGCTCAAGTGAGGGGCGCAGCATCCCGTGCGCATCGCCAGATTCTCCATCGACGGGAACGTCGCCTTCGGCGCGGTCGAGGGCGACAAGCCGGACGAGCTCGTCCTCGACATCATCAAGGGCATCCCGTTCGCGGACTTCGAGCTCTCCGGCACCAAGGTCCCGTTGAGCAAGGTCAGGCTGCTGCCGCCGGTGCTCCCCAACAAGGTCGTGGCCTTCGGCCGCAACTACGCCGAGCACGCCCGCGAACTCGGCAACGAGGTGCCCGACGCCCCGTTCGCCTTCTTCAAGCCGTCCACCTCGGTGATCGGCCCCGGCGACGAGATCCAGTACCCGTCCTTCACCGAGGACCTCCACCACGAGGCCGAACTGGCCGTCGTCATCGGCCGCATGTGCCGGGAGGTCCCGCGTGAGCGCGTCAAGGACGTGATCTTCGGCTTCACCTGTGCCAACGACATCACCGCCCGTGACGTCCAGAAGCGCGAGAAGCAGTGGGCCCGGGCCAAGGGATTCGACTCCTCCTGCCCGCTGGGCCCCTGGGTGGAGACGGACCTGGCCCTCGACACGGCCGCCGACCTGACCATCCAGCTCACGGTCAACGGCGAGCAGCGCCAGCTCGGCCGCACCAGCGAGATGATCCACCCGATCGAGGATCTGATCGTCAACATCTCCGAGGCCATGACGCTACTCCCCGGCGACGTGATCCTCACGGGCACCCCGGCAGGCGTCGGGCCGCTCACCGTCGGCGACGAGGTCGCCGTCACCATCGAAGGCATCGGCACTCTCACCAACAAGGTTGTCAAGCGTGGCTAGCGCACCCGTCCGCGTACGTTTCTGCCCCTCGCCCACCGGTAACCCCCATGTGGGCCTGGTCCGCACCGCCCTGTTCAACTGGGCGTTCGCCAAGCACCACCAGGGCACGCTCGTCTTCCGCATCGAGGACACCGACGCGGCCCGCGACTCCGAGGAGTCCTACGGCCAGCTGCTCGACTCGATGCGCTGGCTGGGCTTCGACTGGGACGAGGGCCCCGAGATCGGCGGCCCGCACGCGCCGTACCGCCAGTCGCAGCGCATGGACCTCTACAAGGAGGTCGCGCAGAAGCTCCTGGACGGCGGTCACGCCTACCGCTGCTACTGCTCCCAGGAGGAGCTGGACACCCGCCGCGAGGCCGCCCGCGCCGCCGGCAGGCCCTCCGGCTACGACGGCCACTGCCGCGACCTGACCGACGCGCAGGTCGAGGAGTACACGGCCCAGGGCCGCGCCCCGATCGTCCGTTTCCGCATGCCCGACGAGACGATCACCTTCACGGACCTGGTCCGCGGCGAGCTGACCTTCACCCCGGAGAACGTCCCGGACTACGGCATCGTCCGCGCCAACGGCGCCCCGCTGTACACCCTCGTCAACCCGGTCGACGACGCCCTGATGGAGATCACCCACGTCCTGCGCGGCGAGGACCTGCTCTCCTCGACCCCCCGTCAGATCGCCCTGTACAAGGCGCTGACGGAGCTGGGCATCGCCAAGAGCATCCCGCAGTTCGGCCACCTGCCGTACGTGATGGGCGAGGGCAACAAGAAGCTCTCCAAGCGTGACCCCGAGTCGTCGCTGAACCTCTACCGCGAGCGCGGTTTCCTGCCCGAGGGGCTCCTCAACTACCTCTCCCTCCTCGGCTGGTCGCTCTCCGCCGACCAGGACATCTTCACGATGGACGAGATGGTCGCGGCCTTCGACGTGGCGGACGTGCAGCCCAACCCGGCCCGTTTCGACCTGAAGAAGTGCGAGTCGATCAACGGCGACCACATCCGCCTGCTCGACGTGAAGGACTTCACGGAGCGCTGCGCCCCCTGGCTGAAGGCCCCGTTCGCCCCCTGGGCGCCGGAGGACTTCGACGAGGCCCGCTGGCACGCGATCGCCCCGCACGCCCAGACCCGGCTGAAGGTCCTCTCCGAGATCACGGACAACGTCGACTTCCTCTTCCTCGCCGAGCCGGTCCGCGACGAGGCGAGCTGGACGAAGGCCATGAAGGAGGGTTCGGACGCCCTCCTGCACACCGCCCGCGAGAAGCTGGAGGCAGCCGACTGGACCTCGGCCGAGTCCCTGAAGGAGGCCGTCCTGGCGGCCGGAGAGGCCCACGGCCTCAAGCTCGGCAAGGCCCAGGCCCCGGTCCGTGTGGCCGTCACCGGCCGCACGGTCGGCCTGCCCCTGTTCGAGTCCCTGGAGGTCCTGGGCGAGGAGCGGACGCTGGCCCGCATCGACGCGGCGCTGGCGAGGCTGGCGGCGTAACGCCGACACCGAAGGGGCGGCACCCGGACAACCGGGTGCCGCCCCTTCGGCGTTGTCAGAGGGCGTCGTTCCCCTCGATCGGACACGCGCTCCGGTCGTGGGACGCGTTCGTCGGACAGGCCCCGGCACGGCGCGTTACCGTCGGACCATGAGCATCCGCGCCGTGGTCTGGGACGTAGACGACACGCTCTTCGACTACACCGAGGCGGACCGCAAGGGAATGCGGGCGCACCTGACGGCCGAGGGTCTGCTCGGCGGATACGGCAGCGTCGAGCAGGCCATCGTGCACTGGAGGGCGATCACCGACGCGCAGTGGGCGCGTTTCTCGGCAGGGGAGGTCGACTTCCAGGGGCAGCGCCGGGACCGGGTGCGGGTGTTCCTCGGGGAGGAGCTGAGCGACGCGGAGGCCGACGCGTGGTTCGAGCGGTACATCGCGCACTACGAGACCGCCTGGGCCCTCTTCCCGGACGTCCTGCCGGTCCTGGACGCCCTCGCGGCCAGTCACCGCCACGCGGTGCTGTCCAACTCCAGCATCCACGTCCAGGACCGCAAACTGCGCGTGCTCGGCGTCCACCACCGCTTCGAGGCCATCCTGTGCGCCGCCGAGCTCGGCGTCTCCAAGCCGGACGCCGGCGCCTTCCACGCCGCCTGCACCGCCCTGGAGCTCGCCCCGCACCAGGTGGCGTACGTCGGCGATCACCCGGAGATCGACGGGCGCGGTGCCGCGGAGGCCGGGTTGCTGTCGGTCTGGATCGACCGTGACGGCGTGTACACCAGCGCTGACGCCTCCGGCGGACCGCACCGGATCGCCTCCCTCGCCGAACTCCCCGCGCTCCTCGGCGCGGATACCCGTTTTGGAGCCCCGTCCACCTTCAGGTAATGTTCTTCCTGCGCCGCCGAGGAGCGGGCCGAAAGGCCGGAACCCGGAGGAGCAAACTAGAACAAAACCCCCTGAGGGGCTTGCGTTCCAGTGGCCTATGGTGTAATTGGCAGCACGACTGATTCTGGTTCAGTTAGTCTTGGTTCGAGTCCAGGTAGGCCAGCTCGCAGAGCTCATCTGCAAAGCCCCCGTTGTGTAGCGGCCTAGCACGCTGCCCTCTCAAGGCAGTAGCGCCGGTTCGAATCCGGTCGGGGGTACAGATCCTTCCCGCGAGGACGGCTTGGGTAGCTCCCACCGACCTCGATGCAGGATCGCTAGGGCCCCCGTTGTGTAGCGGCCTAGCACGCCGCCCTCTCAAGGCGGTAGCGCCGGTTCGAATCCGGTCGGGGGTACGAACTGGTCTAAACCACATTGGTCTATGGTGTAATTGGCAGCACGACTGATTCTGGTTCAGTTAGTCTTGGTTCGAGTCCAGGTAGACCAGCTCGGATCTGCGGCGGTGTAGTTTTAAACGCTCGTAAGATCCACGCCCCCGTTGTGTAGCGGCCTAGCACGCCGCCCTCTCAAGGCGGTAGCGCCGGTTCGAATCCGGTCGGGGGTACCACATGAAGGCCCTTCGCTTCGGCGGGGGGCCTTCGTCGTGCCTGGCGCCGGCTACTCGTCGAAGCCGTACCGCCGCGTCGACTCCTCCTCCTGGGCCAGTCGGTGCAGCGCCTGGAGCACCGGCTCGTTGAGGATCGCCCCCAGGATCGCGAACTCGATCCGCTCCGCCTCCGTCGGGTACGTCTCCATGTTGTCCAGGTCGAGGACGGCCGTCCGGTGCATCAACTCGGCGTACGGGGCGAGCAGTTCGGCCCCGAAGCCGTAGCCGAGCCGGCGGAAGGCTGCCACCGCCACCACCAGCGAGCGGTAGGCGGGGGAGATGGTCGTCAGCCGCTTGGCGTTCTCCCAGCCGAGCCGGTCCAGGAGTGCGGCGACCTCCTCGTGTGCGGCCTGGACGTACTCGTCGTCCTCGTCCGGCTCCCGCACCTGCGGCAACGCCCACATCGCGGCGCCGAGGCGGATCGCGCGGGGCAGGGAGTCGTCGTCGACATGCCCCAGCACCTCCTTGACCGTCGCCACCGGCACCCGGCCGACCTGGATCATCGCGCGGATCAGGCGCAGCCGACGCAGGTGCTCCTCGTCGTACTCGGCCGTCGTGGTGTTGATCTGGCGACCGGGCGCCAACAGTCCTTCGCGCAGGTAGTACTTGATCGTCGCGGTGGACACCCCGCTGCGCTCGCTCAGTTCAGCCAGCCGCATCTCTTGCGCCCTTCTTTGGGGAGTGCCACTATCCAAGCGCCACTCGGAAGGATAGTGCCGCTATCCGACAGGGGAAGCAGGGGAGTCGCATGTTCGCCAAGCCGGTACCGGGTCGCACCACCGCGGACGCCGAGGGCGATGTCGTCGTCCTGCTGATCGGCATGCGCGTCAACCACTTCTGGGCTGTGCGTCACTGGCTGCCGGTGGCGGTGGGCATGCTGCGGATGCTGCGCGAGAGCTGGGCCGGGCGCCCGAGCGCGGTCTGCTCGGCCATGTCCTGCTGACGGCCTCGCCCCGGACGTACTACGTCGTGCAGTACTGGGAGTCGAAAGAGAAGCTGTACGCCTACGCGCATGCGTCGGACATGCTCCACCGCGAGGCGTGGGCGGTCTTCAACCGCAGGGAGAAGGCGGGGAAGGTCCGGCAGCACGTGGGGATGTGGCACGAGGCGTATGTCGTGCCGGAGGGGGCGTACGAGTCGATCTACTCGGACATGCCGGCGTTCGGACTCGCCGCGGCGCATGGGCAGGTGCCGGTGGAGAAGCGGGGGCGCTACGCCAAGGACCGGTTCGCGCACCGGTCGGCGAACGCGAAGGCGGCCGAAGGGGCCGGCTGACGGGGGGATCGAGGGACGGGGAGGGTCTGCCGCGGCGTTGAGGCAGGTCCTTCCCGCTGACGTGTCCCGGGTCAGCCGGTGCGGCGCAGGGCTTCGGAGAGGCGGCCGGCGGCGTCGATGACGGCCTGGGCGTGCATACGGCCCGGGTGGCGCGTCAGCCGCTCGATGGGGCCGGAGACCGACACGGCGGCCACCACGCGGTTCGACGGGCCGCGCACGGGCGCGGAGACCGACGCGACGCCCGGCTCGCGCTCGCCGATCGACTGGGCCCAGCCCCGGCGTCGTACGCCCGAGAGCGCGGTGGCCGTGAAGCGGGCGCCCTGGAGGCCCCGGTGCAGGCGCTCGGGCTCCTCCCAGGCCATGAGGATCTGCGCCGAGGAGCCCGCCTTCATCGTGAGCGTCGAACCGACCGGGACCGTGTCCCGAAGGCCGGACAGGCGTTCCGTCGCGGCGACGCAGATGCGCATGTCGCCCTGGCGGCGGTAGAGCTGTGCGCTCTCGCCCGTGATGTCCCGGAGGTGGGTGAGGACCGGGCCCGCCGTGGCGAGGAGGCGGTCCTCACCGGCGGCCGCGGCCAGTTCTGCCAGCCGGGGGCCGAGAATGAAACGGCCCTGCATGTCACGCGCCACCATGCGGTGGTGTTCCAGAGCCACGGCCAGTCGATGTGCCGTGGGTCGTGCCAGTCCGGTGGCCGAGACGAGCCCTGCGAGGGTGGCCGGACCGGACTCCAGGGCGCTCAGGACAAGGGCTGCCTTGTCCAGAACGCCGACGCCGCTACTGTTGTCCATGCAACGATACTCGCGTCTCACTCTGTGAAACGCAAGTTCAATTTTCCGTGGAACGCGCCACTCTGGAAGAACGAAGGCAGAGCGGCCCGTCAACCGGTACGGGTCTGGCGGTGGACGCCCGGAAGCAGGGGCACGGGTGCCGGCCGCCTTCTCAAGATCTCTAGTTGGGCCGGTGGACCGTAAACCGGCCGGAGGGAAAGCGATGGGTAGGACACTCGCGGAGAAGGTCTGGGACGACCATGTCGTCCGGCGCGCCGAGGGCGAGCCCGACCTCCTCTTCATCGATCTGCACCTGCTGCACGAGGTGACCAGCCCGCAGGCCTTCGACGGCCTCCGCAAGAGCGGCCGCAAGGTGCGCCGGCTCGACCTGACCATCGCCACCGAGGACCACAACACCCCGACCCTCGACATCGACAAGCCCATCGCGGACCCGGTCTCCCGTGTCCAGCTGGAGACGCTGCGTGCGAACGCCGCCGAGTTCGGTGTGCGCCTGCACCCGCTGGGCGACGTCGAGCAGGGTGTCGTGCACGTCGTCGGCCCGCAGCTGGGCCTGACCCAGCCCGGTATGACGGTCGTCTGCGGTGACTCGCACACCTCCACGCACGGCGCCTTCGGCGGTCTGGCGTTCGGCATCGGCACCTCCCAGGTCGAGCACGTGCTGGCCACCCAGACGCTGCCGCTGGTCCGCCCGAAGACCATGGCCATCACGGTCAACGGCGAGCTGCCCGACGGCGTCACCGCCAAGGACCTGATCCTGGCGATCATCGCCAAGATCGGTACGGGCGGCGGCCAGGGCTATGTCCTGGAGTACCGCGGCTCCGCCATCGAGCAGCTCTCGATGGAGGCCCGGATGACCATCTGCAACATGTCGATCGAGGCCGGTGCCCGCGCGGGCATGATCGCCCCCGACCAGACCACCTTCGACTACCTCGAGGGCCGCCCGCACGCCCCCAAGGGCGAGGACTGGGACGCGGCCGTCGCGTACTGGAAGACGCTGAAGACGGACGCGGACGCCGAGTTCGACGCCGAGGTCGTGATCGAGGCCGCCGAACTGTCGCCGTTCGTCACCTGGGGCACCAACCCCGGCCAGGGCGCGCCGCTTTCGGCGGACGTCCCCGACCCTGCTTCGTACGAAGACGCTTCGGAGCGCCTCGCCGCCGAAAAGGCCCTGGAATACATGGGGTTGGAGGCCGGTCAGCCGCTGCGCTCCATCAAGGTGGACACCGTCTTCGTAGGTTCGTGCACCAACGGCCGCATCGAGGACCTGCGCGCCGCCGCCGAGCTCGTGAAGGGCCGCAAAGTCGCCGATGGCGTACGGATGCTGGTCGTCCCGGGTTCCGCGCGGGTGGGTCTGCAGGCCGTCTCCGAGGGTCTGGACGTCGTCTTCAAGGAGGCCGGCGCCGAGTGGCGGCACGCGGGCTGCTCGATGTGTCTGGGCATGAACCCGGACCAGCTGGCCCCGGGTGAGCGCTCCGCGTCCACCTCCAACCGCAACTTCGAGGGCCGGCAGGGCAAGGGCGGTCGTACGCACCTGGTGTCGCCGCAGGTCGCGGCGGCCACCGCGGTCCTGGGCCACCTGGCCTCCCCGGCCGACCTGTCCGACGCCGAGACCCGTACGCCCGCTGGAGTCTGATCAGCCATGGAAGCATTCACCAAGCACACCGGCCGGGGCGTCCCGCTGCGCCGTTCCAACGTCGACACCGACCAGATCATCCCTGCTCACTGGCTCAAGAAGGTCACGCGGGACGGTTTCGAGGACGGTCTGTTCGAGGCCTGGCGCAAGGATGAGACGTTCATCCTCAACCAGCCCGAGCGGCAGGGCGCCACGGTCCTGGTCGCCGGTCCCGACTTCGGCACCGGTTCCTCCCGTGAGCACGCCGTGTGGGCGCTTCAGAACTACGGCTTCAAGGCGGTCATCTCCTCGCGCTTCGCGGACATCTTCCGCGGCAACTCACTCAAGAACGGCCTGCTCACGGTGGTTCTGGAGCAGAAGATCGTGGACGCGCTCCAGGAGCTCACCGAGAAGGACCCGCAGGCCGAGATCACCGTCGACCTGGAGGCCCGTGAGGTGCGCGCCGAGGGCGTCACCGCCTCCTTCGAGCTGGACGAGAACTCCCGCTGGCGGCTGCTGAACGGCCTCGACGACATCTCGATCACCCTCCAGAACGAGGCCGACATCGCGGCCTACGAGGCGAAGCGGCCGTCGTTCAAGCCGCGCACGCTTCAGAACTGAGCCGAAGGCTCGGCGCAAGGCGACTTTCGGACACCGCAACACCCCGCCAGTACCCCCGATCAGCCCGATCGGGGGTACTGGCATGTCTGCACCCGAACGGCCCTGCGCCGTTTGCGTGCCGGACTCAACTTCCCACGTTACGGCGGGTGTTGCAGGGGTACGCGAGTGGTGTGGCCGTGACTTCCGCAAGTGCCCGGAAGGCCATTCGAGGCCGGAGTTGCACCCCTGGCAGGCGACAACTCGCCCCAGATGGCACAATCTGTGCATGGAACACGACGGCCAACTCGAGCTCTATGCGGCAGTCGCGGACCGACTGAAGGAAGCGCACACAACAGTGCGCGCACTGCAAGTCCCGGAGGGCGTACGGATGGCGCTGACCCGGAAGCTGCTGGTCATTACGGCCGCGGCCAAGCACGACGTCGCCGAAGCGACAAGGCGTCTGGAGCGGTTCATGGCGGATCTTGAGGCGGGGCGATTCCCCGAAGAGGAACGCTGATCAACCTTCGAGACAGTCGAGTCTGTTGCGGCACAAGGGTGATTAGCCCGTTTCGTGTTTGATTTGCGGTATATATCTGCCTAACGTGCGAAAAAGCTTGAACACTTTCGTTCTGGCGATGTCTCCGAAGGGGAAGACGTGAACAAGGCGCAGCTCGTAGAAGCGATTGCCGACAAGATGGGCGGCCGCCAGCAGGCCGCCGATGCTGTCGACCACGTACTGGACGCGATCGTCCGCGCGGTCGTCTCGGGTGAGCGGGTTTCGGTCACCGGCTTCGGTTCGTTCGAGAAGGTCGACCGACCCGCTCGTTATGCCCGTAACCCCCAGACGGGCGAGCGGGTTCGCGTCAAGAAGACCTCCGTTCCGCGCTTCCGTGCCGGTCAGGGCTTCAAGGACCTGGTGAGCGGCTCGAAGAAGCTGCCGCGTGGTGGCGAGGTCGCCGTCAAGAAGGCGCCCAAGGGCAGCCTGACCGGTGGCGCCTCGGCGACGGTCAAGAAGGCCGCCGCGAAGAAGACCACCAAGGCGGCCGCCGCGAAGAAGACCACGGCGAAGAAGACGACGGCCAAGAAGACCACGGCCGTCGCCAAGAAGACCACCGCGAAGAAGGCGCCGGCGAAGAAGACCACGACGGCCGCCAAGAAGGCGACCGCGGCGAAGAAGACCACGGCCAAGAAGGCGACGGCGAAGAAGGCCCCGGCGAAGAAGGCGACCGCCAAGAAGGCGCCCGCCAAGAAGTCGACGGCTCGCAAGACCACCGCCAAGAAGGCCACCGCCCGCAAGAGGTAGAACCGCAGGGGCACTCACGCGCCGGGCCGGACTCCGTGTGGAGTCCGGCCCGCGGCGTGTTCAGCAGCAGTTCACAGGGTTTGCAGGGTCACCAGCGTGATGCGCAGGGCCTCGCCCTCGCCCGCCGTCTCGATGCGGACCCGTTGCCCGGGGCGCAGCAGCCGCAGGCCGCCCGCGTCGAAGGCCGGGGCGTCGAAGGGGACGGGGGTGCCGTCGTCCAGGAGGACGCTGCCGGAGCGGGTGTTCTCGTCGTAGGTGTAAGCGGTGGCCTGCATGGTGGTAACCCTACGACGGGTTGTGCTTCGGGTCGCTCGGCTACAGCCCCTTGATCAGCAGCCGTGCTGCCATCGTGGCCGTTCGTGGGCCGACCCCCAGGGCCAGTGCGGCCCGTAGATCCTCGCCGGTGTCCACGTCCTGGCGTACGGAGTCCACGTCGTCGAGGCCGAGTTCCACCGCCCCCGACGCGCGGTGGCGGGACCGCGAATCCTCGCCGAAAGCGGGCAGTAATTCATGGCCGGCGGCGGCCGAAAGCAATGTGGTGCCGATCGCCGCCGCATCGGGGAGAAAAGCGCGGGGGAATTCCGTGGCCGAGTCCAGGACCCGGGCCAATTCCAGCGGGCGGAGAGCCGGGAGGTCGGCGTTCAGGGCGGCTACGGCGCTTTCGGGACGGGATGACCGTACGACTGCCGTCGCGTGTGCCAGTGCCGCGTTCAGGCCGCCGCCCGGTTCGTCCGGGACGATATGCGCGCCAAGTGCGCCCAGCTCGCGGCCGGCCAGGGCGTCGTTCGTGACGACTGCCACATCCTTCACCGCCGGGCAGGCCAGCGCCGCCGCCACCGTGTCCTGGGCGAATGCGAGGGCCAGGCCCGGGCGCAGCCCGTCCGACGCGGTGTCCGAGAGCCTGCTCTTGGCCCGCGCCAAGGGTTTCAGGGGTATGACCAAGGTCCACTGCACCAGCGTTCCGTCCCTCTCTCGTCGCGGCCATTGTCACTCAGCCGTCACCGGGGCCATCTGGCGGTGACGGTGGCGAGGCGTACGGTGTTCTCGACAGACCGGCGGCCTGGGGCGAGACTTGTGCGGCCCTCCGGCCCGATGTGCTTGATCCCTAGAGGAAGGTGTCCGCGTGCCCCGCCGCAGAATCGGCTTCTGGTATCGCTTCGCCGCGGTGCTCTGCAAACCGCCGCTGGTGGTTCTGATCAAGCGGGACTGGCGTGGAATGGAGAACATTCCGGCCGACGGCGGATTTATTACCGCGGTGAACCACAATTCGCACATCGACCCCTTCGCGTACGCGCACTTTCAGTACAACACCGGTCGGGTTCCGCGATTCCTGGCGAAGAGCGGGCTTTTCAAGAAGGGGTTCGTCGGCGCCGCGATGCGCGGCACCAGGCAGATCCCCGTCTACCGGGAGACCACGGACGCGCTGAGCGCATTCCGGGCCGCCATCGGCGCCGTGGAGCGCGGCGAGTGCGTCGCCTTCTACCCCGAGGGCACCATCACCCGCGACCCGGAACAGTGGCCCATGACCGGCAAGACCGGTGCCGCACGCGTCGCCCTCCAGACCAGGTGCCCGGTGATCCCGGTCGCGCAGTGGGGCGCCAACGAACTGCTGCCGCCGTACGCCAAGAAGCTCAACCTCCTTCCGCGCAAGACCCACCGGGTGCTGGCGGGCCCGCCCGTGGATCTCGCGCGCTTCTACGACAAGGAGATGACCCCGGACCTGCTGAAGGAGGCGACCGAGGTCATCATGGCCGCCATCACCCGGCAGCTGGAGGAGATCCGCGGCGAGAAGGCGCCCGAGACGCCGTACGATCCGCGTCAGGAGCGCATCGAGCAACGGCGCCGCACTGCCGCGCAGAACCGGCGGACGCAGCCCGAGGCCGAGCAGGAAGAGGCCGTGCAGCAAAAGGCCGAGCAGGAAGAGGGGCAGGGCACGTGAGCAAGCCCGTCAAGGCGGCAGTTCTGAGTGCTGGTTCGTGGGGCACTGCCTTCGGTATCGTCCTCGCCGACGCGGGGTGCGAGGTCACCCTGTGGGCGCGTCGCCCCGAGGTCGCCGAGGCCATCAACTCAAGCCGTACGAACCCCGACTACTTCCCCGGCGTCGAGCTCCCGCAGGGCATGCGCGCGACCACGGACCCCGCCCAGGCCATGGCCGGCGCCGACTTCACGGTGCTGTCGGTCCCCTCCCAGACGCTGCGCGCCAACCTCGCCGAGTGGACGCCGATGCTGGCGCCGGGCACGGTCCTCGTCTCCCTGATGAAGGGCGTCGAACTCGGCACCGCCATGCGGATGAGCGAGGTCATCGAGGACGTGGCCAAGGTCGGCCAGGACCGCATCGCCGTGGTCACCGGCCCCAACCTGGCCCGTGAGATCGCCGCGCGGATGCCGGCCGCCGCTGTGGTCGGCTGCACCGACGAGTCCGTCGCCCAGCGCCTCCAGGCCGCCTGTCACACGCCGTACTTCAGGCCGTACACCGAGACCGACGTGGTGGGCTGTGAGCTGGGCGGTGCCGTGAAGAACGTCATCGGGCTCGCCGTCGGCATCGCGGACGGCATGGGGCTCGGCGACAACGCCAAGGGCTCGCTGATCACGCGCGGCCTCGCCGAGACCGCGCGGCTCGGTGTCGTGCTGGGCGCCGACCCGCTGACGTTCGCCGGACTCGCGGGCCTCGGCGACCTGGTGGCGACCTGCTCCTCGCCGCTGTCCCGCAACCACACCTTCGGCACCAATCTCGGCAAGGGCATGACCCTTCAGGAGACCATCGCGGTCACCAAGCAGACCGCCGAGGGCGTCAAGTCCTGTGAGTCCGTGCTGGATCTGGCCCGCCGGCACGGCGTCGACATGCCCATCACGGAGACGGTCGTCGGCATCGTCCACGAGGGCAAGCCGCCCGTGGTCGCCCTGAAGGAGCTCATGTCGCGCAGCGCCAAGCCGGAGCGACGCTGAGCGAAGCCGGAGCGACGCTGAGCGAACGCCACCCTCCGGACGCTGACTCGGCCCCTACGGGCGGGTACGCTCAACGCGATATGAGCACCGAGAACCTCCCCCAGAGCCCTGACCAGCCGCCCCGCAAGCCGCGCGTGGCCGTCGTGTTCGGCGGTCGCAGCTCCGAGCACGGGATCTCCATGGTCACCGCCGGCGCCGTACTGCGTGCGATCGACCGGACGCGGTACGACGTCCTGCCGATCGGCATCACGCGCGGCGGCCGCTGGGTGCTCACCGCCGACGATCCCGAACGCATGGCGATCACCGAGCGGCGTACGCCCGACGTCGAGGACCTCGCAGAGTCCAGCGAGGGCGGCGTGGTGCTCCCCGTGGACCCCGCGAGCCGCGAAGTGGTCTACAGCGAGCCCGGATCGGTACCCAAGGCACTCGGTGACGTCGACGTCGTCTTCCCCGTGCTGCACGGCCCGTACGGCGAGGACGGCACCCTCCAGGGCCTCCTGGAGCTCTCCGGCGTCCCGTACGTGGGTTCGGGCGTGCTCGCCTCGGCCGTCGGCCAGGACAAGGAGTACATGAAGCGGGTGTTCACCTCGTTCGGCCTCAAGGTGGGCCCGTACGTGGTGATCCGCCCGCGCGAGTGGGAGCAGGACGAGTCGGCCGCCCGCAAGAAGATCGTCGACCTCGCCGGAGAGCACGGCTGGCCGCTCTTCGTGAAGCCCGCGCGCGCGGGTTCGTCGATCGGCATCACCAAGGTCGAGGACCTGTCGGGTCTGGACGAGGCGATCATCCAGGCCCAGCGGCACGACCCGAAGATCCTCGTCGAGGCGACGCTGCGCGGCCGTGAGATCGAGTGCGGGGTGCTGGAGTTCGAGGACGGCCCGCGCGCCTCCGCACCGGCCGAGATCCCGCCGCCGGACGCGCACGCCTACTACGACTTCGAGGCCAAGTACATCGACTCCACGCCCGGCATCGTGCCGGCCCCGCTGACGCCGGAGGAGACGGCCGAGGTCCAGCGGCTCGCGGTGGACGCGTTCGAGGCGGCCTCGTGCGAGGGCCTGGTGCGCGCGGACTTCTTCCTCACCGAGGACGGGGAGTTCGTGATCAACGAGATCAACACGATGCCCGGCTTCACGCCGATCTCGATGTACCCGCAGATGTGGCAGGCGAGCGGGATCAGCTACCCGGATCTCGTGGACCGGCTGATCCAGGCGGCGCTGCGGCGGTCGACGGGGCTGCGCTGAGCCTTCCGGCCTTCACGCCGGCGCCGGGGGCCGCGGTGCTCAGTAGGTCTTCCGCTCCGGGATCGTCTTCTTGATCGCCGACGCCAGGTCGATCAGCGCACCCGAGCTGTCGTGCCCCGCGGCCACCGCCACTTCGACATACGCCTTGCGATTGGCGGTGGTGAAGCGGTACGCCCCGGCGTCCTGCTTCTCCATCAGCCAGTCGACGCCCTCGACCCCGCCCGGAACGGCGTCGGCGTCGTGCCCGTTGGCCACGTTCGGGTCGACCATCTTCGGCGGTCGCGTGACACCGCACCGCAGTATGATCGCGGAGTCCCCCCAGCCCGCGGTCAGCGCGGACGCGGGCGAGGGATCCTCACGGTGGGCACCGTCCACCTTGGCCGGCAGTACTTTGTCCAGGTTACGGCACATCCCGGCCACTGTTGCGGCGGGGCTGGGAACCGCCGTCGACGCGCTGCCGTCTGCTGATGAGCAGCCCGCTGCGGTGATCAGCAGGACGAGCGCGGGCAGCCCGAGGACAGAAATGTGCCGGTGACGGAAAGAGTTCACCGGCCAAGGGTAGACGGGGGCTACAGATGTACGACCGGGCAGGTCAGGGTGCGGGTGATGCCGTCCACTTGCTGGACCTTCGCGACCACCATGCGACCCAGGTCGTCGACCGTGTCGGCCTGGGCGCGCACGATGACGTCGTACGGTCCTGTCACGTCCTCGGCCTGGATGACTCCGGGGATCTTGCTGATCGTCTCGGCGACGGTCGACGCCTTGCCGACCTCCGTCTGGATCAGGATGTACGCCTGTACCACGGAACCTCCAGGGCGGCCACGAGGATCATGTGGGGAAAAGGAACGCCACGGTATCGCGTCGCCGCTCGTCGCGGGGAGACCTGCGAGGGCCGGGGCTTGCGCGCCGGGGTACCGGCACGACCGAAGTTGACGTACACCTCGACCGTAACGAGGACAGTAGTGAAGCGCGACCGGGTACGGACAGGGACAGAAGGGGCGTAAGGGCAATGAAGGGCACTGTTGGTGAGCTCGGCGAGTTCGGGCTCATCAGGGAGCTCACCTCCCGTCTCACCACCACCCCGGCGGTCCGGGTCGGCCCCGGCGACGACGCCGCGGTGGTGGCCGCGCCCGACCGCAGGGTGGTCGCCAGCACCGACATCCTGCTGGAGGGACGGCACTTCCGCCGTGACTGGTCCACGGCCTACGACGTGGGCCGCAAGGCCGCCGCGCAGAACCTCGCGGACATCGCCGCCATGGGCGCCGTGCCGACCGCGCTGCTGCTCGGCCTGGTCGTCCCCGCCGAACTCCCGGTGACCTGGCCGACCGAGCTGATGGACGGCCTGCGTGACGAGTGCCAGGTCGCGGGCGCCTCCGTGGTCGGCGGGGACGTCGTACGGGGCGACACCATCATGGTGTCGATCACCGCACTCGGCGATCTGCGCAACCAGGAGCCCGTGACGCGGGCGGGCGCGCAGCCCGGCGACCTCGTCGCGGTGACCGGCTGGCTGGGCTGGTCCGCCGCCGGATACGCCGTGCTCGCCCGTGGCTTCCGCTCGCCGCGCGCCTTCGTCGAGGCCCATCGGCGCCCCGAGCCGCCGTATCACGCGGGCCCGGCCGCCGCGGGGCTCGGCGCGACCGCGATGTGCGACGTCAGCGACGGGCTGATCGCCGACCTCGGGCACATCGCCGAGGCCAGCAAGGTCCGGATCGACATCCGCTCCGGCGCGATCGACATCCCGACCCAGATGAACGACATCGGACAGGCCGTCGGCGTCGATCCCATGCAGTGGGTGCTGACCGGGGGAGAGGACCACGCGATCGTGGCGACCTTCCCGCCGGACGTGAAGCTGCCGGCCCGCTGGAAGGTCATCGGCGAGGTCCTCAACCCGTCCGCGCTGCCCCAGGTGACGGTGGACGGGGCGCCGTGGACCAAGAAGGGCGGCTGGGACCACTTCGGCGGGGACATCGAGTCATGATCCCGGGCGTCCTCACCGTGGCGGGCTCGGACTCCGGCGGCGGCGCCGGAGTCCAGGCCGACCTGAAGACGATGCTCGCGCTCGGTGTGCACGGCATGAGCGTGATCACGGCGGTCACCGCGCAGAACTCCCTCGGTGTGCAGGGCGCTTGGGAGCTGCCCGTGGAGGCGGTGCGCGCCCAGTACCGCAGCGTCGTCGACGACATCGGCGTCCAGGCGGTCAAGACGGGGATGCTGTCGTCCGCCGAACTCGTCGAGATGGTGGCGGAGTTGATCGGGGGGACGGACGCACCGGCGGTCGTCGACCCGGTCGGCGTGTCCAAGCACGGGGACCCGCTGCTCGCGGCCTCCGCGCTGGACTCCGTACGCACGAAGCTGCTGCCGGTGGCGACTGTGGCGACCCCCAACCTCGACGAGGTGGCGCAACTGACCGGCGTCCAGGTCGAGGCGGAGGAGCAGCTGCGGGAGGCCGCGGCGGCCGTTCTGGCGTACGGGCCGCGCTGGGTGCTGATCAAGGGCGGCCATCTGTCCGGGGACGCCGTGGACCTGTTGACCGACGGCTCCGAGGAGCACTGGCTGCGGGCGCCCCGGTACGACAACCGGCACACCCACGGCACGGGCTGCACGCTAGCCTCCGCGATCGCCTCAGGGCTCGCGAAGGGCCAGTCCGTCCCGGAGGCGGTGGCGGCGGCCAAGGAGTACGTCACCGGGGCGATCAGAGCGGGGTTCGCGCTGGGTGCGGGAATCGGGCCGGTGGATCATGGGTGGCGGTTCCGCGGGCGCTCGTAGTGCGGAAGGCGGACGTGCAGAAGGCGGACGTGAGAAGGCGGACGTGAGAAGGCGGACATGCAAAAAGCCGGCCCACCGAGGTGGACCGGCTCTATGCGGCGAACCAGCAGTGGCCGCGCGCTCAGCTGTTGGCGTCAGCGCGAGACCTTGCCGGCCTTGATGCACGAGGTGCAGGCGTTTACGCGCTTCGGCGTCCCGCCGACCACGGTACGGACGCGCTGGATGTTCGGGTTCCAGCGACGGGACGTACGGCGGTGCGAGTGCGAGATGTTGTTGCCGAAGCCCGGCCCCTTGCCGCAGACGTCGCAGTTGGCAGCCACGGGTCACTCCAAAGACTTCAGATCCACTTACGGTTAATCCCGGCATGCCGGGATCGAGATCTAGGATCAGAGATCTGAGTGACATTGCCAGGGGAACGGCCCGATCTGCATCGGGCAACCGGAGCAGCATACAACGACTGCGCCAGTAGAACGAAACTACCATGCCTGATCAGGACCCCGCTCCCGGCCCTCTTCCGGTGCGCACCGGGTCTGGGTCTACGCTGCGTGCCACGTCCGGCAGCTCAAGGAGGCGCAGGTGGCGCAGGTGCCGCAGACATTCTTCGATGCTCTCGCGGTGCGCACCTGGTGCGGCCTCGCGCTGGAGTCACTCGGTCGGGCGCGCGAGGAGATCGACGCGATCAACGTCTATCCCGTGGCCGACGGGGACACGGGGACGAACCTGTACCTCACCGTGGAGTCGGCGGTCGCGGCGGTGGAAGCCGTGTTCACCGCCTACGACGTCGGGAAACCCAGCCTCGCGGACGCCTCCCGCGCGATGGCGCACGGGGCCCTGATAGGCGCCCGGGGGAACTCCGGGACGATCCTCGCCCAGTTGCTGCGCGGCATGGCCCAGGTACTCGCCGCCGACGGTGACACGGTTCATACCGACGGCTCCGGTCTGCGCGCCGCCCTGCGGCAGGCGGCCGACTCCGCCCGCCAGGCCGTGGCCCACCCCGTCGAGGGCACGGTCCTCACGGTCGCCTCCGCGGCCGCCGACGCGGCCGGTGGGGCCGAGGGCGACGACTGCGGTGCGGTCGCGCGGGCGGCCTACGACGGGGCGCGTGCGGCGCTGGCCGCGACGCCCGGACAGCTGGCGGTCCTGGAGCGCGCGGGGGTGGTCGACGCGGGCGGACGGGGGCTGCTGGCCGTGCTGGGCGCGCTGGTGGAGACGCTCACGGGGGAGGCGGTGCCCCGGTTCGCCGCCGGACACGCGCGCGTGGTGGACGCGACGGACGGGTCGTACGGCGCCCCGAGCGGTGAGGGGAGCGTCTCGCCCGCCGATGCCGAGGAGTGCGCCGACGGCACGCAGGAGGGCGGTCCGGCGTTCGAGGTGATCTACCTGCTGGAGGCCGAGGACGCGGCCGTGGCGCGGCTGCGGGAGCGGCTCGACGGCCTCGGGGACTCGCTCGTGGTGGTGGGCGGTGACGGGCTGTGGAACGTGCACGTGCATGTGAACGACGCCGGGGCCGCCGTGGAGGCCGGCGTCGAGGCCGGGCGGCCGTACCGGATCCGGATCACCCACTTCGGTGCCGGTGACGTGCACACCACGGGTGCCGGGCGGCCGCCCCGGGAGCGCGCTCAGCGTGCCGTCGTCGCCGTCGTGCCGGGTGAGGGTCTGGCCGGGCTGTACGGCGAGGCCGGTGCGACCACCGTCCTCGCGCGCCCCGGGGAGCCGCCCGCGAGCGGGGAGCTCGTGGAGGCCGTACGGCGTGCCCACGCGCGCGAGGTCGTGCTGCTGCCCAACGACGCCGAGCTGCGCCACACCGCGGCCGCGGCGGCCGAGCAGGCCCGCGCGGAGGGCATCCGCGTGGCGCTGATCCCGACCCGCTCCGCCGTCCAGGGCATCGCGGCGCTCGCCGTGCACGAGCCGGAGCGGCGCTTCGACGAGGACGTCGTGTCGATGACGTCGGCGGCCGGCGCGACCCGCTACGCCGAGGTCGCCGTCGCCGAACGGCAGTCCTGGACCATGGCCGGCATCTGCCAGGCCGGCGACGTCCTCGGCCTCGTCGAGGGCGATGTGGCCGTGATCGGGACGGACGTCACGGCCACCGCGGAGACCGTCCTCGACCGCATGCTCTCGGCCGGCGGGGAACTCGTCACCCTCGTCGTGGGCGACGAGGCGCCGGAGACGATCGCCGAGCGTCTCGAAGCACGCGTGCGTGAGTCCTATCTCGCCGTCGACACCGTGGTGTACCGGGGCGGGCGGCAAGGGGCGTTGCTGCTCATCGGCGTGGAGTGACGCGGGCCGGCCGCGGCCCGCTACTCCGTGTCCTGCTCCTCGACCACCTCGAGCATCTGCTCGGCCTCCGCCCGCCGCTCCTGGGCCGCCCCGTCGTCCACGTCGTGGCCCTCGTACGCCGTCAGCACGGCACGCGCGCGTGCGGCGGCCCGGTCCGGGCGGCCCAGGTCGGCCTCCAGCCAGCCCGCGGCGAGTTCGGCGCCGGTGCGGCTGTGCAGGGCGTCGTCGCCGAGCGAGGCGAACACCGTGACGGCCTGCGTCACTTGGGACAGTGCCCCCTCCAGCACGGCCCGGATCGACTCGTCCTCGGCGTCCTCCGTGGCCGAACGGGCGAGCAGGTCGCTGAACTGCCGATGGGTGTGGCCGAGTTCGGCGACCATCCGCAGCCGCTCCTCCTCGTCCTCCGCGGAGTCCAGCGCCGCGGTGCACTCGTCGACCGCGCTCGCCATCAATGCGGACGCCGTGTCGGCGCCGCCCTCCAGGCCCTCGACGTCGTCCTCCACGCGCAGCGCCAGCCACGCGCGGGCGCGCAGGGAGCGGACGAGGCCGTGGACGTTGCCGAGGGTGCGCCAGAGCGCGCCCGCGCGCGTGTACGCCTGGTCCGCCTCGGCGGGCAGGCCCGCGTGGCCGAGGGACTCCGCGGCGAGGTGGGCGAGCGTGGCGTGGTCGTGCTGCTCGGGCCAGTGCCGGGCGATCTCGGCGGCCTGCAACCGGCGGTCGGCCGCCTCGCGGTGTTCGCCGAGCTCGCTCAGACAGTCGCCGAGCCACCACTGGGTCTGGACGACCGCACCGTCGCCGTGCATCTCGGCGGTCAGGTCGGGCAGTGCCGACTCCAGCACCTCGGCGGCCTCGGCGAACCGTCCCTGCCGCAGCAGCAGGCCGCCGAGCTGTTGCCGCGCCCAGGCGCCCAGCGTCCGGCTCTCGCCCGCCTCGTCCGCCCAGTGCGCCGCCTCCAGGGCGTGCTCGGCGGCCTCCTCGGCCAGCCCCCGGCCGCCGAGCACCTCGGCAAGCTGGAGGTGCAGCTGGGCCCGCCCCGGCGCCTCCAGGTGCGGCCCGCCGTGCTCCAGGGCCGCCCGCAGCGCCCGCTCGGCCTCCGCGATGTCGCCGAGATGGTGCGCGAGTCCGGCCAGCCGGGCCTCGTACTCCACCGCGAACCACGGCAGCCCCGCGTCGACGAACGCCGCCGAAGCCCGCGCGAACAGCCCCGCGGCCCGCTCCACGTCCCCGGCGAGCGCGGCCAGCTCCGCGAGCATCGCCTGCGCCTCGGCGGCCCGCGAGGCAAGCCGTACGTCGTCCCCGGCCTGCCCGTCGACGAGCGCGAGCACCTCACCGGCGGCCGCCCTGGCGTCGGCCTGGGCTGCCTCCTGCGTCGCGCCCTCCGCCTCGTGCACCCGCCGCATCAGGATGCGGGCCCGGCTCATGAGGACGGCCGCCGCCTGACGTACGCCCGTGCCGTCCTCGGCGTACAGCGCGAGGGCCCGGTCGTACAGGTCGGCGATCACCGCGAGGGCATCGGGTACTTCACCGTTGAGCGCGCGGACGTAGGCGCCACGCGCGCGTGCCGCCAGCGCCTCGCCGGGGTCGCCCGCCTCCGCGTACAGCCCGGCGGCCTCCTCGAACAGGGCGACGCCCTCGGGGCCCAGGTCCATCGCCTGGTGATCGGCGATCTCCGCCCGGTCGCGGGCGGCCAGCTCGACGCCCTCGGCGGCCCGCGAGACGGCCGCCCAGGCCTCGATGGCGTTGGGCTGCAGGGTGTCCGACAGCCGCCGTGCCTCGATGAGGAGCGTGGCCAGGTCGGGCTCCCGTTCCGCGCCCTCGGAACCCCCGGACACGCCGGCCCCTGCCGGAGCGGGCGCCGTCACCCCCGCCGGCCGCGCCGCCGGCGTACGTACCCCCAGCGGCAGCCGCTCCACCAGCGGCCGCTGCGCCATACGCGCGCGTGCCTGCTTACTGACGTGGTCCGTGCCGTTGCGCCGGTCGAAGCCCGCCGCCAGCGCGAGGGCCTCCACGCGCGCGTGTGCGGCGAGTTCACCGGCGGTCCACGCACGGTCCGCCGGGCCCGGCACCCGCTGATCGCCCAGGCCCAGTTCGCCCAGACGGTCCATGAGCAGGGCCACCACCGCCATGAACTCCAGCTTGCTGCGCGGATGCCCGTCGTCCGTGAAGTACGCCGGCCGCTCGGCGAGCAGCTCCAGGCCGCGCGCCTCGTTGCCGCTGAGCGCGCAGAACTCCACGTGGTCCGCGTAGGCGCCGCGCATGCTCTCCATGGCCCGGACGAGCCGGAAGCCCCGCAGATGGTGGGCGCGGGCCTCGTCCAGGCGGCCCAGGCGCAGCAGCGGGGCCAAGGACGACGCGAGGACGGTGTGCGGTTCGTGGGCGCATGTGAACTCGCCCTCCAGGACCGGTCCCCACAGTCGGAGCGCCTCGGTGTCCCGGCCCCGCTCGGCCTGCCACCAGCCCTGCCCGTGCAGCTCGCACGCGTGGCAGTCGGCCATGCCGTCCCGGTCGGCGGCCAGCCAGGCGTCGTACGCCCGCTCGGCCCGCGCCACGTCCCCGACATGTGCGGCCACGCTGAACTCGGCACTGCGCACGGCCCGTTCGGAGTGCCCGGCGAGGCGGTAGCGGTGCTCCATCTCGCCGAGCCACTTCTCGATCGAGGCCAGCGGGACGTGCGGCTGGTCGAGCATGCCGGACGACATCCACTTGAAGACCCAGTGCAGCGAATGCGTCTCGTACTCGTCGAAGTCCTCGGGCCGCTCGTCCCACAGGCGCAGCAGACGCGCGAACGGGACGAACATCTTGTCCTTCTCGGAGCTGTAGTTGTAGACCTTCAGCTGGTGTCCCAGCGCCTCGATCACGGCGAGCGGGACGTTCAGCTTCTCGGCCTCGGCGAGCAGCTGCTCCGCGCGCGCGTTGCGGGCGGGGCCCTCCGGCTCCTCGGAGTTCTCCGCCATCGCCCGGCGCAGCGCGTCGAAGTCCGTGACGTCGCTCATCGGCGACCCTCCTCGCCGTTCGTGGCCCACTCCAGCAGACCGATGAAGGAGCGGTTCAGCAGCGCCGTGTCGGCGGGCCTGAGCGGACGCTGCGCCATCAGCAGCGCCTGCCCGTAGAGGGACTCGGTGGCGGTGCCGATCAGCTCCGGATCGCCCAGCGAACTGATCCGCCGGATCAGCGGGTTGAGGTGGTTGAGCACCAGCCGCGCGCGTGGCGCGCTGCCGCGCAGCGAGCCCAGGATGCCCGCCCAGAGGTCGTCGGCCTGCTCCTCCGCCTCCGCGCGGGCCTGCTCGTGCCGGGCCGCTCGGTCGTCCAGGTGCAGCGCGGGCACGGACAGCGGATGGAAGGCGCGCAGGACGACGTCACAGCCCAGCGGGTCGAGCTTCGCCCGCGCGGCCGCCAGGAAGCCCGCCAGCGCCAGTTCCTCGGCCGGGTCGACCGAGTCCAGATGGGCGGTCACGGTGTCCGCGTCCAGCTCGGCGACGACCGTTCCCGGCCGCACCGACGGCAGTGCCTCGACCAGCTCGCTGTCGTACGTGTAGCCGCCGTTGATCACCCCGACGCCCTGCGCGGACGCGATGGGCGCGACCTGCCGGTACTCCTCGACGGTCCGCGTGAAGTGCACCACTGGGTGCCGCTGCGCGAACTCCTCCAGGGACAGCCGCCCGTCGGTCGTCTCGAAGGGGAGCCACGGCAGCATCGTGCGCAGCATCTCCCTGTCGTGCCGCGCGAGCGACTTCACGCCCAGGTGGTGCACGGACAGGAAGGCCGCCAGCCGTTCCGGATCACCGGCCGCGAGGCCGGTCAGCCAGGACCGAATCCTTTCGCCGAGCGCTTCCCGTACGGCCGCCAGCGTCTCGTCCTCGTACAGCGACTCACGCGAGGCCGTCGGCCGCAGGCTGTCGGTGTCCAGGACGCAGCGCACGAAGAACGCCCAGTCCGGCAGTAGCTGTTCGGCCCGCTCGGTCAGCAGCATGCCCTTGAGGTGGACGCGATGACCCGCCCGCTGGGCCGGGCTGACCGCCGAGGGAAGGACGTAGGCCACGCCGCGAATCCCTGCGAGGGGCACGTCCAGGTCGATCGAGTCCAGCGGGGTGAAGCCGAACAGGTCGTGACAGTGCCGCGCCAGGGCCACCCGCCGGTTGGCGGGGGAGGGGTACGGGCGGTCCCAGGGCGCGGGCAGGTCGGTGACCGCCTCACCGCCGACCCGGACGTCGTACGGCAGCAGCGAGCCGAAGTCCCGCGCCAGCGCGAGAACCCGGTCCTCGGCCAGCCACTCGGCGGCCCCGGCCCGCGCCACCAGGTGCACGGTGGTGCCCGGTTCGGCACGGGCGTCGTCCGGCAGGGTCCGCACGGTGTACGAACCGTCGTCCGTCGCCGTCCACTCCACGGGCGCCGCGTCCGGCGTACGGGCGCTGCGGCTGACCACCCGGATCCGCTCGGCGACCACGAAACAGGCCAGCAGACCGATGCCGAACTGCCCCAGGAAGCCGGAGCGGGCCTCCTGGAGCCCCTCGGCACGCTTGGAGCTGCGCCCGATGGTCGCGAGGAGGTCGTGCACGTCCTCCTCGGTCAGCCCGACCCCGGAGTCCTCGACCCGCAGAGCGCCCGACTCGGCGTACAGCCGGACCACGGCCGGCGCGCCCGGCTCCTCGGCGCGTCTGGCGGTGATGGCGTCGACGGCGTTCTGGAGCAGCTCGCGAAGGTAGACCTTCGGGCTGGAGTAGAGATGGTGGGAGAGCAGGTCCACCAGACCACGCAGGTCGACCTGGAACGTATGAGGTGACCGGGGTGGCTGAGGTGCCTGGGATGACTGTGAGGTCTGGGAGTCCATCGTCGCTGCGCCGGTGGGGGGACTTCGCGACGGCGCGGGGTCGGGCGGTCCCGGTGAGGCGGTAACCGCGAAAGGATGGCCGGAGCGGGCCATCCTAGAGCCCAATCGAAACGTCTGACCAGGGGTTTCCGGGACGTTTACCGGGACGGCCGATGCGACCTCTACGGCATTGTCAGTGCCGTGGTGTGGAATGGATCTCGTGCCCGCACTGGAAGAACCACTGAAGAAGGTGCTCGGCCCTCCCACCGCGAAGGTGATGGCCGAGCACCTCGGCCTGCACACCGTCGGCGACCTGCTGCACCACTACCCCCGCAGATACGAGGAGCGCGGCCAGCTCACCCACCTCGCCGACCTCCCCATGGACGAGCACGTCACGGTGGTCGCCATGGTCGCGGACGCCCGCCTGCACTCCTTCGCCTCCGCCAAGGCCCCGCGGGGCAAGGGCCAGCGCCTCGAAGTCACGATCACCGACGGCAGCGGCCGCCTCCAACTGGTCTTCTTCGGCGCAGGCGTTCACAAGCCCCACAAGGAGCTGCTGCCGGGCACCCGTGCGATGTTCGCCGGCAAGGTCTCCGTCTTCAACCGCCGCCTCCAACTGGCGCACCCGGCGTACGAGTTGCTGCGCGGTGCCGGCGACGAGGCAGCGGAAACCGTGGAGACCTGGGCCGGCGCCCTGATCCCCCTCTACCCCGCCACCGCCAAACTGGAGTCCTGGAAGATCGGCAAGGCGATCCAGACGGTCCTGCCCAGCGCCCAGGAGGCCGTCGACCCCCTCCCGGACTCCCTGCGCGAGGGCCGCGGCCTGGTCTCGCTGCCCGAGGCACTCCTCAAGATCCACCGCCCGCACACCAAGGCCGACATCGAGGACGCCCGCTCCCGCCTCAAGTGGGACGAGGCCTTCGTCCTCCAGGTCGCCCTGGCCCGCCGCCGCCACGCCGACGCCCAACTCCCCGCGGTGGCCCGCAGGCCCCGCCAGGACGGCCTGCTGGCGTCCTTCGACGACCGCCTCCCCTTCACCCTCACGGAGGGCCAGCAGAAGGTCTCCAGGGAGATCTTCGACGGCCTCGCGACCGAGCATCCGATGCACCGGCTGCTCCAGGGGGAAGTCGGATCGGGCAAGACGATGGTGGCCCTGCGCGCCATGCTCGCCGTGGTCGACGCCGGTGGTCAGGCCGCCATGCTCGCGCCCACCGAAGTACTGGCCCAGCAGCATCACCGCTCGATCGTCGAGATGATGGGCGAGCTGGCCGAGGGCGGGATGCTGGGCGGGGCCGAGCAGGCCACGAAGGTGGTCCTGCTGACCGGGTCCATGGGCGCCGCGGCCCGCCGCCAGGCACTGCTCGACCTGGTCACCGGCGAGGCCGGAATCGTCATCGGCACGCACGCGCTGATCGAGGACAAGGTGCAGTTCCACGACCTCGGGCTGGTCGTCGTCGACGAACAGCACCGCTTCGGGGTGGAGCAGCGCGACGCCCTGCGCGGCAAGGGCAAACAACCGCCCCACCTGCTCGTCATGACGGCCACCCCCATCCCGCGCACGGTCGCCATGACCGTCTTCGGCGACCTGGAGACCTCGGTCCTCGACCAGCTCCCGGCCGGCCGCTCGCCCATCGCCTCCCACGTCGTCCCGGCCGCCGACAAGCCCCACTTCCTGGCCCGCGCCTGGGAGCGCGTGCGCGAGGAGGTCACGGGCGGCCATCAGGCTTACGTCGTCTGCCCCCGCATCGGGGACGAGGAGGAAGACCCGAAGAAGACCGGCAAGAAGAAGTCCCCCGAGGACGAGGCCGAGAAGCGCCCGCCGCTCGCCGTCCTCGACGTGGCGGACCAGCTGGGCAAGGGGCCGCTCCAGGGGCTGGCGGTCGAGGTCCTGCACGGCCGGATGCACCCCGACGACAAGGACGCCGTGATGCGCCGCTTCGCCGCCGGCGAGACCGACGTCCTGGTCGCCACGACGGTCATCGAGGTCGGCGTCAACGTCCCGAACGCCACGGCGATGGTGATCATGGACGCCGACCGCTTCGGCGTCTCCCAGCTCCACCAGTTGCGCGGCCGCGTCGGCCGAGGCTCGGCGGCGGGCCTGTGTCTGCTGGTCACCGAGATGCCCGAGGCCAGTGCGGCCCGCCAGCGCCTCAACGCGGTCGCCGCCACCCTCGACGGCTTCGAACTCTCCCGCATCGACCTGGAGCAGCGCCGGGAGGGCGACGTCCTGGGCCAGGCCCAGTCGGGAGCCCGTACGTCCTTGCGGGTCCTCGCCGTCATCGAGGACGAGGAGATCATCGCGGAGGCGAGGGACGAGGCGGCGGCGCTGGTGGCGGCGGACCCCGAACTGACGCAGCTTCCCGGTCTGCGGACGGCTCTGGACGCCCTCTTGGACGAGGAGAGGGAGCAGTACCTGGAAAAGGGCTGAGGAGGAGCGCCCCGTCAGGGGCGCGGGGAACTGCGCGAGCAACCACGGCGGACCTGCTGCCACACTGATTTCGTAACCACCTCCGAACAAGGACCGAAGATGACCCGCGTGATCGCCGGCACAGCCGGCGGACGTCGCCTGGCCGTGCCCCCCGGCACGGGAACCCGCCCCACCTCCGACCGCGCACGCGAAGGTCTCTTCTCCACCTGGCAGTCCCTCCTCGGCGGCCCCCTGGCCGGGGAACGGGTCCTCGACCTCTACGCCGGGTCGGGTGCCGTCGGCCTGGAGGCCCTCTCCCGCGGCGCCGGCCACACCCTCCTCGTCGAGGCCGACGCCCGAGCCGCCCGCGTCGTCCGTGAGAACGTCAAGAACCTCGGCCTCCCGGGCGCCGAGGTAAGGGCGGGCAAAGCCGAACAGATCATCCAGACCCCGGCGCCCGCCGAGCCGTACGACCTCGTCTTCCTGGACCCGCCGTACCGAGTCACAGATCACGATCTTCGCGAGATTCTGCTCACACTCCGCTCAGAGGGCTGGCTCGCGGCGGAGGCGCTCGTCACCGTGGAGCGCAGCACCAGAGGCGGCGAATTCCGGTGGCCGGACGGTTTCGAAGCGATCCGGGCCCGTCGTTACGGCGAGGGAACGTTTTGGTACGGTCGCGCCGCCTCCACGTGCGAAGACGCACGATGACCGGACCCGAGAGCGAGGGATCAGTAGTGCGCCGCGCCGTCTGTCCCGGGTCGTTCGACCCGATCACCAACGGACACCTCGACATCATTTCCCGAGCCTCCAGGCTGTATGACGAGGTCTACGTCGCCGTCATGATCAACAAGGCCAAGAAGGGCCTGCTCGAGGTGGACGAGCGGCTCGACCTGATCCGCCAGGTCACGGCCGAGTACGGAAACGTCCGGGTCGAGGCCTTCCACGGCCTCCTGGTCGACTTCTGCAAGCAGCGCGACATCCCGGCCATCGTCAAGGGCCTGCGCGCTGTCAGCGACTTCGACTACGAGCTGCAGATGGCCCAGATGAACATCGGCCTGTCGGGCGTGGAGACCCTCTTCGTCCCCACCAACCCCACCTACAGCTTCCTGTCCTCCTCCCTGGTCAAGGAAGTCGCGACCTGGGGCGGCGACGTCTCCCACCTCGTACCGCCGCTGGTTCTGGAGGCCCTCAACAAGCGCCTGCGCAAGGACTGATGGGGCTACAGTCGTCCCGTCCGTCTCCATCACAGCTGTAGAGAGTGGCGAGCACACGGTGGACGTGCAGAAGAAGCTCGACGAGATCGTCGCCTCGGTCTCAGGTGCCCGGTCGATGCCCATGTCGGCCTCGTGCGTGGTCAACCGCGCCGAACTGCTCTCGATGCTGGAAGAGGTCCGTGCGGCCCTGCCCGGTTCGCTCGCCCAGGCCCAGGAGCTGATCGGCGGCCGTGAGCAGATGGTCGAGCAGGCCCGTCAGGAGGCCGAGCGGATCATCCAGGGCGCGCACGCCGAACGCGGCTCCCTGATCTCCGACACCGAGGTCGCCCGCCGCTCCCAGGCCGAGGCCGAGCGCATCCTCACCGAGGCCCGCAAGGAGGCCGAGGACGTCCGAGCGGAGGCCGACGACTACGTCGACTCCAAGCTCGCCAACTTCGAGGTCGTCCTCACCAAGACCCTCGGCTCCGTCGGCCGCGGCCGCGAGAAGCTCCTCGGCACCGGACCCGGCACCGACGAGCACGGCTACGAGGACGAGGACGCCCCCGAGCGCAGCCACGACCCGGAGACCCTGCGCCGTAACGCCGACGGCTACGTCGACATCAAGCTCGGCGCCTTCGAGGCGGTCCTGGCCAAGACCCTGGAGGCCGTCGGCCGCGGCCGCCAGAAGCTGCACGGCCGGATCGCCACCGACGACCTCGGCGCCCTCGCCGACGACACCGGCACCGTCCAGCACTCCAGCGACGCCGACTACCTCGCCGACCTCGCCGCGCTCGCGGAGCGGGACGCTCAGACGGCCGTACCGGCGCAGCCGCAGTACGACCCGCAGACCGTGCAGCCGGCATACGGCTATCAGCAGCAGACCGCGGATCCGTACGGCTACCAGCAGCAGTACGGCGGCCAGCAGGACCCCTACGGCTACCAGCAGGCCGATCCCTACGCCTACCAGGGTTACGACCCCCAGCAGGCCGCGTACGACCCGAACCAGGCCCAGCACCAGGTCCCGCACCAGGCCGCGCAGGGCGAGCAGGGCTACGCTCTCGACGAGACCAGCCTCTTCGACACGAGCATGATCAGTGCGGAGCAGCTGCGGGCCTACGAGCAGGGGCGAGGCCAGTAGGGGACCGCCGGATTGGGCCGTGAGGGAAAGGTCCAGTATCCTGGCTCTTCGGTCGCGCGTACGTCCGCGATCAAAGCTGCCCGGGAACACCGCAGGGCAGTGACCCTCTGAGCTCAGCAGATCGAAAGCAGGAATGGCGTGACAGCCCGCCTCGACCACCGCAACCCTCTCGTGTTCGACACACACGAGCTGGGCCGGCGGCCCGGTGCGTTGCAGCGCCTGACCCGCACGATCGACGCCCCCAAGGACTTCGGTATCCAGGGGGTCGTCGGAGTGCCGGAAGGCGCCCCGGTGGAGCTCGAACTCCGACTCGAGTCGGTCATGGAAGGTGTGCTTGTCACAGGCACCGCCCGTGCACAGGCCGAGGGGGAGTGCGTAAGGTGTCTGGAGCCGCTTCAGCTCGACGTCGAAGCGGAATTCCAGGAGATGTTCTCGTACCCTGACGCCGACGACCGGGGCCGCCATCACAGCGCGGAACCGGGCGACGACGCCGAGGACGACGAGGACAGGCTCTTTCTCGAGGACGGCTTGTTCGACCTCGAACCCGTGCTGCGGGATGCGGTGGTGCTCGCACTGCCGATGCAGCCGGTGTGCCAGGAAGACTGCCCGGGACTGTGCGCCGAGTGCGGCGCACGCCTTGCGGACGACCCGGACCACCACCATGACGCCGTCGACATCCGTTGGGCGGCACTGCAGGGACTCGCCGGTTCACTCGAAGACGGCGAGAAGGACGAGATGAGCGGCGCCGAACCGGGCGTCGACGAGAAGCAGGAGAAGTAGCCGTGGCTGTTCCGAAGCGGAAGATGTCGCGCAGCAACACGCGCCACCGCCGGTCGCAGTGGAAGGCTGCGGTCCCCACCCTGGTTGCGTGCGAGCGCTGCCACGAGCCCAAGCTGCAGCACATTGCGTGCCCGTCTTGCGGCACCTACAACAAGCGCCAGGTCCTCGAGGTCTGAGCGGCTGGTGAGAGGCACTGTGT
This sequence comes from Streptomyces sp. NPDC057623, assembly GCF_042800355.1. Classification (NCBI taxonomy): domain Bacteria; kingdom Bacillati; phylum Actinomycetota; class Actinomycetes; order Kitasatosporales; family Streptomycetaceae; genus Streptomyces; species Streptomyces sp. NPDC057623. The sequence continues at coordinate 142,564 of NZ_JBHVGZ010000014.1, forward strand.
CCACTGCCAAGAAGGCGGAAGACGCCAAGGCGGACCCACACGCCCGCAAGAAGGCGGACAGCCAGGCCTCGTCCCACACGCTGTTGGAAGGGCGGCTCGGGTACAAGCTCGAGTCCGCCCTTCTGGTGCGTGCGCTGACCCACCGGTCGTACGCGTATGAGAACGGCGGCCTGCCCACCAACGAGCGCCTGGAGTTCCTCGGGGACTCCGTCCTCGGCCTCGTTGTCACGGACACGCTGTACCGCACCCACCCGGACCTGCCCGAAGGCCAACTGGCCAAACTGCGGGCCGCGGTGGTCAACTCGCGTGCGCTGGCGGAGGTCGGCCGCGGGCTCGAACTGGGCTCCTTCATCCGGCTCGGCCGGGGTGAAGAGGGCACGGGCGGCCGGGACAAGGCATCGATCCTCGCCGACACCCTGGAAGCGGTGATCGGCGCGGTCTATCTCGACCAGGGTCTGGACGCGGCGGGCGAACTCGTCCACCGGCTCTTCGACCCCCTGATCGAGAAGTCCTCGAACCTCGGAGCCGGCCTGGACTGGAAGACCAGTCTCCAGGAACTCACCGCGACCGAGGGGCTCGGCGTGCCCGAGTACCTGGTCACGGAGACCGGCCCCGACCACGAGAAGACCTTCACTGCTGCCGCCCGCGTCGGAGGCGTCTCGTACGGCACCGGCACCGGCCGCAGCAAGAAGGAGGCGGAGCAGCAGGCCGCGGAATCCGCGTGGCGGTCCATCCGGGCCGCGGCGGACGAGCGCGCCGAGAAGGCGAAGGCGGCAGCGGATGCCGCCGAGCCGGACATCGCTGAGCCCGACGCCGACGCGTCGTCGGCCTCCGCCTGACCGAACAGAGCGATCCGAGCGCCCGTCCCCTCACCGGGGCGGGCGCTCGGCTCATCCACCGGCCCGAGGGGGAAAGGTGTCCGGAGACGTCGTACAGGTGGTCGCCGAGATCACTCCGTACATCACCGCGGCGGCAGGCGCCTATGGCGTCGCTGTGCTGGCCCGTACCCAGGAGGAGGCCGCCACCGCGACGGTCGCCCTCGGGCGGCGGCTGGCGCAACGCGTCTTCGGTGTCCGCGCGGACGGTGAGGAGTTGCCCGAGGCGCTCGCGGACGTGGTCGAGGACCCGGATGACCCCGACAACACGGCCGCGCTGCGCAAGGCCGTCCGCAAGGCGCTGCTGACCGACGGCGAACTGGCGGCGGACGTGCGGGCGTTGCTGGCCCGAGCTCCCGCTGCCGTTCGTACCGGCGAGCGTTCCCAGACCGTCGTGAACAGCGTGATCGTCGGGGACGCCATCCAGATCGGCTCGATCGGCGGCAACGCCCGTATCGGGTCCACGGACCGCGCCTGACCAGGAGGACCTGTGGCGTCGGGGCCGCACGGAAACCGGGTGGAGAACTCGGTCGTCGCCGGGGACAGCGTCCAGATCGGGGAGGTGCACGGCAGTGTCACCGTCGTCACCGGCTCGGGCGGGCAGCGGCGGGGGCCCGATGCGGGGTGGACCGCTCCCGGCGCCGTGCCGCCGCCGGCCCCGGGACTTGTCCGGGTCCGGGACGCCGACCCGCTGCACCTCGGTGTGCACCGTTCCATCCGCCTCACCGGAGCCGAGCCTTCGGCCCTGCCCGCCTATGTGCCACGCGACCTGGACACACGGGAGGGCGACGGGGCGCGCCCGCTGATCGAGGCGGCGGCGCGCGACGGTGGATTCGTGCTCCTGGTGGGCGGCTCCTCGGTGGGCAAGACCCGTTCGCTGTACGAGGCGGTCTCCGCCCTGCTGCCCGACTGGTGGCTGTGCCACCCCGCCGACGCCGGCCAGATCGAGCAACTCGTCGGTCTGTCACCCCGGCGGCTGGTGGTCTGGTTGGACGAGCTGCAGAACCACGTGTCCGGTCCGCACCAGATGACCGCCGCGACGGTGCGTGCCCTGCTGGCGCCGCCCCAGCAGGTGGTGATCGTCGGCACGCTCTGGCCGCACTACTACGACACCTGGACCGCCTGCCCCGTCCCCGCGGACGCCGACGATCGGCATCGCGCCGAGCGTGAGCTCCTCAAACTCGCGGACGTCGTTCATGTCGGCGCCGCCTTCACCCCGGCCGAACAGGAACGCGCGGCCGCGCTCGCCGCGTCGGACGAGCGACTGCGCACCGCGCTGGAGGCGGGCGACTTCGGGCTCACCCAGGTCATCGCCGGCGCACCGCAGCTCGTCCACCGGTGGGAGCACGCCGGCCCCTATGCCCGTGCGCTGATGACCGCCGCCGTCGACGCGACGCTGCTGGGCGTGCGGTCCCCGGTTCCCGAGGGCCTGCTGCGGGCCGCCGCGCCCGGCTACTGCGGCCCCGCCGAGCGGGCCACCGCCCCGGACGGCTGGTTCGAGGAGGCGCTGGACTACGCGACCCGCCCCCAGCTGGGTGCCACTTCAGCCCTCGTCCCGGTGAGCGACGGCCCGGCGATGGGCCGTCCCGACGGTTACCGGGTGGCCGACTACCTCGTTCAGCACACCGGCCGGGTGCGGCGCGCCGTACCGCCGCCGGAGACGTTCTGGGAAGCCTGTGCGGAGCACCTGACGGACACCGCCGACATCGTCAGGACCGCATCGGCCGCAGCCGCCCGGCAGCGGGTCGGTGCCGCCGTACCGTTGTTCCGCAAGGCGGTCGAGAGGGGCTCATCCTCGGCGATGCAGGAGCTGGGCGAGCTGTACCGCAGGACGGGGAACCCCGACGGCGCCCAGGAGATGGCGGACCGCCTCACCGCCTCCGCCCACCCGGAGGCGGCCCTCTACCGGACGATCCTCGCGGGCTGGGACTTCGAGGAACTGCTCGACCTGGCGGAGGAGGGCAACGAGTACGCCGTCGGCCATCTCATCGAGTACGGGCATCCCCGGCTGGCGATCTCGCTGCTGCTGGAGGACCTCGACCCGGACGACCTGTGGTCCTGGAATCGGCTCGCTCAACTCTTCCACGACGAGGGCGAGAACGAACGGGCCATCCCCATCCTGGAGATGCTCCATGAACGCGAGTACGACGACGCGCACCTCTTCCTTGCCGAGTTGCTCAAGGAGGAGGGAAACGTCGAGCGGCTGTACGAACTGACTGAGGCCGGGTACTTCGCGGCGGCCTGGAACCTCGCGGAACTCCTCCATGAGAAGGGCCGTACGGAAGAGGGACTGGAGGTGCTGTGGGAGTTCGCCGACCAGGGCAGCGGGGATCTCGACTTCACGCTGGCGCACCTGCTCGCGGAGAGCGGCGACCTCGACACCTTGCTGGCGCGTGCGGCGGAGGGGCATGCCGACGCGGCGGGTGAGGCGGCCCGGCTGCTGCGGGAGCGTGGGGACATCGACCGGGCCGTGGCGGTCCTGACCCCGATCGCCGACACCGGCGCCTACGTGGGGTCGGAACTGGCCGAGCTGCTGCGTGCCGCCGGCCGGGTGGACGACCTGCGGGCGCGGGCGGAGGCGGGCGACGCCTACGCGGCCGGGGAGTTGGCGAGGCTGGCGATCGGGGAGGGCGACCTGGACGAGGCGGTGCGGCTGCACGCCCGGAAGGGCACGGCAAGAGCCGCGTTCCGGCTCACGGACGCGCTCGTCGACGCTCTCGTGGCGCGCGGTGAGGCCGACCGGGCCATCGCGTTGCTCTCCGATGCCGAGGACACCCCGCCCTATGGCCTGCGCGAGCTGTTCAAGAGGCTCGGCCGGGCCGATGAACTGCGCGTGCTCCTCGACCAGGGCGACCGGCACGCGCTGGACGATCTCGTCGAGGTGCTGCGCGACCAGGGCCGCACGGGCGAGGCCGACGCCCTGCTGACCCGGGGGCTCACCGCCGACGGGCGGATACGGCCCGACGGCCCTGCGGACTGAACGGACCCTCGCGCTACGCTGCGGACAGCCAGTCACCGGCACCGCGAAGGAGAGTCGTGCCCGAGTTGCCCGAGGTCGAGGTCGTACGGCGTGGCCTGGAGCGGTGGGTCGCCCATCGCACGGTCGCCGACGCCGAGGTGCTGCACCCGCGTGCCGTCCGCCGGCACATCGCCGGCGCGGACGACTTCGCGCACCGCCTCAAGGGCCACCGCATCGGCACGCCGAGCCGCCGTGGCAAGTACCTGTGGCTGCCCCTGGAGGACACGCACCAGTCGGTCCTGGCCCACCTCGGCATGAGCGGTCAGCTGCTCGTCCAGCCGCAGAGCGCGCCCGACGAGAAGCACCTCAGGATCCGGTTCCGGTTCGCGGACACCCTCGGCACGGAACTGCGCTTCGTCGACCAACGCACCTTCGGTGGGCTGTCGTTGCACGACAACACCCCCGACGGTCTGCCCGACGTCATCGCGCACATCGCCCGCGATCCCCTCGACCCGCTCTTCGACGACGAGGCCTTCCACCAGGCCCTGCGCCGCAAGCGCACGACCATCAAACGGGCCCTGCTCGACCAGTCGTTGATCAGTGGCGTCGGCAACATCTACGCGGACGAGGCCCTTTGGCGTGCCCGTCTGCACTACGAGCGCCCGACCGGTACGTTCACGCGCCCGCGCAGCCTCGAACTCCTGGGCCACGTAAGGGACGTCATGAACGCCGCCCTCGCGGTGGGCGGCACGAGCTTCGACAGCCTCTACGTCAACGTCAACGGCGAGTCGGGCTACTTCGACCGGTCGCTCGACGCGTACGGCCGTGAGGGACTGCCGTGCAAGCGCTGCGGTACGCCGATGCGCCGACGGCCCTGGATGAACCGGTCCAGCTACTTCTGCTCGAAGTGTCAGAGGGCGCCGCGCGTCCCGTCGTAGCGCTGACGTGCCTCCAGCACGTCGTCCATCTGCCCCTCCACGAAGTGGATGAGGGCCAGCAGCCGCTCGGCGACCCCGCGGCCCAGGGGCGTCAGCTCGTAGTCGACCCGTGGCGGGTTCGTCGGCTGGGCCTCGCGGTGGACCAGGCCGTCCCGCTCCAGGGCGTGCAGGGTCTGGGACAGCATCTTCTCGCTGACGCCGTCGACCCGGCGGCGCAACTCGTTGAAGCGCAGCGAGCCCTCGTACAGGGCGCCGAGCGTGAGTCCGCCCCAACGGCCCGTGACGTGCTCCAGCGTGTTGCGCGAAGGACATGCCTTGGCGAACACGTCGTACGGGAGGTCCTGCGCCTCCGAGTGCTCCTGCGTGGTGTCCATATCTGAAGCGTACTCGAACGCAGCGCTAACCGGCAGGTTGCACTAACTAAAGGTTAGTGCTTTCCTTGGGGTATCGCCAGTGAGCTGCCCATTTCAGGAGTACGCACGTGACCACCCCTGTCATCTCCATCGCCTACCACTCCGGCTACGGCCACACCGCCGTCATCGCCGAGGCCGTCCGCTCCGGTGCCGTCGAGGCGGGTGCCGAGGTGCACCTGATCAAGGTGGACGAGATCACCGAGGAGCAGTGGGAGACCCTCGACGGCTCGGACGCCATCGTGTTCGGCTCGCCGACCTACATGGGCACCGCGTCCGGTGCCTTCCACGTCTTCGCGGAGGCCACCTCCAAGCGCTGGGCCGAGCAGGCGTGGACGGACAAGCTGGCCGCCGGCTTCACCAACTCCGCGTCCAAGAGCGGCGACAAGCTGCACACCCTGCAGTTCTTCCAGATTCTCGCCGCTCAGCTCGGCATGCACTGGATCAACCTCGGTCTGCTCCCCGGCTGGAACAGCAGCGCCGGCTCCGAGCACGACCTCAACCGCCTGGGCGTCTTCACCGGTGCCGCCGCCCAGACCAACGCCGACCAGGGCCCGGAGGCCGTCCACAAGGCCGACGTGGCGACGGCCGAGCACCTGGGGCGACGGGTGGCCGAGACCGCGAGGGTGTTCGCGCAGGGGCGTGCCGCGGTCGCCGCGTAGCCGCTGACGCGCGAAGGGGCTCCCGTTCGGTCACCGTGACCGGACGGGAGCCCCTTGCTGTACGTGCTGTGCGCGCACCCGGGGTCAGCTACTCACCGGCCACGGCTGCCCGCGCAGTCGGCGCCACGCGTCGGAATGCCGACGGAATGCCGTCGTGCCACGCTGAGATCAGGGATCGAGTCAGTCCGCAGGTCGGCTGACCGGATGGCTCTGCGACCCGAGGAGGCCGACATGGCCCGTGATGCCCCCCAACCTGTATGGGCCGACGTCGACCCGCGTCCCTGGCACGGGCCCACGTCCGGTACCACCAATTTCGCGGCAGCGCTGATGATCTTCGGCGGAGCAATGGCGATCTTCGAGGGGATCGCTGCCATTGCTGAGGACGACCTGTTCCTCCAGACACGTCACTACGTGTTCGAGTTCAGCCTGGCGGGCTGGGGCTGGGTTCACCTCGTTCTGGGAATCGTCCTCGTCATCGCAGGCTGCGCCGTACTCGGCGGAGCGCTGTGGGGACGCTTCTTCGGGGTGCTCGTCGCCGGCCTGGGCGCGCTGGCCAACTTCCTCTGGGTGCCGTACTACCCGCTATGGGCCCTGGCGTTGGTCGCCATCAACGTCTTCATCGTCTGGGCCCTGTGCATGGGCATGCACAGAGAGGCTCACGACGGCTAGCTGGGCTGACCCGAACATGCCCAGTGGCTGCGACCCTTCCCCGGGGCTTTCTCAGTAGCCGAAGTCCTGCGTCCACCAGGGCCCGCCCGCACCGAAGTGCACGCCGACTCCCAGGGTCTTGAAGTCGCAGTTCAGGATGTTGGCCTTGTGGCCCGGACTGTTCATCCAGGCCTCCATCACCGCGGCGGCGTCGGCCTGGCCGCGGGCTATGTTCTCGCCGCCGAGGTCGGTTATGCCGGCCTTCGCGGCCCGGTCCCACGGGGATGCCCCGCCGGGATCGGTGTGGTCGAAGAAGCCCCGCGCGGCCATGTCCTCGCTGAAGTCCTGGGCCAGATCGGTGAGCGAGCTGTTGGCGGCGACCGCGCTGCAGCCGACCTGCGCGCGCTCCTGGTTGACGAGCTGGAGCACCTCGGCCGCGGCGGCCGCCCGGGCCGACATCTCCACGGGAGCGGTGGTCTTCTCCCGCTCCGGCTCCTTCTCCTTCTGCGGGGCCTTCGTGGCCGTACGCGAAGGAGTCCCCTTCGGCTTCTGGCTGGGGGTGGCCGACGGCTTCTTCGACGGGGTCTTCGTCGGCGCGGCCGACGACGTCGACGGGGCCGGCGAGGCGGGCCGTTCGACGTCACGGCTCGTCGGGGCGCCGTTGTCGTGGCTGTCGGCGCTGCCGGACGTCCCGCCCTGCTCGTCGGGGGCGTTGGTCGGGGTGTCGGCGGCCTGCACCTTGTCCGCGCCGTTGCCGCCGCCGAGCTGGTAGTTGTCGATGCCGGGCACCACACCCGTGGCGACCGCGACGGTGCCCAGGGCGACCGCCGCGGAGACGCCCAGCAGTCCGGTCTTCACCGGTGCCACGGCCTTCTTCCTGCGGCGGCGGTGCGAGCCGCCCCCGGGGCGCCGGGAGCCGGCGCTGGGCGTGAAGCCGTCACTGCGGAAGACGGCGGTCTCCTCGTTGGGGAAGGTCGTGGTGCCGGTGATCCGGTCGTAGTCGTCGTCCGCGGCGAAGAGGTAGGCGTCGCTCTGCGCGTAGGCCTCGGCGTACGCCTCCGGGTTCAGATAGGGCGCGATGCCCATCGTCGGGCGTTCGCCGCCGTACGAGTCCCGTGGGTCGTGGCCCTCCGCGTAGGAGCCGTCCGTATGTGTGACCCCCGTGGCGCGGCCCGTGGCGGCGCGTCCGGCGGCGGAGCGTCGGTGGCGTCCCATGTCCTGGCCTTCCTCGTCCCTGCGGTCTCAAGATCCTCACAGAACTCACTCGATCGTGTGAGTTTCATATGGGATTCATTGGGTGGGGACGGTACCCCATAGCGCCAGGGGAGGAAGTGCCCAGAGAGACATTGGCCCGTTAGGTTGCAGTCATGAGCGAGGATGTGCGGCTGGTCGCCTGGGTGCGTGGACGCGTCCAAGGTGTGGGTTTCCGCTGGTTCACGCGGGCCAAGGCCCTCGAGATCGGCGGCCTGAGTGGTTTTGCTCTCAATTTGGGCGACGGCCGGGTCCAGGTGGTCGCGGAGGGCTCGCGAGAAGGCTGTGAAGGGCTCCTCGGTTGGCTCGAGGGTGACGACACGCCCGGGCGGGTCGACGGTGTCACCGAGATCTGGGACACACCTCGCGGGGGTTACGACGGCTTCGCCATCCGCTGAGCCATTTCTGTAAACCGGCCCTGGCACAAGCGGAGGGATCTGCCACCGGCAACTGCCCCGAGCAGAAATGAGCAGGTGGTTGCCAAGAAGCGCGTGCGATGGCAGGCTCCGCACTCAAGGATGATCGCCACGCCCCGAGGGCCCCGCAGGAGTCGCCGCACAGCCGCTTTCCGGCCGTGCGCCCCCGGGTTCGCCCGCCAATACGGGGCGTGATCGTGTTGACCGTCAAACTTTTTGGTGAGACGCTGAAAGCCCCGCGCACCTTCGCTGTTTGGCGTGGCTGAACGGCAGTACAACTCAAGGCCTGCCAAGCAACCGCGGGTGCGAATCCCTCACGACCCACACCGCTTCGGTCGGTCACTCAGTGTGGAGGACCATCCATCATGGCAAAGGCGCTTCTCGGTTACGTCGGCGGCTCCGACCCTCGACTCCTCGCCGAGATGCGACGGCTCCAGCAGCGCGTACAGGACCTGGAATCCGAGCTCGGACGAATCCAGGCGGAGAACGACGCGCTGACGGCTGCCGCTTCTCACGACAGGATCATGGAGAGCATCGACGCACACCAGGCGGAGCCTGCGCTCACCTGATCACTGCATCGCTCTACAACAGCACAAGCAGTGGTTGGGCGGCCCGTATCCAACCGCTAAGTAATTGTCAGGCGACTGGTAAGTCAGTCGTCAGAAGTTGCAAGGGACGCTTCGGCGTCCCTTCTTTCTTGCCCCCCGCTTACTGGCCCGCGCATCCTTTCACCCTCTTTAACGTCTGGTGTGCCCTGCACGTTCATCGGTGAAACCGCGGGTTCATGGAGTGGGATACCGGCGGAAGGTAGAGTCCAGCGCCGTGCACCTCAAGGCCCTGACCCTCCGCGGGTTCAAGTCGTTCGCATCGGCGACCACACTCCGGTTCGAGCCGGGGATCACGTGTGTCGTCGGTCCGAACGGCTCGGGCAAGTCCAATGTCGTGGACGCGCTCAGCTGGGTCATGGGCGAGCAGGGTGCCAAGTCGCTGCGCGGCGGCAAGATGGAGGACGTCATCTTCGCCGGCACCACCGGCCGTCCGCCACTTGGCCGTGCCGAGGTTTCGCTGACCATCGACAACTCCGATGGAGCACTGCCCATCGAGTACGCCGAGGTCACCATCACGCGGATCATGTTCCGCAACGGCGGCAGCGAGTACCAGATCAACGGCGACACCTGCCGTCTCCTCGACATCCAGGAACTCCTCTCCGACTCCGGCATCGGCCGTGAGATGCACGTCATCGTCGGCCAGGGCCAGCTCGACTCCGTCCTGCACGCCGACCCCATGGGCCGCCGCGCCTTCATCGAAGAGGCGGCGGGCGTCCTCAAGCACCGCAAGCGCAAGGAGAAGGCCCTCAGGAAACTGGACGCGATGCAGGCCAACCTGGCGCGCGTGCAGGACCTGACGGACGAGTTGCGCCGGCAGTTGAAGCCGCTGGGCCGCCAGGCGGCCGTGGCGCGCAGGGCCGCCGTCATCCAGGCCGATCTGCGCGACGCCCGGCTCCGCCTCCTCGCCGACGATCTCGTACGGCTCCGTCAGGCGCTCCGGACCGAGGTCGCCGACGAGGCCGCGCTCAAGGAGCGCAAGGAAGCCGCCGAGCAGGAGCTGAGAAAGGCGCTTCAGCGCGAGGCCCTCTTGGAGGACGAGGTACGGCAGCTCACGCCGCGCCTCCAGCGCTCCCAGCAGACCTGGTACGAGCTGTCGCAGCTCGCCGAGCGGGTGCGCGGCACGATCTCGCTGGCCGAGGCGCGCGTGAAGAGCGCGACGTCCGCGCCGCCGGAGGAGCGCCGGGGCCGCGACCCCGAGGACATGGAGCGCGAGGCCGCCCGGATCCGTGAGCAGGAGGCCGAACTCGAAGCGGCCCTGGAGGCTGCCGAGCACGCCCTGGAGGACACGGTCGCCCACCGCGCCGAGCTGGAACGCGAACTCGCCCAGGAAGAACGGCGGCTGAAGGACGTCGCCCGTGCCATCGCCGACCGTCGTGAGGGCTTGGCCCGGCTGAACGGGCAGGTCAACGCGGCCCGTTCGCGTGCGGCCTCGGCCCAGGCCGAGATCGACCGCCTGGCCGCCGCGCGGGACGAGGCCCAGGAGCGGGCCTTCGCCGCGCAGGAGGAGTACGAGGCGCTGAAGGCCGAGGTCGACGGCCTGGACGCCGGCGACGCGGAACTCGGCGAGCAGCACGAGACGGCGAAGCAGCAGCTCACCGAGGCGGAGGCCGCCCTCACCGCGGCTCGCGAGGCGGCCACCGCGGCGGAGCGCGGACGGGCCGCGACCCAGGCCCGCCATGAGGCGCTGGCACTGGGGCTGCGCCGCAAGGACGGCACGGGGATACTGCTCGGCGCGAAGGACCGCCTCACCGGCCTGCTGGGCCCGGCGGCGGAACTGCTGACCGTGACGCCGGGCTACGAGGTTCCCCTGGCGGCGGCGTTCGGGGCGGCGGCGGACGCGATCGCGGTGACGTCACCGTCCGCGGCGGCGGAGGCGATCCGGTTGCTGCGCAAGCAGGACGGTGGCCGGGCGTCACTGCTGCTGGCGGGGGAGCCGGAGGCGCCCCCCAGGGGCGCGGGGAACGGCGCGACCAGCCACAACGAACCCGCAGACGCCAGACAGCGAAACGTGGCAGATTTCGTCCGCGGCCCTTCCGAGCTCATGCCCGCCGTACGCCGTCTCCTGCGGGGCATCGTCGTGGTCCCCACCCTCGAAGAGGCCGAGGAACTCGTCTACGCCCACCCCGACCTCACCGCCGTAACCGCCGAAGGCGACCTCCTCGGCGCCCACTTCGCCCACGGCGGCTCGGCCGGCGCCCCCAGCCTCCTCGAAGTACAGGCCTCCGTGGACGAGGCCGCCGCCGAGTTGGAAGAGCTGGCCGTGCGCTGCGAAGAGCTCACCGAGGCCCAGCACGCGGCAGCCGAACGCCGCAAGGCTTCCGCCGCGCTCGTCGAAGAGCTGGGAGAGCGGCGCCGGGCCGCCGACCGGGAGAAGTCGACAGTCGCCCAGCAACTCGGTCGGCTCGCAGGCCAGGCAAGAGGAGCGGCAGGCGAGGCGGAGCGCTCCGTGGCCGCCGCCGCGCGGGCCCAGGACGCCCTCGACAAGGCCCTGACGGATGTCGAGGAACTCGCCGAGCGGCTCGCCGTGGCCGAGGAGATGCCGGTCGAGGAGGAACCCGACACGTCGGTACGGGACCGTCTCGCCGCCGACGGTGCCAACGCCCGCCAGACCGAGATGGAGGCCCGCCTCCAGGTCCGTACGCACGAGGAACGCGTCAAGGGCCTCGCCGGGCGCGCCGACTCCCTCGACCGCGCCGCCCGAGCGGAGCGCGACGCACGCGCGCGTGCCGAGCAGCGGCGGGCCCGGCTGCGGCACGAGGCGGCCGTCGCGGAAGCCGTCGCCTCCGGCACGCGCCAACTGCTCGCGCACGTCGAGGTCTCCCTCGCCCGCGCCGACGAGGAGCGCACCGCCGCCGACGCGGCCAAGGCGCGGCGCGAGCAGGAACTCACCGTCGCCCGTGGCCAGGGCCGCGACCTCAAGGCCGAACTCGACAAGCTGACCGACTCCGTGCACCGTGGCGAGGTCCTCGGCGCCGAGAAGCGGATGCGGATCGAGCAGCTGGAGACCAAGGCGCTGGAGGAACTGGGCGTGGAGCCCGCCGGGCTCGTCTCCGAGTACGGCCCCCATCAGCTCGTACCGCCCTCCCTGGCCGCCGAGGGCGAGCAGCTCCCCGAGGACCCCGAGCACCCGCGCAACCAGCCCAAGCCCTTCGTCCGGGCCGAGCAGGAGAAGCGGCTCAAGGCCGCCGAGCGGGCCTACCAGCAGCTCGGCAAGGTCAACCCGCTCGCCCTGGAGGAGTTCGCGGCGCTGGAGGAACGGCACAAGTTCCTCAGTGAGCAGCTGGAAGACCTGAAGAAGACCCGCGCCGATCTGCTCCAGGTCGTCAAGGAGGTCGACGAGCGGGTCGAGCAGGTCTTCACCGAGGCATACCGGGACACGGCCCGCGAGTTCGAGGGCGTCTTCAGCCGGCTCTTCCCCGGTGGCGAGGGACGGCTGATCCTGACCGATCCCGACAACATGCTCACCACGGGTGTCGACGTCGAGGCGCGTCCTCCCGGCAAGAAGGTCAAGCGGCTGTCGCTGCTCTCGGGTGGTGAGCGCTCACTCACCGCGGTCGCGATGCTGGTGTCGATCTTCAAGGCCCGGCCGAGCCCGTTCTATGTCATGGACGAGGTCGAGGCCGCCCTCGACGACACCAACCTCCAGCGGCTGATCCGCATCATGCAGGAGCTTCAGGAAGCCTCGCAGCTGATCGTGATCACGCACCAGAAGCGCACGATGGAGGTCGCCGACGCGCTGTACGGCGTCTCCATGCAGGGCGACGGTGTGTCAAAGGTCATCAGCCAGCGTCTGCGCTGAGGCCGGCCTCGGGGCGTGAGCCCGTCGGCACCCAGCCACTTTCACCATCTCTTCAAGAAGTGAACGCACGTCACCTAATCGCGTCGTGAAACTCATAGCCACTCGCCTATTGACTTCGAAACTTGAAGGCATAGTCTCTGCAACGTTGCTTTTACCTTCAGGTATCACTACTTGGAGCGGCTGACCCCCACCCGGCAGCGTTGCCGGTGGCCCGAGGAGTACACGTGACCAGCACAGCGCAGGCACAGACGTCAGGAGCCAGGACGGCTCACCCCGAACATCTCGGGCACGTCGTCTTCATCACCGCGGCGGCCGCCATGGGCGGCTTCCTCTTCGGCTACGACAGCTCCGTGATCAACGGAGCCAACGGCGGCATCCAGGCCCGGTTCGACCTCAGCTCGGGTGTCACCGGGACCGTCGCCGCCAGCGCCCTGCTCGGCAGTGCCCTGGGCGCCGCGATCGCCGGCCGCATAGCCGACCGCATCGGCCGGATCCGCGTCATGCAGATCGCGGCGGTGCTGTTCGCCGTGAGCGCCGTCGGTTCCGGCCTCCCCTTCGCCGCGTGGGACCTCGCCGCCTGGCGTGTCCTCGGCGGCATCGCCATCGGTATGGCCTCCGTGATCGGCCCGGCCTACATCGCCGAGGTCGCCCCGCCCGCCTATCGTGGCCGGCTCGCCTCGTTCCAGCAGGCCGCCATCGTCATCGGCATCGCCGTCTCCCAGCTCGTCAACTGGGCCATCCTCAACATGGCCGACGGCGAGGAGCGCGGGACGGTCGCGGGCCTGGAAGCCTGGCAGTGGATGCTCGGGGTGATGCTCGTACCCGCCCTGGTCTACGGCCTGCTGTCCTTCGCGATCCCGGAGTCCCCGCGCTATCTGATCAGCGTCGGCCGCATCGAGGACGCCAAGAAGGTGCTCGCCGACGTCGAGGGCGGCGCGGACCTGGACGGCCGGGTCACCGAGATCGAGCAGGCCATGAAGAGCGACCACAAGTCGACCTTCAGGGACCTGCTGGGCGGCCGGTTCGGTCTGCTGCCGATCGTGTGGATCGGCATCGGCCTCTCCGTCTTCCAGCAGCTGGTCGGCATCAACGTCATCTTCTACTACTCGAACCTGCTGTGGCAGTCCGTGGGCGTCGACCCGTCGAGCTCGTTCTTCTACTCGTTCGAGACCTCGATCATCAACATCATCGGCACCGTGATCGCGATGATCTTCGTCGACCGCCTCGGCCGCAAGCCGCTCGCTCTCATCGGCTCCGTCGGCATGGGCATCTCGCTCGCCGCGGCCGCCTGGGCCTTCTCCTTCCAGAACGGCAGCGACCCGTTGCCGACCGCGCAGGGCTACGTCGCGCTGATCGCCGCCAACGCCTTCGTCCTCTTCTTCGCCATGTCCTGGGGCGTGGTCGTCTGGGTCATGCTCGGCGAGGTCTTCCCGAACAAGATCCGCGCCGCCGCCCTGGGCGTGGCCGCCTCGGCCCAGTGGATCGCCAACTGGGTCATCACGATCACCTTCCCGGACCTGTCGGACTGGAACCTGTCGCTGACGTACGTGATGTACGCGGTGTTCGCCTTCCTCTCCATCCCGTTCATCCTCAAGTTCGTGCCCGAGACCAAGGGCAAGAAGCTGGAGGAGATGGGCTGAGCGGCCCCCGAACTCGGGGGGAAGGGCCAAGTCCCCGCTGCCCCTCCTCCCGTATCTCCGCCGCCGCCCCGGCTCGGCCACTGCCCGAGCCGGGGCGGCGGTGTCGTTGTGTGCGGGGCCGGGTGGCGGCGCGGGCGGGGCGTCAGTCGCCGAGGCAGGGCAGCACCCGCTCGCAGAACAGCCTGAGGCTGTGCCACCCCTCCTCCACCGGCATCCCGCCCGACAGCGGGTGCAGCACGTAGTTGTCGAACCCCAGCGCCACGCACTCCTGCGGCGTCACGATCCGGTACACGCCCTCTGCGCGCAGCTCGTCCACGCTGGTGGCCGCCGACTTCACGGCGGACCGTACGTCCCCGGACTGCCACGAGGCGTACGTCCGTGCCTCGTGCAGGAAGTGCCCGCCGCAGCGGGCCCACGCCCGGTCGGGATCCTCGGCGATGTGCAGCAGGGGCGTCTCGGCGGCAGGCATCATCGTCCAGCCCTCGGTGCCGTACTCGACGAGCCGCTCCTTGTAGTACGCCTCCAGCTCGGGCAGATGCGCGCTGGGGAAGAAGGGCAGGCCGAGCCGGGCGGCCCGGCGGGCGGCGGCCTGCGAGGAGCCGCCGACCAGCAGCAGGGGGTGCGGGTCGGTGAACGGGCGCGGAGTGACCCGCACCGTTCGGCCCCGGTACTCGAACTCCTCCCCGGTCCACGCCTTCAGCAGCGTCTCCAGCAGCTCGTCCTGGATCCTGCCGCGCCGCTTCCACTCCACGTCGAACAGGGCGTACTCCTCGGGCCGGTACCCGATCCCGGCGACCGTCACCAGCCGTCCGCCGCTCAGCAGATCCAGTACGGCGATCTCCTCGGCGAGCCGCAGCGGATCGTGCAGGGGGCCGATGATCGCCGAGACCGTGACGGCGAGGCGCCGCGTCGCGCCGAAGACCGCGGCCGCGAAGGCGAACGGCGACGGCAGCCAGTTGTTCTCGGCGCCGTGGTGCTCCTCGGTCTGCACGGTGGTGATGCCGTGCCCGTCGGCGTACGCGGCCATCTCCAGGGCCGCCCGGTAGCGGGCGGCGAGCGAGGCGCGGGTCGCGTCGGGCTCGACGAGGTTGAAGCGTACGACCGTGACGGGCATGGGGGTCCCCCTTCACCGGGCGGGTGTGGGGGAGGACGTTAGCTGACGGTGTGTCAGGCATCCAGGGGGGTGTCGCCGGGCTCCATGGCCGATACTGGACGGGTTATGGACATCCTCATCCTTGCTGTAGTCATCGCCGTGGTGGTGCTCGGCGCGCTCGGCGGGCTCATCGTCGGCAGCCGGCGCAAGAAGCAGCTGCCCCCGCCGCCCCCCGCCGCCCCCGACATCACCGCCCCTCCGGCCGAGCCGCACGTCGGCGACGAGGCCGAGACACCGCGCGACGAACCGCGCCGGACCATAGAGGAGGTGGACCTTCCGGGCGGCGGAGCACCGACCGCCGTCGAGGAACCGCCGGTCGTCGAAGAGCTCCCGCCGACCGAGATCGAGATCCCGGAGCCCGTCGCAGGCCGCCTGATCCGACTGCGCGCCCGGCTCTCCCGCTCGCAGAACGCGCTCGGCAAGGGACTGCTCACGCTCCTGTCGCGCGAGCACCTCGACGAGGACACCTGGGAGGAGATCGAGGACACGCTGCTCACCGCCGACGTCGGCGTGCTGCCCACCCAGGAACTGGTCGACGGGCTGCGCGAGCGCGTGAAGGTGCTCGGCACCCGCACCCCCGCCGAGCTGCGCGGCCTGCTGCGCGAGGAACTGCTCAAGCTGGTCGGCACCGACATGGACCGTGTGGTCAAGACCGAGCCGGAGGCGAGCAAGCCCGGCATCGTGATGGTCGTCGGCGTCAACGGCACCGGCAAGACCACCACCACCGGCAAGCTCGCCCGCGTCCTCGTGGCCGACGGCCGCAGTGTGGTCCTGGGCGCTGCCGACACCTTCCGAGCCGCCGCCGCCGACCAGCTCCAGACCTGGGGCGAGCGCGTGGGCGCCTACACCGTGCGCGGGCCGGAGGGCGGCGACCCCGCCTCCGTCGCCTTCGACGCGGTCAAGGAGGGCAAGGAGATGGGCTCCGACGTCGTCCTCATCGACACCGCCGGGCGCCTGCACACCAAGACCGGCCTCATGGACGAGCTCGGCAAGGTCAAGCGGGTCGTCGAGAAGCACGCGCCGCTGGACGAGGTGCTGCTCGTGCTCGACGCGACGACCGGGCAGAACGGTCTGGTGCAGGCCCGCGTCTTCGCCGAGGTCGTCGACATCACCGGCATCGTGCTCACCAAGCTGGACGGCACGGCCAAGGGCGGCATCGTGGTCGCGGTCCAGCGCGAGCTGGGCGTACCGGTGAAGCTGATCGGGCTGGGCGAGGGTGCCGACGATCTGGCGCCGTTCGAGCCGGAGGCGTTCGTTGACGCCCTTATCGGAGAGTGACCTACCGAATTCGGTATCTGGTCGAAGAAGCGCCCGCCTCCCAAGGTGCAGTTGGGGGACGGGCGCTTCGCTGTGTACGGCTGTGAGGCCTGTGCCCGGTGGTGCGCCCTACGCCCGCGACCGATGCGCCACGTAAGCCAGCGTGCCCAGCAGTAACCGTGCCGCCGGCGGCTTCGAAGCCGTGTCCAGCTCGGGGGGCCGCAGCCAGCGCACCGGCCCCCGGCCACCCCGGTCGGAGGGCGGGGCGGTGATGGACGTACCGAGGCCGAGGCCGCGGAGGTCCAGGTGGGTCGGGTCGTCCCAGCCCATGCGGTAGAGGAGCTCGGGGAGCTCGGCGGCGGCGCCCGGGGCGACGAAGAAGTGGGCGCGGCCCTCGGGGGTGGCGGTGACGGGGCCGAGGGGGAGGCCCATGCGTTCGAGCCGGGCCAGCGCGCGGCGTCCGGCGGCCTCGGCCACCTCGATCACGTCGAACGCCCGCCCGACCGGCAGCATCACCGAGGCGCCCGGGAACTCCGACCACGCCTTGCTGACGTCGTCGAGCGTGGCCCCGGCCGGGACGTGGGGCGCGAAGTCGAGGGGGTGTGCGCCGGGCGCGGCGCAGTCGGGGCGGCCGCACGAACAGGCGCCCGCCGCGGCCCGCGCGCCGGGCACCACGTCCCAGCCCCACAGTCCGGTGAACTCGGCGACGGCGGTGCACTCCGAGGAGCGGCCGCGTCGACGCGAGCCGGACCGGATCTCCCGGATGCCGCCGATCGTGAAGCCCATGCCCCCTCCAACGGGTCCAGCGCGCGGGTGGTTACGGCGCGGATGCGGAACGTGACCCTGTGTGTTCTTGGGTGGCCGGTTACCCTCTGACGCCGCTCGGCTCACGCGGCGCTCGGAAGCGTCCAGGGTTGCGGGCTCGGCGACGCGCGCCTCCAAGTGCTTCGCTCCGCCCACTTCCGGCCGTCCTATGTCAAGTGAATCGTGTGGAGGCGACCGTTAGTTCATCCGAAGGGGTGGCGAATGGTGGCGTTTCCGGGATCGCCATGGCTGCGCGCGTGATCGTAGGATTACCGTGTGTGCACGAGCCTCGGGGCACATGCACTCGTGGGTATGCCGGGGGCAAGTCGGCTTTCCGTTCGAAGGGTGACAACTGGCGGACGGCCGACCGTATTTACCGGCATTCTGATAGGGCTTGGCGCACTCGGTGACAAGTGGTCCAAGGGATGGGGGCGTTCCAGTGAGCGGCAACAGCGGAAGCGGTACGAGTGCTGGTGGCGCATCGCACGCTGACAAGCGCCCGAACGAGCTGCTCACGTCCTGGTTCGTGCGCAGCGGCTGGTCGAAGGGCGAACTCGCCCGCCAAGTGAACCGCCGCGCCCGCCAGTTGGGTGCCAACCACATCTCGACCGACACCTCCCGCGTGCGCCGCTGGCTCGACGGTGAGAACCCGCGCGAGCCGATCCCGCGGATCCTGTCCGAGCTGTTCTCCGAGCGGTTCGGCTGTGTCGTCTCCGTCGAGGACCTCGGCCTGCGAGCCGCCCGGCAGTCACCCTCCGTGTCCGGCGTCGACCTGCCCTGGACGGGTCCGCAGACGGTGGCCCTGCTCAGCGAGTTCTCGCGCAGCGACCTGATGCTGGCGCGGCGCGGCTTCCTCGGGAGCTCGCTCGCCCTGTCCGCGGGCCCGGCCCTCATCGAGCCGATGCAGCGCTGGCTGGTCCCCGCGCCGCCCGCCCCGTACCAGGAGCCCCGGGCCGTCCCGTCCTCACGCGCGCGTGGCCGGCTGTCCAAGCCGGAGCTGGACCTCCTGGAGTCCACCACCGTGATGTTCCGGCAGTGGGACGCCCAGTGCGGCGGCGGCCTGCGCCGCAAGGCGGTCGTGGGCCAGCTGCACGAGGTCACCGACCTGCTCCAGGAGCCCCAGCCCGAGGCCACCACCAGGAAGCTGTTCAAGGTCGCCGCCGAGCTGGCCGAGCTGGCCGGCTGGATGTCGTACGACGTGGGACTCCAGCCCACCGCGCAGAAGTACTTCGTCCTCGCGCTGCACGCCGCCAAGGAGGCGGGCGACCGGCCGCTCGGCTCGTACGTCCTCTCCAGCATGAGCCGGCAGATGATCCACCTCGGTCGGCCCGAGGACGCCCTGGAGCTGATCCATCTCGCGCAGTACGGCAGCCGGGACTGCGCGAGCCCGCGCACCCAGTCGATGCTGTATGCGATGGAGGCCCGCGCGTACGCCAACATGGGCCAGCCCGGCAAGTGCAAGCGGGCGGTCCGGATGGCCGAGGACACCTTCTCAGAGTCCGACGAGTGGGACGAGCCGGACCCCGACTGGATCCGCTTCTTCTCCGAGGCCGAGCTGTACGGCGAGAACTCCCACTCCTACCGTGACCTGGCCTATGTCGCGGGCCGCAGCCCGACGTACGCCTCGCTCGCCGAGCCCGTGATGCAGCAGGCCGTGGACCTGTTCGCGAAGGACGGCGAGCACCAGCGGTCGTACGCACTGAACCTGATCGGCCTGGCCACGGTGCACCTGCTGCGGCGCGAACCGGAGCAGAGCGCGGTCTACGCGGAGCAGGCCATGGCCATCGCCAAGAAGGTGCGCTCCGAACGCGTCAACACTCGTATCCGAAAGACGGTCGACACGGCTGTACGCGATTTCGGGGATCTCGCCGAGGTCGTGGACCTGACGGACAAACTCGCCGTGGAGCTGCCGGAGACCGCGGAGGCGGTCTGAGCTTCGCGTGCGATCGCAGCGCAACCCCTGAACCCCGGCCGCGGCCGGCCCTCCCGAACTGCCCGACTCGGCTCCCCCATGCCAGGTCATCGGAAGGCCGACCGCGGCCGGTCGCTGTTCTTCGCGCCTGAACCGGCGCCGCTCCCGCGGATGTGGCTGGTCGCCACGGGGGTTCCTCCATCGATGGGTGCGGTGCCATTCATCGAAGGTTGCGCCACGATAACGATCAGGCAGCCGGACATCAGGTAGTTCATCGAGGCGTAACACAGAAGGCGCCCTTGTCACGGCAGCGAAACAACGAGGGGCTTCCACCGAAACCGCGCTGCGTCAATCTCTTGGCGCATAACCGGCCCGCCCCTCATTTTCCGCTCAGGCTTCGCCCGCACGGGGCCGTACACATGACGAGGAGACGCCGATGGCACCAGCCATCATGATGGCGGCAGACAAGGTAGAGCTGTCGCCCGCCAACACAGGTTTCATGCTCATCTGCTCCGCCCTGGTGATGCTCATGACCCCGGGCCTGGCCTTCTTCTACGGAGGCATGGTCCGCGTCAAGAGCACCCTGAACATGCTGATGATGAGCTTCATCAGTTTGGGGATCGTCACCATCCTGTGGGTGCTGTACGGCTTCTCCATGGCGTTCGGCACCGACTCCGGCAGCCTCATCGGCTGGAACTCCGACTGGATCGGCCTCAGTAACGTCGACAAGGGCGAACTCTGGAGCTCGGCGGGCACGACGTACAACATTCCGCTGCTGGTCTTCTTCGTCTTCCAGCTGATGTTCGCCATCATCACCCCCGCCCTGATCAGCGGTGCTCTCGCGGACCGTGTGAAGTTCTCGGCATGGGCGCTGTTCATCGCGCTCTGGGCCACGGTCGTGTACTTCCCGGTCGCCCACTGGGTCTGGGGCGCGGGCGGCTGGGCCTTCGACATGGGCGTGATCGACTTCGCCGGTGGTACGGCGGTCCACATCAACGCCGGTGCCGCGGCGCTCGGCGTGATCCTGGTCATCGGCAAGCGCGTCGGCTTCAAGAAGGACCCGATGCGTCCGCACAGCCTCCCGCTGGTCATGCTGGGCGCGGGCCTGCTGTGGTTCGGCTGGTTCGGCTTCAACGCCGGTTCCTGGCTCGGCAACGACGACGGCGTCGGCTCGCTGATGTTCGTCAACACGCAGGTCGCCACCGCCGCCGCCATGCTCGCCTGGCTCATCTACGAGAAGATCCGCCACGGCGCGTTCACCACGCTGGGTGCCGCCTCCGGTGCGGTCGCGGGCCTGGTCGCCATCACCCCGGCCGGTGGCGCGGTCACCCCGATCGGCGCGATCGCCGTCGGCGCCATCGCCGGTCTCCTGTGCGCCATGGCCGTCGGCCTGAAGTACAAGTTCGGCTACGACGACTCGCTCGACGTCGTCGGTGTCCACCTGGTCGGCGGTATCGCCGGCTCGATCCTGATCGGCTTCTTCGCCAGCGGCAAGGGCCAGTCCGAGGCCACCGGCGTCTTCTACGGCGACCACAGCTTCGACCAGCTGTGGAAGCAGCTCGCCGGTGTCGGCGGTGTCCTCGTCTACTCCCTGGTCGTCTCCGCGGTCCTCGCCTTCATCCTCGACAAGACCATCGGTATGCGGGTCGACGAGGACGAGGAAGTGGCCGGCATCGACCAGGCCGAGCACGCCGAGACCGCATACGACTTCAGTGGCGCCGGCGGCGGTGCCGCCCGGAGTGCAGCCCCGGCCCCGGCCGCGGCGGCCGCGAGCAAGAAGGTGGACGCATGAAGCTCATCACCGCAGTCGTCAAGCCCCACCGGCTCGACGAGATCAAGGAAGCCCTCCAGGCTTTCGGGGTCCACGGCCTGACGGTCACCGAGGCGAGCGGCTACGGTCGTCAGCGGGGCCACACCGAGGTCTACCGCGGTGCCGAGTACACCGTCGACCTGGTCCCGAAGATCCGCATCGAGGTGCTGGCCGAGGACGACGACGCCGAGCAGCTGATCGACGTCATCGTCAAGGCCGCCCGCACCGGCAAGATCGGTGACGGCAAGGTCTGGTCCCTCCCGGTCGAGACGGCCGTACGGGTGAGGACCGGCGAGCGCGGGCCCGACGCGCTCTGAGGCAGCACAACAGAACAGGAGTCGCTGGGTGACGAGCACGGACGTTTCCAAGGATGCAGAGGACTCGGGACCCAGCGGCTACGCGGCGGCCCGGCTGCGTCTCCTCACCGAGGAGGCGCGGTCCGGGCCGCCGCGCCGTGCCGCCCTCGCGGAACTCACCGACGAGTGGCTGACCGGCCTGTTCGCCGCCGGCGCCGAAGGGCTGCGCGGGGTGTCCCTGGTCGCCGTCGGGGGGTACGGCCGTGGTGAGCTGTCCCCGCGCAGCGATCTGGACCTGCTCCTGCTGCACGACGGCACCGACTCCGGCGCGGTGGCGGCCCTGGCCGACCGCATCTGGTACCCGGTCTGGGACCTCGGCCTCGCCCTCGACCACTCCGTGCGTACACCCGCCGAGGCCCGCAAGACGGCCGGTGAGGACCTCAAGGTCCAGCTGGGCCTGCTGGACGCCCGGCACATCGCGGGCGACCTCGGTCTCACCGCCGGACTGCGCACGGCGGTCCTGGCCGACTGGCGCAACCAGGCGCCCAAGCGGCTGCCCGAACTCCAGGAGCTGTCCGCCGAACGCGCCGAGCGCCAGGGCGAGCTCCAGTACCTCCTGGAACCCGATCTGAAGGAAGCCCGCGGCGGTCTGCGCGACGCCACCATCCTGCGCGCCGTCGCCGCCTCCTGGCTGGCCGACGCCCCGCGCGAGGGCCTCGACGACGCCCGGCGCCGACTGCTCGACGTACGCGACGCCCTGCACCTCACCACCGGGCGCGCGACCGACCGGCTCGCGCTCCAGGAGCAGGACCAGGTCGCCGCCGAGCTCGGACTGCTCGACGCCGACACCCTGCTGCGGCAGGTGTACGAGGCGGCACGGGTCATCTCGTATGCCAGCGATGTCACGTGGCGTGAAGTGGGGCGCGTACTGCGGTCGCGCGCCGTGCGACCGCGGCTGCGCGCCATGCTGGGCGGCGGGAAGCCGACCGCCGAGCGTTCCCCGCTGGCAGAGGGCGTGGTGGAGCAGGACGGCGAGGTGGTGCTCGCCCGCGCCGCGCGCCCCGAACGCGACCCCGTGCTGCCCTTGCGCGCCGCGGCCGCCGCGGCCCAGGCCGGGCTCCCGCTCTCCCTGCACGCCGTACGGCGCCTGGCGGGCACCGTACGCCCGCTGCCCACGCCCTGGCCCGCCGAGGCGCGCGAGCAGCTCGTGACCCTGCTCGGCTCCGGCCGCCCCACGGTCGACGTGTGGGAGGCGCTGGAGGCGGAAGGCCTGATCACCCGCCTCCTCCCGGACTGGGAGCGGGTCCGCTGCCGCCCGCAGCGCAACGCCGTGCACATCTGGACCGTCGACCGGCATCTGATCGAGACGGCCGTGCGGGCCTCCGAGTTCACCCGCCGCGTCCACCGCCCCGACCTCCTGCTCGTCGCCGCCCTGCTGCACGACATCGGCAAGGGCTGGCCCGGGGACCACTCGGTGGCCGGCGAGATCATCGCCAAGGACGTCGCCGCGCGGATCGGCTTCGACCGCGACGACGTGGCCGTGCTCTCCACCCTCGTACGCCACCATCTGCTGCTCGTCGACACGGCCACCCGGCGTGACCTGGAGGATCCGGCCACCGTGCGCTCGGTCGCCGAGGCGGTCGGCTCGCAGGGCACGCTGGAGCTGCTGCACGCGCTGACCGAGGCGGACGCCCTGGCGACCGGCCCGGCGGCCTGGTCGTCCTGGCGGGGTTCCCTCGTCGCCGACCTGGTCAAGCGGGTCGCGGCCGTGCTCGCCGGGGACGACCTCGACGAGCCCGAGGCCGCCGCCCCCACCGCCGAGCAGGAGCGGCTCGCCATCGAGGCGATGGCGACCGGCAGTCCGGTGCTGTCCCTGCGCGCGCAGACCGAGCCGCTGACCGGGGAGCAGCCCTCGGACGACCCCGAGCCGCTCGGCGTGGAGCTCCTCATCGCCGTACCGGACCAGCCGGGCGTGCTGCCCGCGGTGGCCGGCGTCCTGGCGATGCACCGCCTCACCGTCCGCACGGCCGAGCTGCGCGCCCTGGACCTGCCCGACGGCGTCGAGGGCTCCGTCCTGCTGCTGAACTGGCGGGTCGCCGCCGAGTACGGCTCCCTGCCGCAGGCCACCCGGCTGCGCGCCGACCTCGTCCGCGCCCTGGACGGCACCCTGGACATCGCCGGGCGCCTGGCCGAGCGGGACGCCGCCTACCCGCGCCGCCGGGGTGTCGTGCCACCGCCGCCGAGGGTGTCGGTCCACCCGGCCGCGTCCCGGCTGGCCACGGTGATCGAGGTCCGCGCCCAGGACGCCCCGGGGCTGCTGTTCCGGATCGGCCGGGCGCTGGAGGAGGCGAGCGTGCGGATGCGTAGCGCACATGTCAGCACCCTGGGTGCCAACGCCGTCGACGCGTTCTATGTCACAGGTCCCGAGGGGGCGCCGCTGCCCGGCGAGGAGGCGGCCGCCGTGGCGCGCAAGTTGGAGGAGACCATGCGGGGCTGAGAGCCTGTTCAAAGGCTCTGAACCCAGGGATCCCGGCAACCTGTGCCGCCGGGATACCCTGGAGGGCGATTCCCAGCTGCCACCGACCCCGAGGACCGCGAGCGCCGTGTTCGATACTCTCTCCGATCGCCTCTCAGCGACTTTCAAGAACCTGCGCGGCAAGGGACGGCTCTCCGAGGCGGACATCGACGCCACCGCGCGCGAGATCCGCATCGCGCTCCTCGAGGCGGACGTGGCCCTGCCCGTCGTCCGGACGTTCATCAAGAACGTCAAGGAGCGTGCCCTCGGTTCCGATGTCTCCAAGGCGCTGAACCCGGCCCAGCAGGTCCTGAAGATCGTCAACGACGAGCTCGTCACGATCCTCGGCGGCGAGACCCGGCGTCTGCGCTTCGCCAAGCAGCCGCCCACCGTGATCATGCTCGCGGGCCTCCAGGGCGCCGGTAAGACCACCCTCGCGGGCAAGCTCGGCCGCTGGCTGAAGGAGCAGGGCCACTCGCCGCTGCTGGTGGCCTGCGACCTCCAGCGCCCGAACGCCGTGAACCAGCTGAGCGTCGTCGCCGAGCGCGCGGGCGTCGCGGTCTACGCGCCCGAGCCGGGCAACGGCGTGGGTGACCCGGTCAAGGTCGCCAAGGACTCCATCGAGCACGCCAAGGCCAAGGTCCACGACATCGTGATCGTGGACACCGCCGGCCGCCTGGGCATCGACCAGGAGATGATGCAGCAGGCCGCGGACATCCGGGACGCGGTCTCGCCCGACGAGATCCTCTTCGTCGTCGACGCGATGATCGGTCAGGACGCCGTCAACACGGCGGAGGCCTTCCGTGACGGCGTCGGCTTCGACGGCGTGGTGCTCTCCAAGCTCGACGGTGACGCCCGCGGTGGTGCCGCCCTGTCGATCCGGCAGATCACCGGCAAGCCGATCATGTTCGCGTCGAACGGCGAGAAGCTCGACGAGTTCGACGCCTTCCACCCGGACCGGATGGCCTCCCGCATCCTCGACATGGGTGACCTGCTCACCCTGATCGAGCAGGCGGAGAAGACGTTCGACCAGGCCGAAGCCCAGAAGATGGCCGAGAAGCTGGCCTCCAAGAAGGGCCAGGACTTCACCCTCGACGACTTCCTGGCCCAGATGGAGCAGGTCAGGAAGATGGGCTCCATCTCCAAGCTGCTCGGCATGCTCCCGGGCATGGGCCAGATCAAGGACCAGATCAACAACCTCGACGAGCGGGACGTCGACCGCACGGCCGCGATCATCAAGTCGATGACCCCGGCCGAGCGCCAGGAGCCGACGATCATCAACGGTTCCCGCCGCGCCCGAATCGCGCGCGGTTCCGGTGTCGAGGTCAGCGCGGTCAAGAACCTCGTCGAGCGGTTCTTCGAGGCCCGCAAGATGATGTCCCGCATGGCCCAGGGCGGCGGCATGCCCGGTATGCCGGGGATGCCGGGCATGGGTGGCGGTCCCGGCCGGACGAAGAAGCAGCCCAAGAAGGCCAAGGGCAAGCAGCGCTCCGGCAACCCGATGAAGCGCAAGCAGCAGGAGCAGGAGGAAGCCGCCCGCCGCGCCGCCGCCGCTCAGGCCGGAGGCGCCTTCGGAGTGCCGGGCCAGCAGGCTCCGCAGGACTTCGAGCTGCCGGACGAGTTCAAGAAGTTCATGGGCTGACATGGGCTGACGGTTCGCCCGTGCGACCGTCTCGTCCCGTACGGCTCCTCTCGCGTACGTCATTGAGGGCGCCCCTTCCGCAGGGGCGCCCTCAGCGCGTGCCGGGGACCGGCATCTGCCGTAACGTCCAGATATGAGCAATGCCGCGCCACCACGCAAGGCCCCTGACCAGCCGTGGCGCACCGAGGGCACACCGGACGAGCCGCCCGGGCAGCCCCGTGGCCGACGGATGCGCGGCCGCTGGTGGGGCCTGCTCCTCACCGCGGTGATCGTGTTCCTGCTCGCCTATGTGGGACTGACGTACTTCGACCGGGGCAACGAGCCGACGATCTCCTACACCGAGTTCAGCCGACAGGTCGACGCCGGCAATGTCGAGAAGCTCTACTCCAAGGGCGACGCGATCCAGGGAGAGCTCAAGAGCGCCCGGGACAACCCCGACGGCGACGGTGACTACACCCGGTTCAAGACCCAGCGGCCGGCCTTCGCGGACGACGACCTCTGGCGGCAACTGGACCGCCACGACGTCACGGTGACCGCACAGCCCGTCGTGAAGGAGCGCGGCGTCGTCTCCAACCTGCTGTTCTCCCTGATCCCGATCGTGCTGCTGCTCGCCGTCTGGATCTTCGTCGCCCGGCGGATGGGCGCGGGAATGGGCGGGGCGGGAGGCATGCTCGGCCGCAAGGCCCCGCCCAAGCCGGTCGAACTCCAGCCCGGCAAGGAACGCACGACGTTCGCCGACGTGGCCGGCATCGACGAGGTCAAGGGCGAACTGGACGACGTCGTCGACTTCCTGGAACATCCCGACGCCTACCGCAGGATGGGCGCGAAGATGCCGCGCGGCGTGCTGCTCGCGGGCTCGCCCGGCACCGGCAAGACCCTGCTGGCCCGTGCGGTCGCGGGCGAGGCGGGCGTGCCGTTCTTCTCCGCCTCCGCCTCCGAGTTCATCGAGATGATCGTCGGAGTGGGGGCCTCCCGCGTCCGCGAACTGTTCGCCGAGGCCCGCAAGGTGGCGCCGTCGATCATCTTCATCGACGAGATCGACACCATCGGGCGGATGCGCGGCGGCGGCGCCTCGGTGAGCGGGCACGACGAGCGCGAGCAGACCCTCAACCAGATCCTCACCGAGATGGACGGCTTCTCCGGCTCGGAGGGCGTGATCGTCATCGCGGCGACGAACCGCGCCGACATCCTGGACCCGGCGCTGACCCGGCCCGGCCGCTTCGACCGGGTGGTCAACGTCTCCCCGCCGGACCGCGGCGGGCGCGAGGCGATCCTGCGCATCCACACCCGCGGGATCCCGCTCGCCGAGGACGTGGACCTGACCCAGGTGGCCCGCACGACCCCGGGCATGACCGGTGCGGATCTCGCCAACCTCGCCAACGAGGCCGCACTGCTCGCGGTCAAGCGCAAGCAGGACCAGGTGACCGGTTCGGACCTGTCCGAAGCCCTGGAGAAGGTGCAGCTGGGTGCCGAGCGCACCCTCGTGATGCCCGAGGAGGACCGTCGGCGCACCGCGTTTCACGAGAGCGGCCACGCCCTCCTCGGCATGCTCCAGCCGGGCGCCGACCCCGTACGCAAGATCACCATCGTGCCCCGCGGCCGGGCGCTGGGCGTGACGATGTCGACGCCCGAGGTGGAGCGGTACGCGCACTCCGAGGGATATCTGCGCGGCCGCATCATCGGCGCCCTGGGCGGCATGGCGGCGGAACAGCTGGTCTACGGCGTCGTCACCACGGGCGCCGAGAACGACCTCGAACAGGTCAGCAACATCGCCCGCGCGATGGTCGCCCGCTGGGGCATGAGCGAGCGGGTGGGCCGGCTGTCCGCCCTGCCCAGCGACCCCCAGCAGGCGTACGGGCTCGCGGCCGCCCCGCAGACCCTCGACGTGATCGACGCCGAGATGCGCCGGATCGTCGACGAGTGCTACGAGGAGGCCGGCCGCAAACTCCGTGATCACCGAGGACAGTTGAACGCCCTGGCCGAGGCGCTGCTGGAGAACGAGACGCTGGAGGAGGCGGACGCGTACCGGATCGCGGGGATCACCCGGCTGACGAAGGACGACGCCCAGTAGGACGCCTTTCGCCCACCAGGGCGACGCTCGGCCCTGTCGGTCACCCCTGCGTTCAGGGCACCCGGGCGATCAGGTACCGGAACACGTTCGGCATCCACACCGTCCCGTCCCGCCGCTGATGCGGATGCAGCGCTTCCGTCAGCTCCTTGTCCACCTGGGCCTGGTCGGTCGCGGTGATCGCCGCGTCGAAGAGGCCCGTCGACAGCAGTCCGCGTACGGCGCTGTCCACGTCCGCGTACCCGAAGGGGCAGGCCACCCGGCCCGAGCCGTCGGGCCTGAGACCCGCGCGCTGGGCGACCTCCTCCAGGTCGTCCCGCAGTGCGGGGCGCCAACTGCCCGCACTGCGCAAGGGATCGGCCAACTTCGTGGCGACCCGCAGCACGGACGACGTGGCACAGCGCTCCGGCGGACCCCAGCCGGCCAGGACGACAGGCGCCCCCCGCAGCGCGAGCGGTG
The DNA here is from genome assembly GCF_042800355.1 of Streptomyces sp. NPDC057623. Classification (NCBI taxonomy): domain Bacteria; kingdom Bacillati; phylum Actinomycetota; class Actinomycetes; order Kitasatosporales; family Streptomycetaceae; genus Streptomyces; species Streptomyces sp. NPDC057623. The sequence continues at coordinate 170,686 of NZ_JBHVGZ010000014.1, forward strand.
TCGCGGCCGCGAGCGTCTCCCCGAGCCCCTCCGAGTCACCCGCCAGGCAACCGATGGGCTCGAACGCGGTCACCAGCGTGTAGGCGGGCGCCGCCGGGTCGGCCGCGTCGCCGGGCGAACCGTCGACGAGCCGGGTGCCGGCACGCGCGCGCGTGTCCCACGTGTCGGGCAGCATCCGCTGCCGTGCCAGGGTCAGTCGTTCGGGGGAGGCGGACTCGACGCCGGTGACGGCCGCGCCTCTGGACGCCGCCATCAGCAGGGCGAGCCCGCTGCCGCAGCCAAGGCCCAGGAGCCGGGTCCCCGGGCCCACTTCCACTCGCTCGTAGACGGCCTCGTAGAGCGGAACCAGCATCCGCTCCTGGATCTCGGACCAGTCACGCGCGCGTGCACACAGGTCCACACGGGCTGCAGCGCCCGCGTGAGGCAGGTGCTGCCGCACGAGCGTAGGTGTCATCTAAAGCGCCCCAATCCGCAGAGAGTTGCCTCTGTGTCCGATTCCGTGGCCCCCGTGACATGCGCTCACATCCCCACGTATGCCAGGAAACTCCGCACCCGACGTCGCGTCCAGGGGTCGCGGAGCCCTGCTTGAGGCTTCCCTGCGTCCATGGCTGAAATTCACATTCCGGCAAGGTGTGCCCGTACCATCGCGCCATGGCAAAGGCACCCGTTCTGACGCCGCGGGCGGACGACTTCCCGCGCTGGTACCAGGATCTGATCACCAAGGCGGAGCTGGCCGACAACGGCCCGGTGCGCGGCACGATGGTCATCCGGCCGTACGGGTACGGGCTGTGGGAGCGGATGCAGGCCGAGATGGACGCCCGGATCAAGGAGACGGGCACGCAGAACGCGTACTTCCCGTTGCTGATCCCGCAGTCGTATCTCACGCGCGAGGCGGACCACGTCGAGGGCTTCGCGCCGGAGCTCGCGGTCGTCACGCACGGCGGGGGCAAGGAGTTGGAGGAGCCGGCGGTCGTCCGCCCCACCTCCGAGATGATCATCAACGACTACTTCTCGAAGTGGGTGCAGAGCTACCGCGACCTGCCCCTGCTGATCAACCAGTGGGCGAACGTGGTCCGTTGGGAACTCAGGCCCCGCCTCTTCCTGCGCACGACCGAGTTCCTCTGGCAGGAGGGCCACACCGCGCACGCCACGTACGAGGACGCCCGCGAGTTCGCCGCCCACATCCACCGCGAGGTCTACGAGGACTTCATGGTGAACGTCCTCGCGATGGACGTGGTCCCCGGCCGCAAGACGGTCAAGGAGCGCTTCGCCGGCGCCGTCAACACCCTCACGCTCGAAGGGATGATGGGCGACGGCAAGGCCCTCCAGATGGCCACCAGCCATGAGCTGGGCCAGAACTTCGCCCGGGCCTTCAACACCTCGTACCTCTCGAAGGACGGCACCCAGGAGCTGGTCTGGCAGACCTCCTGGGGCTCCACCACCCGCATGATCGGCGCCCTGGTGATGATGCACGGCGACGACAACGGCCTGCGGGTCCCGCCGCGCCTCGCACAGATCCAGGCCGTCGTCGTCGCCATCAAGGGCGACGAAGCGGTTCTGGCCAAGGTCCGCGAGATCGGCGATCAGCTGAAGGCGGCCGGCATCCGCGTCCACGTCGACGACCGCACCGACACCCCCTTCGGCCGACGCGCGGTCGACTGGGAGCTCAAGGGCGTCCCCGTCCGTATCGAGGTCGGGCCCCGTGACCTGGAGAGCGGCACCGCGATGCTGGCCCGCCGCATCCCGGGCGGCAAGGAGCCGGTGGCCATCGAGTCCCTCGTACGGCTGCTCCCCGCGGTCCTCGAAGAGGACCAGGCGCTGCTGCTGGCCCAGTCCCGCGCCCGCCGCGAGTCACGCACCACGGAGGTGACGACGATCGAAGAGGCGGTGGAGGCCGCGGTCGCCGGCGGCTGGGCACGCGTCCCGTGGGCGACGCTCGGGGAAGAAGGCGAGGCCAGGCTGGCCGAGCACGCCATGACCGTACGGTGTCTGGTCGCCGAGGACGGGTCGGTGCCGGACGCCGATGACGCGCCCGGTAACGTCGCGGTCGTCGCGCGCGCTTACTGAGATGACGCCCGTGTGGAACGAGAGCGGCCGAAACGCCTCTTGCGCATCCGCAAACCACAACCACACCGGCGCGTGGACAGGGCGTACGCGCCGGGGCGTACGTCAGACTACGCACCACCTTGGCATGAGCTGTGCGGCTTCTCCGCAGATCGGCGCACCCGCCCTCGTCGTGGCGCATCATTCGCAACTGACGGGTACGTGCAAATTATTTGGGATGGCCCGGAATCGGAACACAGCGGCACTCCGGCTCGTTGTCATTACGTGAGCACGACACAGACACCACCTGTTCTCGCCGCAGAGCTGGCGCAGGCGTGGGCCGACATTCAGCGGTACCACCCCGAGCTGCCGGATCTCGCCGCGCCAGAGTCCCTGATCGGGGAGTCGTCGTCCGCCTGCGGTCACGAGCTCTCCTTCGAGCGACTGCTTCACGAGGCAGTCCATGGCGTCGCCGCCGCGCGCGGCGTCCGCGACACCTCCCGGGCCGGCCGCTACCACAACCGCAGATTCCTCGCCATCGCCGAGGAGCTGGGCCTGGACCACCCCGAGGAACCGCATCCGAGCAGCGGTTTCTCCCTGGTCACGCTCAACCCCGAGGCCAAGCGCCGCTACCGTCCGACCATCGAACGCCTGCAGCGCGCCCTGAAGGCCCACACCGCGGCGACCTCCGCCGACACGAGCAGGACCTTCCGGGGTCCGGCCGCCCGCCACGGCTCCTCCGGAGGGGGCGTCCGCGTCAAGGCGGTCTGCGACTGCGGGCGCAACGTCCGGGTCGTTCCGTCGGTGCTGGCGCAGGCGCCGATCGTGTGCGGCGGCTGCGGGAAGCCGTTCCGCATTCCGGAGGTCATGGGCGCGGCGTAGCGGCGCCCCGTCGGGCACCGGCATCTCGTGGCTGCCGGTTCGCCAGGTGGCGCCGACGGCAGGGGTGCTGTCGCGTACTCGCTCCCGCGTGCGATCCCGCGACGGCACCCCGACCGCCGGGTGCCCCTCAGTCATGCCCCGGGCGCCTGCACCGCCCCTCGGCCCGAGGTGACCCGCGGGGTGTGGCACAATGGCTAGCTGTACTCGACAGTCGCACAGGACCCCTCTCTCCTCCGGCTGACGCGTCCATCGGGCACTCGGGTACCGCAACCCCACGCGGCAGTCTCGCCGTGCCCAACCACGTCAAATCCAGGAGAACCCACTCCCGTGGCAGTCAAGATCAAGCTGAAGCGTCTGGGCAAGATCCGTTCGCCTCACTACCGCATCGTCGTCGCCGACTCCCGCACCCGTCGTGACGGCCGTGCGATCGAGGAGATCGGCAAGTACCACCCGACGTACAACCCGTCGGTGATCGAGGTCGACGCGGACCGTGTCGCGTACTGGCTGGGTGTCGGCGCGCAGCCGACCGAGCCCGTGCTCGCCATCCTGAAGAAGACCGGCGACTGGCAGAAGTTCAAGGGCGAGCCCGCCCCGGCTCCGCTGCTCGTCGCCGAGCCGAAGAAGGCGCGCCCGTCGTTCGAGGCCCTTGGTGGCGACGACGAGGGCAAGGGTGAGGCGATCACCCAGAAGAAGAAGGCGGAGAAGAAGGACGAGGCTGCCGCCGAGTCCGAGTCGGCCGAGGCCTGAGCATGCTCGAGGAGGCTCTCGAGCACCTCGTGAAGGGCATCGTCGACAACCCTGACGATGTGCAGGTCGCCTCGCGCAACCTGCGCCGCGGACGCGTGCTCGAGGTCCGGGTTCACCCCGACGACCTCGGCAAGGTGATCGGTCGTAACGGCCGTACCGCTCGCGCTCTGCGCACCGTCGTGGGCGCCATCGGCGGCCGCGGTGTACGCGTCGACCTCGTCGACGTGGACCACGTCCGCTGACGCCGAACGCAGCACCGGCTCGGGCCGGGGAGGGCCACTGGGCCGTCCCCGGCCCGTAGTCGTACGACAGGAGATTTGAACTCGTGCAGCTGGTAGTCGCACGGATCGGCCGCGCCCACGGCATCAAGGGCGAGGTCACCGTCGAGGTCCGTACCGACGAGCCGGAACTGCGGCTCGCCCCCGGCGCCGTCCTGGCCACCGACCCGGCCGCCACCGGGCCGCTCACCATCGAGACCGGCCGGGTCCACAGCGGCCGGCTCCTCCTGCGCTTCGAGGGGGTCAGGGACCGCACCGGCGCCGAGGCGCTGCGCAACACCCTCCTCATCGCCGAGATCGACCCGGACGAGCTGCCCGAGGAAGAGGACGAGTACTACGACCACCAGCTCATGGACCTCGACGTGGTGACCGCGGACGGCGCCGAGGTGGGTCGGATCACCGAGATCTCGCACCTGCCCTCCCAGGACCTCTTCATCGTCGAGCGGCCCGACGGGAGCGAGGTGATGATCCCCTTCGTCTCGGAGATCGTCACCGAGATCGACCTGGAGCGGCAGCGGGCCGTCATCACGCCGCCGCCGGGCCTGATCGACGACCGCGCGGAGGTCGCCTCCTCGCGCGACGCGGAGGCCGAGGGCTGATGCGGCTCGACGTCGTCACGATCTTCCCCGAGTACCTGGAGCCGCTGAACGTCTCCCTCGTCGGCAAGGCACGCGCGCGTGGACAGCTGAACGTCCATGTGCACGACCTCCGCGGCTGGACGTACGACCGGCACAACACGGTCGACGACACGCCGTACGGCGGTGGCCCGGGCATGGTCATGAAGACCGACCCCTGGGGAGACGCGCTGGACTCCGTGCTGGCGGACGGCTACGAGACGGGGTCCGGCGGGCCCGCCCTGATCGTCCCCACCCCCAGCGGCCGTCCCTTCACCCAGGAACTCGCCGTCGAGCTCTCCGAGCGGCCCTGGCTGATCTTCACGCCGGCCCGCTACGAGGGCATCGACCGCCGTGTCATCGACGAGTACGCGACCCGGATGCCCGTTTACGAGGTGTCCATCGGCGACTACGTCCTCGCCGGCGGCGAGGCGGCCGTACTGGTCGTCACGGAGGCCGTGGCGCGCCTGCTGCCCGGCGTCCTGGGGAACGCCGAATCGCACCGGGACGACTCCTTCGCGCCCGGCGCGATGGCCAACCTCCTGGAGGGGCCCGTCTACACCAAGCCGCCCGAGTGGCGGGGCCGGGACATCCCGGACGTGCTGCTCAGCGGCCATCACGGCAAGATCGCCCGCTGGCGCCGGGACGAGGCGCTGCGACGTACCACGGCCAACCGGCCCGATCTCATCGAGCGTTGCGACCCCAAGGTCTTCGACAAGAAGGACCGCGAGATGCTCTCCATCCTGGGCTGGATGCCCGACCCGGAGGGGGAGCGGTTCGGCCGATTTTGGCGCAGGACAGAGGCCGTGGAAGAATAGGTCGCTGTTGTGCGTCGTCCGGCGTGCGCCCCTGCCGCAGGGGGACACGACGCCCGCCCCGGCACGGACAGCATCCTCACGAAAAACTAGCTCCCGCCTATGACCTGTGGCATGGGCGAAGAAAGCAGACGAAATGTCTCACCTGCTCGACTCCGTCGACGCCGCGTCGCTGCGCAGCGACGTCCCGGCCTTCCGCCCGGGCGACACGGTCAACGTCCACGTCCGCGTCATCGAGGGCAACCGCTCCCGTGTGCAGCAGTTCAAGGGCGTTGTGATCCGCCGCCAGGGTGCCGGTGTCCGCGAGACCTTCACGGTCCGCAAGGTCTCGTTCTCCGTCGGCGTCGAGCGCACCTTCCCGGTGCACACCCCGATCGTCGAGAAGATCGAGCTCGTCACCCGCGGTGACGTGCGTCGCGCCAAGCTGTACTACCTGCGCGAGCTGCGCGGCAAGGCGGCGAAGATCAAGGAGAAGCGCGAGAACTGAGCGCTTTCGGGGGCTCGCCCCCGCGGGGTCCCGTGCGGGGCCGGATAACATCTGGCCCCGATGGACACCGAAGCACAGCCGACGGAGCGCGACCGCTCCTCCCGCCCTTCCGAATCCGAGGAGATCTCGGACACAGAGGGGCAGGAGGGACGGTCGCGTTTCGCGTTGGTGTCGTGGATCACCGAGTGGCTGCCGGGCGGGCGGATCAGCCTGACCCTGCTGGTCTTCCTGGTCTTTCTGCTGCTGCTCAACACGTTCGTGCTGCGGCCGTTCGAGATCCCCAGCGGATCGATGGAGTCCGGATTGAGGATCGGTGACCGCGTTCTCGTAAATAAGTTGGCGTACCGTTTCGGTGCCGAACCACGACGCGGTGATGTGGTCGTGTTCGATGGAACTGGGTATTTCGGGGATGCCGACTACATCAAACGCGTTGTGGGTGTGGGGGGAGACCACGTGGTCTGCTGTGACAAGAGGGGGAGGATCCAGGTGAACGGCCGGTCGGTCGACGAGTCGACGGTCCTGTACCCCGGCGACAGCCCGTCGGCGGTGCGGTTCGACATCGTCGTGCCCGACGGCACCCTGTTCGTCCTCGGCGACCACCGCAGCGCGT
>NZ_JBHVGZ010000015.1:0-174986 GCF_042800355.1 Streptomyces sp. NPDC057623
CAGCAGCCTCGGCTACCGCAGTCCCGCCGAATACGAGACCGCACTCGCAGCCTGACCACCACACGGATGGTGTCCGTCAAAGCGGAACAAGCTCACCCGCACCCCGGTGAGCGCACGGCTCCGCGACGCAACCGGCTGCCCGGCAACACCAGATCACCGCATCCGACGCCGATGCGCACTCAACCCTGCCGCTCGCTCCAAGTGCTTTGTACCCGCCGGGAAATCCGGATGCCTCGACGGGCGCCGCTGAGATCACCGGAGACGGGCGGCGAGTCTTCGTTACGCCTACGCGGATCGTCGGCGGGTGGCGCGTTTGGGATCTGTTTTCGTCGGCGTCACGGGATAGGTGAGCTGGCAGGTGGCGGCGGGGGCCTTCAGCTCCTCACACAACAGCGGGCGTTCCCGCTCGGCGTCGGCGGTCACGCGGTAGGTGATCAGAAGCGGGCTGGCGTCGCCGATTCCAAGTGCGGTGCGCTCGTCGGGGTAGGGGGTGCGCGCGGTGACGTGCTCGGTGAACGACAGGCTGAGTCCAGCGTCGGCAAGCTGCTGGTAGAGGTCGCTGATCTCGGCGTCAGGCTGCTGGGCGAGTGTGGGCACGTCGGCTGCGGTGGCCATCGGGATGAGGACGCGGTGGGCCGTGCGGGCACCGGTCGCTGGGTCGTGGATCACGCGGTCCACGCTGATGGCGTCCTGGTCCTGGAGCCCGAGCAGGAGTGCCGGGGGTCCGTCGAGTGTGGTCCGGGTGATGGCGGGCGCCTCGGTCGCGGTGGTCTGCGGCAGGCTCCAGCTGCCCTTGGTGGTGCGGTGGATGGAGCGGTCCACACGGGTGCCGGGCAGGACTCCGCCTGAGGGCAGCACCCTGCTTCCCTTGCCCTGCATGGACTCGACCAGTCCCATCTGACGCAGTTCGGCGACGGCGGATCGCGCGGTGTGCTTGCCGACCCCGTACATGGTCACCATCTCCGCCTCGGACGGCAGGAAATCGCCGGGCCGGTAGCGGCCCCGCCTGATGTCGGTGGCCATCCGCTGAGCCACCTGCAAGTACATGGACGGAGCGCGTTCGATGTGCTCTCGGGCTGCCATGGCTGGTGTCCTTCTCGGGTCGCCGGTCGGTGTGCTGGTGGCTTCGGCTGGGCCAGTTGCCGGTGGCGCGTGGCATGGACCACCACACTCATGAGGATAAGTGGTTGCCCGGACCAAGGGCTTTTCCACGACCACTTATCCGGATAAGCGGTTGACTGGACTCTCGCCGATGGCGACGATGACGGCTCAAACTCATCCGGATAAGCGGATGGGCTCGCGTTCTGGAGGTGTCCTGTGTCCCACGCCTTGCACGAGGTGACCACTTCGAAGTGGCTGCTCTCCGATGCCAACCATGACCTCACCCGCCTCGTCAACGACCCGAAGTTCTCGCGCTGGCTGGCGCAGATAAAAGCCATCGGCGGGTGCGCCCACCCCGTCTACCTGTCCGGCTCCACGCTTACCCTCGACGTCGTAACGGGTGAGGTGGTCTCGTCCTACTCGACCGCCGATGAGCCCGGTGAGCGGCTGGCTGTGCGCTGCGGCAATCGGCGGGCCTCGGTCTGCCCGACCTGCTCATACCTGCACGCAGGAGACACCTATCACCTCGTGCGTGCGGGCCTGTCCGGCGGCAAGGGCGTGCCCGGTGCCGTGAGCGGGCATCCCCGCCTGTTCGTCACCCTGACCGCTCCCTCGTTCGGCCCGGTGCACCGCGCCGTCGACGGCCAGTACTGCCGTCCGCGCCGCGATGACCCGGTGTGCGAACACGGACGGCCCCTTGGCTGCGGCCGTGTCCATGGCGAGGACGACCGCCTGATCGGGCTGCCATTGTGCGCGGACTGCTACGACTACGTAGGCCACGTGCTGTGGCACGCGCACGCAGGGCGGCTGTGGAACCTGTTCACCACCGCCGTACGCCGCTACCTCGCTTCCGCCGGGGGCGTCCCGCGCTCCAAGCTCGGTGAGCACCTGGTCGTGTCCTTCGCCAAGGTCGCCGAGTACCAGAAGCGGGCGGCGATCCACTTCCACGCCGTGGTACGCCTCGACGGACCGGACGGCCCCGGATCGGAACCCGCCCCCTGGGCGAGCGAAGACCTGCTGATCGACGCCGTCACCCACGCGGCCGTGTCGACCTCCGTCACGGTCCCCGACTCCGGCGCCTACGGCACCGAACGGCTCGGCTGGGGCGGCCAGTTCGACGCGCACCCCATCCACCCGCAACCCGGTAGTGACGTGCCGTCAGGTTCAGCGGTCGCCGGATACGTGGCCAAGTACGTCACCAAAGGAGCCGCCGAAACCGGCGCCGGACTCGACTACCGCATCACCAGCCCGGCCGACATCCACGCGGCCGTCGTCACCACCCACATACGGGCACTGATGGCCACCTGCTGGCGCCTGGGCGGCCTGCCCGAACTGGAACACCTCCGGCTCCGCAGATGGGCTCACAGCCTCGGCTACCGAGGCCACATCCTCACCAAATCCCGCCGCTACTCCACCACCTACGGCGCACTGCGCGCCGACCGCGCCGACCACCGACGCGGCGGCCCGGCACCCGGAGAGGACACAGTCACGGAATCCGCCTGGCGCTTCGCCGGCTCCGGCTACACCCCCGCAGAAGCCGACTTCGCCATCGGCATCGCCGAAGACGCGGCAGACCTACGTGAGATCAGGCGGGGCATGATCGCCGAGGGATGGAAATATGCTCCGTGAGAAAAATTCGGGCTTCTCTCATTCCTGCCGAGGAGCAACGGAGGCTTCCGGGTTCTTCCAGGTGGACTGCCTGCCAGGAGTGAGCTGGTGTTCCAAGGTCTTGGACTGGGGGAGGGGGCCTTGACGAAAGAGGAATGGTTGGCTCGCGAACTTGCCAAGATGCCGGAGCGCAGTGAGGCTTGGCGCGCACGCGTGATGAAGGCGTGGGGACTGAAGCCGGTAACCAAATGAGAAGAGCCCTCCCTTTTCGGGGAGGGCTCTTCTCGTCTTAGGCGTTGGTCTTTTCTTCCTCTGATTCCTCGTGCCACACGATCTCGATGAACTCGGGATCGAACCGTTTGCCTCGTCCGACCGGATGGATAATCACGGATCGGATGCTCTGAGTGAGCCGGGCGCGTTTCTCCTCCATCTTGAGATCCTCCCAGCCCGCAAGCGCATCCGCAGACAGCAGCTTCTTGCGCTTCTTCAGAAGTGCCAGATTTCCGCGCTTCCCCAGCAGTTCGGTACGCTCCTGCTCCAACTCCTCGATGGCGTCCAAGGATTCGGACATCGAGATTCTTTTTTCCTTGCGGCGGTTCCTCACATCCTCCATCTCGGCCGCAATTTCGTCGAGTCGCGCATCATGAATCGTCTCGTCGATCTCGTCGGCGGCCTTCTCGATGGCTTCACCGAGCCCTTGACGCGTGCCCAGGAGGAACGCACTCTCTACGAGATCGTCAACCGGCGGACCCACACGCGTTACACCGCCGCAACCGCCTTGGACGGTGAGGCAGGCGTACCGGAAGCCGTATTTCTCGTATGACGACGTTCCACGCTTGTAGGGGTTGGACCACATCGGACTAAGGCACTTACCGCACCGCGCGATTCCTGACAGGAAGTACTTGGCCGTCGTGTCGTGGGGCTCCCCCTTTGAGCCTTCACGGCGAGCGTCTTTGCGTCGCTTGATCTCGTTGACGCAAGCCCAGTACTCGTCAGGGGTGCATACAGCTTTCCAGTCACCCATGATCGGGTTCCCCTTAGAGTCCCTGACGATGGTGTCAGGGAGCCATAGCCGCCCTGACGCCCGGCGTTCGTCCTGCGGGGCGTACATGCGAAAGCCAGCGTTGCGAGGGTTGGTGAGTATCGCTTCAGCGGTTCCGTGCTGGACCTCGCGTCGCCCCTCGCCTGACCGCTTCGTCTTCCTGGGCTTCCGTCCGAACTCAACGAGTTGCTTCCTGAAGGTCCCCACTTTGCGGCCGCCGGGAACGGCCCTGATTGCCTCGACCAAGAGCGGGTGCTCGTCGGGGTGAAGCGTCTTCCGGTCCTCGTTCCAGCCGAAGGGGCGCGGTGCACCATGCATCGCCCCCTTGTTGGCAATACGCCGGTTCGTCCGCCTGGTTCGGCGCTTGATGTTGCCGATCTCCATGTTTCCCATGGTGGCCTGCATGACGAACATGCCGCGTCCTTCGACGGTGGAGAGATCAACGCTGCCCTCCACCGATCGCCCGATGTAGTCGGGGTTCATCTCGAAGACACGGCAGATGCGGGCCGCGTCGTAGACGAGACGGGCCAACCGGTCTGAGTGAAGGAAGAGGACGCCTCGGATCACCCCGGCTTCAAGGTCCCTGAGTAGGGCCTCGAAGTCCTCGCGAACGATGAACGGATCCGATGCGGGCGTGTCGTTGTCGCAGTAGTCGCGCACGATGACGGCACCCCGACGTGTGAGCTCGGGGTCATGCTCCGCAAGGAAGCGGATCGCTTCCTCTTGCTCCTTGACCTGCTCCGCAACCTCTCGCCACGTCGACTCAACGCCCTTCAGGGCCTTGTCGAACGAGACGCGGCGGTACATGCCTAGCGGTATGCACGTGTCCGAGTGGGCGATGTGTCGCAGCACTACCACGTGATGTTCCCCTGTCTGCTCGCTGCGCGCTGACGCAGTTGTCCATGCTGGTCAGCGGCCTACAAGCAGCCTCCCGGAAGACAAGAGTCACACAGAGGTTCGGACGCCTCAAAGTGTTTTTAGCTTGCCTTCGGCCAGGCAAAGACGATCTTCCACTTGCCCTCGTAGGTCTTGTGGTGGATCGTCTCGAACTCCGCGCCCTTCTCCAGCGAGACGCAGGCGGTCAGTTCGAACTCGGGGAACTTGTCACCGACAGTGAGCACACGCTCTCCTTGCAGCGGAGAGACACCTGTTCGGTCAGGTGTCTCCCTTTGGGTTGGACCTTACGGATCCTGGCACAGGGTGCATTGATACGGGAAATAGCTACACTCTGTCCGGTTGATCGGAAGGATCTATCAGTGACCGTGAGTAAGAGGCGGCAGCCCAGCCTCGCCCAGCTGCGTGCCTTCGCGGCTGTCGCCGAGCATCTCCACTTCCGGGACGCCGCTGCCGCGATCGGCATGAGCCAGCCCGCCCTGTCCGGTGCCGTCTCGGCCCTGGAGGAGTCACTGGGAGTGACACTCCTGGAGCGCACGACGCGCAAGGTGCTGCTGTCGCCGGCCGGCGAGCGGCTGGCCGTACGGGCAAAGGCCGTTCTGGCGGAGGTGGGGGCGCTGATGGAGGAGGCGGAGGCCGTCCGGGCCCCGTTCACGGGAGCGTTGCGCCTCGGCGTGATCCCCACGGTGGCGCCGTACCTCCTGCCCACCGTGCTGCGCCTTGTCCACGACCGGTATCCGCACCTCGACCTCCAGGTGCACGAGGAGCAGACCGCGAGCCTGGTCGACGGCCTCACCACCGGCCGCCTGGACCTGCTGCTGCTCGCGGTTCCCCTCGGCGTGCCCGGTGTCGCCGAACTCCCGCTCTTCGACGAGGACTTCGTGCTCGTCACCCCGCTCGACCACGGGCTCGGCGGCCGCGAGGGCATTGCGCGGGAGGTGCTGCGCGAGCTGAACCTGCTGCTGCTCGACGAGGGGCACTGCCTGCGCGACCAGGCCCTCGACATCTGCCGGGAGGCCGGTCGCGACGACGTTCCGGTGACCACGACGGCCGCCGGGCTGTCCACGCTGGTGCAACTCGTCGCCGGCGGGCTGGGGGTGACGCTGCTGCCGCGGACCGCCCTCAAGGTCGAGACCAGCCGCAGCAGCCGGCTCCTCACCGGCCGCTTCGCGGACCCGGCCCCCACCCGCCGCGTCGCCCTCGCCATGCGGACGGGAGCGGCGCGCGGCGCGGAGTACGAGGAACTGGCCTGCGCCCTCCGCGAGGCCCTGCGCCCGCTGCCGGTCAGGGTGCTGAACGCGGACGCGTGAGCCGGCCCCGCTCGCGTACCGGGACTACTCCGTGCGCAGACCGTCCGGCCGCATCAGGCGCAGCAGCGGGGGCAGGCTGAGGAGTGTCACCCCGAGGACGACGCCGGCGGCGACGCCTGTCATGGAGAGCATGCTCGGCCAGTCCACGATGACCGGGGTGTCCGTCATACGGAGGAGGACCGCGCCCAGGGTCAGCCCCACCACCGAGGACAGCAGCAGGCCCAGGGTGATCGGGATCGCCGTCTGCCACAGCACCGAGAGGCTCAGGGTGCGGCGCCGGGTACCGAAGGCGACCAGCGACGACAGCAGCTTCTTGCGGTCGCGCAGCTGCTCCAGCTGGGAGACCAGCAGGCTCGCGCCGATCAGCATCATGACGCAGACGGCGCCGACGAACAGGCCGGTGCGGATGGTGCTGTAGCGGTCGGACGTCCGGGTGGAGTACCAGGTCATGGGGTAGGACAGCGGGTCGGCGGCCGTCGCCGCGTTCCGTACGAGGTCGTCCACGTCCGGCACGGAGCGGTCGAGCCTGAGATACACCTGCCCCCGTAGCGCCGGCGCGGCCGCCGCGGGCAGCGCCTTCGGGGTGAGCAGGAAGCCGCCCCGCTGCCGGCCCATGAAGTCCTGCTGCGGCCGCGCGGCCTTCAGGTCCTTCGGCACGGTCCAGGCGACCTCCTCCCGCCGCGGGCCGCCGTCGTACGACGGGTCCAGATAGACGGTCCGGCCCGGCTGCTTCGCCAGCTTCCGGGTGTCCTCGTCGTACTCGGCGCTCGTCACGTAGAAGATGTCGCCGTCCCGGCACGAGGGCAGCACGGCCGCCTGACGCAGCGACGCGCAGTCGCCGACGGTCATCTCGGCACCCATCTCCGGGTCCTTGCGCCGCTCGCCCAGGTAGCCCTCGCCGTACGCGTAGACCTGCTCGACGCCCTCGGTGTCCCGGAACTCCGCGACCGCCGGGTCGAGCGGGGCGTTGCGGGACAGGGCCACCTGCATCTGCGCCCGCTCGGTGTCGTACTGGGACCGCTTCGTGTAGTCGCTCTCCACCCCGGCGAACAGCATCTGAAGCGCGATCGCCCCGGCGACCGCCACCGCGACGCCGTTCACCATGCGGGCCGCCGTACCGCTGCTCAACTGGAGCCTGCGAACGGCGAGTTGCCAGGCGACACCGCCCGAGCCGAGCCGGGCGACGACCGCCTCGACGACCCAGGGCAGCAGCGTGGTCACGCCGATGAGCAGCAGGAGCACGCCGCCGGTCACCAGGAACTCGTTGAAGGTGCCATTGTCGCTGCCCTGGCCGACCATCGGCCAGAGCATCGCGAGGCCGCCCAGCGGCAGCAGCAGCCGCCACCACAGCCGGCGCCGCGCGGGCTTCGCCGTACGCACCACGCCGAGCGGCTCGATCACCACCCCGCGCATCGCGAACAGCGTGACCAGAACGGCGGCTGCCGGAACGGCGAGGCCGACCAGCAGGGCCAGCACGGGGGAGGGGTTGAGATAGCTCGGGAACACGCTGACGCCGAACACCTCGACCGAGCCCGCGATCTGGCGGCCGATCAGGAAGAAGACCGTACCGAAGACCAGTCCGAGCACGGCGCCCGCCAGAGCCTCGCCGGCCGCGATCCGCCGGGTCATCCGGCTGTCGGAGCCGACCAGCCGCAGCGCCGCCAGCCGGCGGTCGCGCCGCTCGCCGCCGAAGCGCACGGCCGCGGCGATGAAGACGGCGACCGGCATCAGCAGCGCCACGAAGACGACCAGGACGAGCAGGAGCAGCACGGGGTCGGTCTGTGCCTCGCCCGGGCTCGTGTCCCCGAACCGGTCGATACGGGCGACCCGGGCGCCGTCGATGTGCGGAGCGAGGCCGTCGCCGCCCCGGAAGAAGGCGAGTTCGTGCGAGCCGATGAGCCCGCTCTCCCCGATGGTCCCGACGATCCGCTCGGGCAGCCGCTCGCGCAGCAGCTTCGCGTCGTCCGACTCCAGCAGCGTCTTCAGCGCGGGGGAGACGACCATCTCGCCCACCGCCGGGAACTCCGCAAGACCCGGCGGCAGCGGGGCCCGCGCTCCCTCGGGCTCCAGCGCCCGGCCGCGGATGTCCTTTTCGTGGAAGTCCGTGTCGACGTCCGCGACGACCAGGGTACGGTCCGACTTCTTCAGGTCCGTGTAGCTGTAGTCGATGTCGGCGCGGGCGCTCTCCCGGTCGTGCCGGACCGTCTGCATGTTCGGGACGGCGGTCGTCAGCAGCAGCAGCGCCACCCCGAGCCCGACCCCGACGGCCGTCAGCAGGGCCCGGACCCAGCCCTCACGTCCGCCGGCGAAGGCGAACCGCACCCCCATGGCCAGATCCTTGGCCCACTGACCGACGTTCATACGACGCGCTCCATGTCCCGGGACTTGCCGTCCCGTACGACGATCTCGCGGTCGGAGTAGGCGGCCACCCGCGCCTCGTGCGTGACGAGGACGACGGCGGCGTTGGTCGACCGGGCGGCCTCCGTCAGCAGTTCCATCACGCGCTCGCCGTTGAGGGAGTCGAGCGCGCCGGTCGGCTCGTCGGCGAAGAGCACCCGCGGGTTGGTCACCAGCGCACGGGCGACGGCGACGCGCTGCCCCTGACCGCCGGAGACCTCGCCGGGCCGCTTCTTGCGCAGGTCGTCGACCTCCAGCCGCTCCATCCAGGTCAGGGCGGCCTTCTCGGCCTCCTTGCGGGAGGTCCCGTTGAGCCGCAGGGGGAGGGCGACGTTCTCGACGCACGTCAACTCCGGCACCAGCTGCCCGAACTGGAAGACGAACCCGAACTCGGAGCGTCTGAGCGCACTGCGCTGGGCGTCGCTCATGGTGGCCAGCTCGCCCCCGTTGTAGGTGATGGACCCCGAGTCCGGCGGCACGATCCCGGCGAGGCAGTGCAGCAACGTCGACTTGCCGGAGCCGGACGGCCCCATGACGGCGACGACCTCACCGGGATGTATGGAGAACTCGGCCCCGTCGAGCGCGAGGGTCGGACCGTAGGCCTTGCGCAGCTCCTGGGCCGCGAGCAGGGAACCGGGCGGAGGAGTCACTTGGCGACCACCTCGGCCAGCTTGTCCAGGCGCGCGGCGGTGAGTTCCAGCCAGCGCAGGTCGGCCTCGAGGTGGAAGAGGGCGTGGTCGCAGATGAGCTGGTCGGCCAGGTCCCCCTTCCGCTTGCGGTCGGTGAGGATCCGCATCATGCGCAGGTGCTCGGCGCGCTGGGTGTCGAGGATGTCGGCGGCGTCGCGCCGGGTGAGCAGCGCGAGGACGACCTTGGTGTAGAGGGTCGACTGGAGGTACGGCTCCGGCTTCTCGGGCGTCGCGAGCCACCGCTGCACGTCGGTGATCCCGGCGTCGGTGATCGCGTACCGCTTCCGCTCGGGCCCGCCGCCGGGCTCGATCCCGTCGACCTCGACGAGCCCGTTCTTCAACAGTCGGGACATCGTCGAGTAGACCTGGCCGTAGTGCAGCG
Source organism: Streptomyces sp. NPDC057623 (assembly GCF_042800355.1). Lineage (NCBI taxonomy): Bacteria > Bacillati > Actinomycetota > Actinomycetes > Kitasatosporales > Streptomycetaceae > Streptomyces > Streptomyces sp. NPDC057623. The sequence continues at coordinate 9,424 of NZ_JBHVGZ010000015.1, forward strand.
GCCGGTCGTGACCGAACTTCTCGTCGAAGGCCCGCTTCAGGTCGTAGCCGTGGCGGGGGCCCGATTCCAGGAGCCCTAGAAGGGTGTGACCGATGGACATGAACACGACTCTACACGTGGTGTATACGCCGCATGTATACGCCGAGTGTGGAGATCATGGCGGTGGGTGTGTCGGGGCAGGTGGGGGGCCATTGTCACGGTTCTGCTACACGGCGACCGCGCGACTCGTCCAGGTGGGCCGCCGTGAGGATGCGGCGGGCGCGGCCCCGTTCCCCCGGGCCGGTGCGCGGGGATGGGGCCGGCTCAGCCCGTCCCATCCCGTCCGGCGTTCGAGGGCGAGGCCGTTCAGGCCGACGGGGGTCCGGGGGCGGAGCCGCCGGGAGGACGGCCCCGACGGGGAAGCGGCCCCGTATCCCTCGGAAGCCGGCCGGCGTCGGCCAAAGCCTTCCGCAGCAGGAACTCGATCTGCGCGTTGGCCGAGCGCAGCTCGTCGCCCGCCCACCGCGCGAGCGCCTCGTACACCGACGGGTCGAGCCGCAGCAGCACCTGCTTGCGCTGCGGCCGACCCTGAGGGGCTGAACCCCCGGAGGGAGCCGTCACTGGTAGAGCGTCCCGGTGTTGAGGACCGGCTGCGGGGACCTGTCACCGCAGAGCACCACCATCAGGTTCGACACCATCGCCGCCTTCCGTTCCTCGTCCAGCTCCACGATGCCCTGCTCGGAGATCCGCGCGAGCGCCGCCTCGACCATGCCCACCGCCCCGTCGACGATCTGCCGCCTGGCCGCGACGACCGCCCCGGCCTGCTGCCGCTGGAGCATGGCGGAGGCGATCTCGGGAGCGTACGCGAGATGCGTGAAGCGCGACTCGATGATCTGCACCCCGGCCGCCTCGACGCGCGCGTGCAGTTCGAGGGCGAGCTTCTCGGTGATCTCCTCGGCGTTGCCGCGCAGGGAGAGGCCGGCCTCGTCATGGGCGTCGTAGGGGTACTCGATGGCGATGTGCCGTACGGCCGCCTCGGTCTGGGTGGAGACGAACTCCAGGAAGTCGTCCACCTCGAACGTGGCCTGCGCGGTGTCCTCCACCCTCCACACCACGACCGCGGCGAGCTCGATCGGGTTGCCGTAGGCGTCGTTGACCTTGAGGACGGCCGTCTCGTGGTTGCGCACCCGGGTCGAGATCTTCGTGCGGGACGTGAAGGGGTTCACCCAGCGCAGCCCGTCCTCCCGGATCGTGCCCCGGTACCGCCCGAAGAGCTGGACGACCCGCGCCTCGCCCGGCGCGACCATGTTCAGCCCGCACATGGCCAGGACCGCGGCCATGGCGACCAGGATGCCGGTGATGATCAGCGTGGCCTGGCCGCCGGCCCCGGAGACCGTCGAGGCGGTGACGATCAGCCCCGCGCCGACCAGCAGCCCGACGAGGCCGAGCAGCAGGGCGAGCCCGCCGCCGATGCTGTGCGCGGTGAACTCGCGTACGCGCGGTGCCGGCATCTGGGGCACGTCGGGTGAGTCCGACGCGGCGGGCCCGGCGGCGGTGCGGGATATGGCGTCGGTCGGGTCCTGCTGGTCCTTCAGGCCCTGCTGGTCCCTCTGGTCCCTCTGGTCCCTCTGGTCCTTCGACACTGATGGTCCCCCGTTTCCTTCGTTTCCTTCATGGAGCCGCGGGGGGCTTCGCCCTGTCTCCGCTAGCTCGGGTCTAGCTAAGTGATAACACTTTACCCTGTCCGGGCAACCCTACACATGCCTCAGCCGTCGGTTCCGGTGGGACGGGTGCTGATTGTCACGTCCGTAAAAGCCCGGATCGACAGGGCTTTGTCATAACTTCCGGTGTTAGCTTTCTGAGCTGACCTGAGCGGCGAACCTGTGTGGCGGTAGCGCACACAAGAGCGAAGCGGAGCGGAACGGACCCATGGGACGAGCGGAAGACAGACGAGCGCGGCAGCGCGGTGGCCGCCGCGCGGCGCCCCGGCGTTCGTCCGGGTCGCCGTCGGTCGCCGGGGGAGACCCGTCGACCACCGTCATCGGGACACCGTCGGACGCCGTGGGAGGCCGGGCCGCGGCCCGCCGGGCGGCCAGGTCCGAGGGCAGAGGCGGCGACGGCAAGGGCCGAATACGCCGGCTCTTCACCTGGAAGAAGATCCTCGGCACGTTTCTCGGCGCATGCCTGCTCGCCATCGGGGCCTTCATCGCGCTGTACGTGTACGTGGACGTCCCCACGGACAACGCCGCCGCCCAGGCCGCCCAGCGCCAGAGCAACATCTACAAGTACAGCGACGGCTCGACCCTGGCCCGCGACGGCGAGGTCAACCGCGAGATCGTGGACCTGTCCAAGGTGCCGAAGGCGGTCCGGAACACCTTTGTCGCCGCCGAGAACAAGTCGTTCTACAACGACAACGGCATCGACCTGAAGGGCACGGCCCGCGGTGTGTTCAACACGCTGATGGGCAAGGGCGCACAGGGCGGCTCGACGATCACCCAGCAGTACGTCAAGAACTACTACCTCAGCCAGGAGCAGACGGTCAGCCGCAAGCTCAGGGAGATCGTCATCTCCCTGAAGGTCGACCGCCAGATGTCGAAGGACGAGATCCTCGCCGGCTACATCAACACCAGCTACTACGGCCGTAACGCCTACGGCATCCAGGCCGCCGCCCAGGCCTACTACCGCGTCGACGCGGAGAAGCTCAGCGTCGAACAGGGCGCGTACCTCGCCGCGTTGCTCCAGGCTCCGAGCCAGTACGACTGGGAGGTCGCGTCCGCCACCGGCAAGAAGCTGGTCACGGCCCGCTGGAACTACGTCCTGGACAACATGGTCGAGGAGGGCTGGCTCGCCAAGTCCGAGCGCCAGGACATGACCTTCCCGAAGCCGAAGGAGCCCAAGCCCACCGCCGGCCGCGAGGGCCAGAAGGGCTATCTGATCGATCTCGCCAACCGTCAGCTGGAGGACCAGCTGATGCAGCAGCAGGGCCTCACCCGCTCCCAGGCCGAGGCTGCCGTCGTCGACCAGGGCTGGACCATCACCCTGAACGTCGACAAGAAGAAGCAGGCGCAGCTGGAGAAGGCCGTCAAGGCGCAGCTCACCAGCAAGCTGGACAAGAAGAAGCGGCCGGTCGACGCGGACGTCCAGGCCGGCGCCGTCTCCGTCGACCCCGAGACGGGCAAGGTCGTCGCGCTGTACGGCGGTGTGGACTACTTCAAGCACTACACGAGCAACGCGACGCGCACCGACTACCAGCCCGCGTCGACCTTCAAGCCGGTGATCCTGGCCGCCGCCCTGGAGGAGAGCGCCCGGACCCGGTCCGGCAAGCCGATCACCGCGAACACGATCTACGACGGCACCAGCAAGCGGCCGGTCGTGGACAGCAACGGCAACAAGGTCGGCTTCGCCCCCGAGAACGAGGACGACCAGGACTACGGGCCCATCACCGTGCAGACGGCGATGAACAAGTCGGTCAACTCCGTCTTCGCGCAGATGGGCGTCGACGTCGGCATGAAGTACGTCATGGACGTGGCCGGCAAGCTCGGCATGGACACCTCCAAGGAGCAGGCGGTGCCCGCTCAGACGCTCGGCACCATGGGCGCGAGCCCGCTGCAGATGGCCGGGGTGTACGCGACCCTCGACAACCACGGCAAGAAGGTCACCCCGAGCATCCTCAAGGCGGCCGAGCACAACACTCGTGCGGTCGACATCCCGGACCCGGTCGGCGAGCAGGTCATCAGCCGGGAGGCCGCCGACTCGGTGACCTCGGTGCTGACCGGCGTGGTCGACGACGGTACGGCGCAGCGGTCGGTGGCGAACAATCCCAAGCGCGCCGGCCAGAAGGTCGCCGGCAAGACCGGTACGTCCGACGACAACAAGTCGGCCTGGTTCACCGGCTACACGCCCGACCTGGTCACCTCGGTGGGCCTGTTCGGTGAGGACGCCAAGACCCACGCCCAGACCAAGATGTACGGCGCGGGCGGTGAGGAGCGCGTCAACGGCGGTGGCTTCCCGGCACAGATCTGGGCGGCCTACATGTTCGGCGTGACGGACGGGGACGCCAGGTTCGACCTGAACACCGACCAGGGCGCGGCCGTCCAGCCCACCTGGACGCCGACTCCGACGCAGGAGCCGACGACCCAGGAACCGACGGAGGAGCCGACGACCCAGAAGCCGACGGAGACGCCGACGACCCAGGAGCCGACGGAGGAGCCGACGACCGAGCCGCCGACGGAGGAGCCGACGACCGAGCCGGCCCCGACGGCCCCGACGGACGAGCCGACGGACCCGATCACCTTGGACCCGGGCAGACCCGGTAACGAGCAGTAGGGCGTGCCCCGCGCCCGAAGGGGCGCGGGGCTGTGTCGACGTACGGCTCCGCCGCGTGGGCGCGATCAGCCGCGATTCAGCTCGAACCAGACGACTTTCCCGGTACTCAACCGAGTCGCCCCCCACCGCCGGGCCAGCCGGTTCACGAGGTACAGGCCGCGCCCACCCTCATCCGTGGCGCGAGCCTGCCGCAGCCGCGGCAACTGGGGCACATCGTCCCCGACCTCGCACCGCAGCACATCGGTCCGCAGCAACCGCAACGTCACCGGCCGCGTGGCATAGCGCACCGCGTTGGTCACGACCTCACTGACCAACAGCTCGACGGAGTCGGTGAGCTCCTCCAGGCCCCAACGGGCCAGCGCACGCCGCGCCAGCCGCCGCGCACGCCCCGGCGCCGCGTCCTCCGGCTCCAGGAACCAGTACGCCACGTCGCTCGGCGCGATCCCGTCGAAGCGGGCGGCGAGCAGCGCGATGTCGTCGTCCCGGTCACCCGGCCCGAGCATGTCGAGGACCTCGTCGCACAGGGCCTCCAGCGGCGGCGGATGGTCCGGCCCGGTGAGCTGGGCGACGGCGGCGAGCTTCTCGCGCAGCTGCTCTATGCCGGTCCACACGTCACGCAGGCGCGACTCGACCAGACCGTCCGTGTAGAGGAGCAGGGTCGCTCCGGCCGGCGCGTCCAGCTCCACGGCCTCGAAGTCGACGCCACCGACGCCGATCGGCGCGCCCGCCGGAACCCGCAGTACCTCCGCACGACCGCCCAGGTGCAGCAGGACGGGCGGCGGATGGCCGGCGTTGGCGATGGTGATGCGGTGCGAGACCGGGTCGTAGACGGCGTACAGGCAGGTCGCCATGCGATCGGTGCCCAGGCGCTGGGCCTGCTCGTCGAGATGGTGCAGGACCTCCTGCGGGGGCAGGTCGAGTCCGGCGAGGGTCTGGGCCGTCGTGCGCAGCTGGCCCATGATCGCGGCCGAGGTCATGGAGTGGCCCATGACGTCACCGACGACCAGCGCCACGCGGCTGCCCGGCAGCGGGATGGCGTCGTACCAGTCGCCGCCCACCCGGGCCGTCTCGGCCGCCGGGAGGTAGCGGGACGCCAGCCGCACGCCGGTCGGGCGGGGCAGCGTCTCCGGCAGCATGGTGCGCTGCAGCTCGTCGGCGATGTACGCCTCACGGCCGTACAGCACCGCCTTGTCGATGCCGAGCGCGCTGTGCGTGGCGAGCTGGGCGGCGACCAGGAGGTCGTCGGGGTCGAAGGCCAGGCGGTCGGGGCGGCGCAGGAAGACCGCGGCGCCGATGACCCGGCGCCGGCCGCGCAGCGGGGCGAGGATCGCGCGCTGCCCGTCCGGGATGATCAACTCGCCTTCCTCGCCCAGGAGTTCGGGCAGGGCGGCGCGGGCGGCGGGCGCGTCCGCGAAGACGGGTCGTACGCCGCGCAGCACCTCGGCGAGCGCGCCGCCGGGCCGTACCTCGCACAGTTCGGCGGTGACGGTGGACAGTTCGGCCAGCTCGTTCGGCTCCGGCTGCGCCTGCGCGGGCAGGAAGCCGCCCTCGGTGTCCCGTTCCTCGGGGATGCGGTCGGTGCGGCGCAACCGCAGCACGACGGGCCCCGTGGGCCGCTCGTCGCCGACCGGCAGCGGGTCGCGCAGATAGACGAGGATCGCGTCGGAGAAGGTCGGCACGGTCGCCCGGCACAGCCCCATCACGATCTCGTCCAGGTCGATACCGCGGGCGATCCGCCGGGTGGCCGCGCCCACGAAGCGCAGCCGGTCCCCGTCCCGCCGCATCGGAGTGGGCCGCCCGGGCGGCAGCCCCTGCCCGGAGCGCCGTTCGGCGGAGGACTGCGGCGGCTCGGCGCCTGGCTGCGGCGGGATGGCCTCCGGAACGGGCCGCGGCCGGTGCGAGTCCGGCTCGGCGGCGACGGAGGGCTGTGAGTGCTCGGGGCCGTTGCCGGCGATGTCTGAGGGCTCCTTGCTCGGGCCGGACGGTTCTGTGGTGCCCGGCGTGGAGGGGGTCTCTCCGGTGCGCGCCTGCGCGGGGAGCGCGGCGCCCCCGAAGGCGTCGCCGCCGGGGGTGTGGGGCGGCGCGGAGTGCGTCGTCGGCGGTGTCGAGGTACGCACAAGCGCCCCGCGGGGGTCCGCGGGGTCGACGCCCGTCTCGGGGCGTTCGAAGGAGGTCGGCTGCTCCGTCACGCCTTTCGAATCCATCCGTCCGGGGCTGCACGCCGCGCGCGCAGTTCGTCCCGCCGAAACTCCGATACCCGGAATACGTGCCCCAGGAACGGAATTCCCGCGTGACCAGAGGCAGTTCCTGCGCAGCCGGTGGACCGTCTGCCCCTGTCGGCGTTGCCCTGGTAACCCTCGCTCACGTCCTGCCGCCCCTCGGTGACGATCGGTCAAGCCCGGCGCGCACTCCGGGAGTTGCTGCCGATGCGCGCCCTTGCGGAGGACGATCCTACGTTTGTTGCCCGGGGGCGCATCAAGGGTCTCATGAGGACATGTGCGCGGGCGTGCGATCCCAGTCCTCAGGCAAAGAAGGTACAGCCCAGGCGGGATCCGGGCGCCAGTGCTGCCAGCCGTCGGCGAACGGCGGCCCCCAGGCGCGGATCACCTCCACCGCGTTCTGCCCCGCCTCCCGCACCCGCGCGGCGAGCCGGTCGTCCACCAGCCCGTCCCGCTGGGCCTGCGCGAACTCGTCCTCGTCGCGCCAGTCCCAACTCCGGTCCGGGTGGACGGAGATGTCGAGAAAATGATCCTCGGAGTCCACCCCGCCCGCCCAACGGGCCAGCGGTTCCTCAAGGTTCACGTACCAGTTCTTGAACTGCCACCCGGGCTCCCAGAACAGCCACACCGACCACGGCTCACCGGGCCGCGCGAGCTTGAGCACCCCGGTCCCGAACCACCGGTCGCGCTGGACGGTTCGCGGCTTGGTGTACCGCGTCTCCAGCGGCTCCCCGTGCACGGACGTCCCGTCGGCGAGCACGGGCTTCACACATTCCGTCCCCGGAGCGAGCCATACGGCGAGGATCTCGTGGTCGTCGCGTACGACGGTGACGGGACGCGCGATATGGAAGCGACGGCCGGCGTTCTCCCGGTACCGCCACAGGATCTGTGTCCCGGGGGCCCAGAATCCCGTCGAGCCGCCCGCTTCCGCTTCCGCCGTCACCGCTCCACCGTCTGCCATGTACAGATATTAGGTGCCACAGGCATACGACGCTGCGGCAAGCGTCATGGTTCACCGCGCCGGGAGGATCCCGCGACGACTCGTTACGGCCGTGTCATCCGCAGGACATCGAGGGCCTCGTCCAACTGCTCGGTCGTGAGGTCACCACGCTCCACATATCCGCCCTCCAGTACGACTTGGCGGATGGTCCTCCGCTCTGCCAGGGCCTTCTTGGCGACCTTGGCGGCCTCCTCGTACCCGATGTACTTGTTGAGCGGCGTGACCACGGAGGGCGACGACTCGGCGTACTCCAGGGCCCGTTCGCGATGGGCGACGATGCCGTCGACGGTGCGGTCGGCCAGCAGCCGGGAGGCGTTGGCGAGCAACCGGACGGATTCCAGGACGTTCTTCGCGATGACCGGCAGCATGACGTTCAGCTCGAAGTTGCCGGCGGCGCCGGCGGTGGCCACGGTGGCGTCGTTGCCGACGACCTGCGCGGCGACCATGAGGACGGCCTCCGGGATGACCGGATTGACCTTGCCGGGCATGATCGAGGACCCCGGCTGGAGGTCGGGGAGGCTGATCTCCGCGAGTCCGGTACGCGGCCCGGACGACATCCACCGCAGGTCGTTCGAGATCTTCGTCAGTCCGACCGCGATGGTCCGCAGCTGTCCGCTGGTCTCCACGATCCCGTCCCGGGCACCCTGCGCCTCGAAGTGGTCGCGGGCCTCGGTGAGGGGCAGCCCGGTGGCGCGGGCCACCTCCTCGATGACGGCGGCGGAGAACCCGGGGGGTGTGTTGATGCCCGTCCCCACGGCCGTACCGCCGAGGGGGAGTTCGGCGAGGCGGGGCAGGGAGGCGTGGAGCCGCTCGACGCCGTAGCGCACCTGAGCCGCGTACCCGCCGAACTCCTGCCCCAGCGTCACCGGAGTGGCGTCCATGAGGTGGGTCCGCCCCGACTTCACGACGTCGGCGAACTCCTCGGCCTTCCGTTCCAGGGAGCCGGCGAGATGCTCCAGCGCCGGCACCAGGTCACGGGTGACGGCGGCGGTGGCGGCGATGTGGATGGAGGAGGGGAAGACGTCGTTGGAGGACTGCGAGGCGTTCACATGGTCGTTGGGGTGGACGTCCCGCCCGAGCCGCTCGGTCGCGAGGGTGGCGATGACCTCGTTGGCGTTCATGTTCGACGAGGTCCCGGACCCGGTCTGGAACACGTCGATGGGGAAGTGCTCGTCCCACCGGCCCTCGGCCACCTCGCCGGCCGCCTCCTGGACCGCCTCGGCGATGTCCTTGTCGAGCACCCCGAGCCGCGCGTTCACCTTCGCGGCGGCGCCCTTGATCCGCGCGAGCGCCTCGATGTGGGCGCGCTCGATGCGCTGGCCGGAGATGGGGAAGTTCTCGACGGCACGCTGCGTCTGCGCCCGCCACTTGGCGTCCGCCGGGACGCGGACCTCGCCCATGGAGTCGTGCTCGATGCGGTAGTCGCTCATACCGGCTATAGCGATCGGGCGGCCGGGGATGTTCCGGGGTTGGGCCATGCGGGTCGCAGGAGTTCCTCGCCCCCGCCGCCCCTACCCGTCCCATCCTTCTGGGGCTCCGCCCCAGACCCCGCTCCTCAAACGCCGGAGGGGCTGAGTACTTCAGCCCGTCCGGCGTTTGAGGACGAGGCCCGTAGGGCCGACAGCGGGGGTCTGGGGGCGCAGCCCCCAGGGACGGGACGGGTAGGGGCGGCGGGGGCGAGAGACCGGCCCCGCCGCACCGCAGGGGCTACACCAGCCCAGGCCCCCGCACCGGAATCGACGTGAACGTCGGCGCCGGCGCCGGGTCCTGGAAGAAGTCGTTGCCCTTGTCGTCGACCACGATGAACGCCGGGAAGTCCTCGACCTCGATCTTCCAGACGGCCTCCATGCCGAGCTCCTCGTACTCGACGACCTCGACCTTCTTGATGCAGTCCTGGGCGAGCCGGGCCGCAGGCCCACCGATCGAGCCCAGGTAGAACCCGCCGTGCGCCCCGCACGCGTCCGTGACCTGCTTGCTCCGGTTCCCCTTCGCCAGCATCACCTTCGAACCGCCCGCCGCCTGGAACTGCTCGACGTAGCTGTCCATGCGCCCGGCCGTCGTCGGCCCGAAGGAACCCGAGGCGTACCCCTCGGGCGTCTTCGCGGGCCCGGCGTAGTACACCGGGTGGTCCTTCAGGTACTGCGGCATCTCCTCGCCGGCGTCAAGCCGCTCCTTGATCTTGGCGTGCGCGATGTCACGGGCCACGACCAGCGGACCGGTGAGCGAAAGCCGGGTCTTCACCGGGTACTTGGTGAGCTCGGCGAGGATCGAGTCCATCGGCTGGTTGAGGTCGATGCGGACGACGTCGGAGGACTCGTCGAGGTGCTCGTCCGTCGTCTCCGGCAGGAACCGCGCCGGGTCCGTCTCCAGCTGCTCCAGGAAGACGCCCTCGGCGGTGATCTTCGCGACGGCCTGACGGTCGGCCGAGCAGGACACGGCGATGGCGACGGGGCACGAGGCACCGTGCCGCGGCAGCCGCACCACCCGCACGTCGTGGCAGAAGTACTTGCCGCCGAACTGCGCCCCGATCCCGATCTGCTGCGTCAGCTCGAAGACCTTCTCCTCCAGCTCCTTGTCCCGGAACCCGTGCCCGAGCGGCGAGCCCTCGGCCGGGATCTCGTCCAGGTAGTGCGCGGAGGCGTACTTGGCGGTCTTCAGCGCGTACTCGGCGGACGTACCGCCGACCACGATCGCCAGGTGGTACGGCGGGCAGGCAGCCGTACCCAGCGAACGGATCTTCTCCTCCAGGAACTTCATCATGGAGGCCTCGTTCAGGACGGCCTTGGTCTCCTGGTAGAGGAAGGACTTGTTGGCGGAGCCGCCGCCCTTGGCCATGAAGAGGAACTTGTAGGCGCCGCCGTCGGTGGCGTACAGCTCGATCTGGGCCGGCAGGTTCGACCCGGTGTTCTTCTCCTCCCACATGGTGAGCGGAGCCATCTGCGAGTAGCGCAGGTTGAGGTTGAGGTACGCGTCGTAGATGCCGCGCGACAGGGCCTCTTCGTCGCCGCCCTCGGTCAGCACGTTCTGCCCGCGCTTGCCCATCACGATCGCCGTACCGGTGTCCTGGCACATCGGCAGGACGCCCGCCGCCGCGATGTTCGCGTTCTTCAGCAGGTCCAGCGCGACGAACTTGTCGTTGCCCGACGCCTCGGGGTCGTCGATGATCCGGCGCAGCTGCGCCAGGTGGGCGGGGCGCAGGTAGTGCTGGATGTCGTGGATGGCCTCCTCGGCCAGCTTGCGCAGCGCCTCGGGCTCCACCTTGAGGAACGTCCGCCCGTCGGCCTCGAAGGTGGAGACACCCTCGGCGGTCACCAGCCGGTACGGGGTGGTGTCCTCTCCCGTGGGGAGCAGATCGGTGTACGCGAACTCAGGCATGTCGCCCATTCCTCACTAAACAGACAGCGCGGCTGGCCTCCATCGGCAGCGTCCACCAGCGTAGAACCTGCCACTGACGGCGAGCTTGTGAGGTAAGGCTCAGTTCCGTGCCCGGCGCGCGACCCGAACGGGGGCTATCGCGATCTATCGTGTTTCGGTACGCTGCTGTCGTGGACCTTCAGAAGCAGACCGCACCCGCTGCCGCCACCGAGCTCCGTGCCTCCGACGCCGACCGCGACCGGATCGCCGACATCCTGCGCGACGCCCTGGCCGAGGGCCGCCTCACCGCCGACGAGCACGCCGAGCGCGTGGAGGGCGTCCTGGCGGCCAAGCGGGTCTGCGAACTGGATGTCTTCATCCGGGACCTGCCCGCCGCCCACGTGCGCCGCGCGCCCCACCTCCCCGCCCCCGACCGGCCCGTCGCCGGCGCGATACCGACCGAGCCCGACGAGAACGTGATCGCGGTCTTCAGCAGCGCCGTCCGCAAGGGCCGCTGGCGCGCGGGCCGCCGCATCCACGCGTACGCGATCTTCGGCAGCGTGGAGATAGACCTCACCGAGGCGCTCTTCGAGTACCAGCACGTCGTGATCCGGGCGATCTCGGTCTTCGGCAACGTCGAGGTCCGTGTCCCGGAGAACGTCTCGCTGCGTGGCACCGGCGGCGGCGTGCTCGGCAACTTCGAGGTGGACCACCTCGACGCGGAGGACCACGAGGCTCCGGTCGTCCATGTCGACGGCTGGGCCGTGCTCGGCAATATCGAGGGCAGGCCGAAGCGGGGGAAGGTCGTCGCCGACATTCTCGACCGCGTGCAGCGCAAGGTCGACAAGAGTTTGCGCAAGCATCTGGATCGTTGACGGTTGCGAATCGGACCGGTCCCCGGCCCGGTTCCGAGGCGAATCCGGGGCCGCGCGGCAGTGTGCGCGACCCCCCGAAAACCAGCGGTTGGGAACTGACTGCATAGGCGCGCGTACGGCGGGTAGACCTTGCTGCATCGTCTCTCGCTCGCGAAGCCGTCGTCAGGAGTAGACCCGTGCTGCAACCGCCGCATTCGTCCGTGCAGGTAGCTGCCGTTCCGGCCCAGCGGGTGCCAGTGCGAGACAGGGATCAAGACGCACCATGGCATACAGAGGCCGTGTGCCGGCGTGATGAGGCCGGCCTGTTCTTCGCCCCCTCCAAGGAGCCCACCGCGGCACGCCTCTCCCGTGAGGAGGCGGCCAAGCGGGTCTGCGCACGCTGCCCGGTCATGGTCGAGTGCCGCGAACACGCCCTTCTCCAGCCCGAGCCCTACGGCGTCTGGGGCGGCCTCACCGCGGCAGAACGCCGAGTGGTCCTGGCGAGGCGCCGACGCCGCGAAATGGAGCTGAAGAAGGCGACCAGGACGGCGAACCCCATAGCGCAAGCAGGCTGAGAAGCAGCGAATTGGGCGCCCCCTCCGCACCGGGGGCGCCCAATTCGCTGCGCATTTCCTTCAGTCGCTACTCGCTACTCGCAAGCGCACTTCGCGGCTTCGTCCTGTCGAGAACTCACTTCGCCCTGTCGAAGTCGATCGCGCTGTAGGCCCGCAGTTTGCTCAACCGGTGCTCGGAGTCGATCCTGCGCACCGTGCCCGACTTCGACCGCATCACGATGGAGTCGGTCGTCGCGTTCTCCGACCGGTACCGCACGCCGCGCAGCAGCTCACCGTCGGTGATCCCCGTGGCGACGAAGAACACGTTGTCCCCGGCGACCAGGTCGTCCGTCAGCAGCACCCGGTCGAGGTCGTGCCCCGCGTCGATGGCCCGCTGCCGCTCCTCGTCGTCCTTCGGCCACAGCTTGCCCTGGATCGTGCCGCCCAGGCACTTCACCGCACAGGCCGAGATGATGCCCTCCGGCGTACCGCCGATGCCGAGCAGCATGTCGACGCCGGTGCCCTCGCGCAGCGCGTAGATCGATCCCGCGACATCGCCGTCGGAGATCAGCTTGATGCGCGCTCCGGCGTCCCGGATCTCCTTGATGATGCCCTCGTGGCGGGGCCGGTCCAGGATGACGACGGTGACGTCCTCGGGCGTGGACCGCTTGGCCTTGGCGACCCGGCGGATGTTCACGGACACGGGCGCGTCGATGTCGACGAAGTCGGCGGCCTCGGGGCCGGTGACCAGCTTGTCCATGTAGAAGACGGCGGACGGGTCGAACATGGACCCCCGGTCCGCCGCGGCGAGCACGGAGATCGCGTTGGGCATGCCCTTCGCGGTCAGCGTGGTCCCGTCGATCGGGTCGACGGCGATGTCGACCTCGGCCCCGGTTCCGTCGCCGACCCGCTCCCCGTTGAAGAGCATCGGCGCTTCGTCCTTCTCGCCCTCACCGATGACGACGACGCCGTTCATCGACACGGTGTGGACGAGGGTCCGCATGGCGCGCACCGCGGCACCGTCGGCGCCGTTCTTGTCGCCGCGCCCGACCCAGCGGCCGGCGGCCATCGCCGCTGCCTCGGTCACACGGACCAGTTCCAGGGCGAGGTTGCGGTCGGGGGCTTCGCTGGGTACTTCGAGCTCGGACGGCAAATGATGATGATTCTCGGTCATCGGAGCGCACCTTTCTGATACGACGACGGCCGGATGAGGGTGACGGCCCTGACTCTATCCCCGGGCAGCCAGAATGAGCAGGGGGCCCCACGGATGAGCAGGCCAGGGCACCTGCGACGATAGAGGGCGTGGCAGGTACGAACGGCAAGCAGAAGTCGGTCCGCAACATGGTCCTCTCCCTGGGAGTGACCGTGCTCGCGGCAGGAGTCATCTACATCTTCGTGCCCCATGAGGACGGTGCGCCCGACCTCCCGCGGGTCGACTACCGCGTCGAGCTGCTCACGGCCCGCCGCGCGGCGTCCTACCCGGTGGTCGCGCCGCAGGGGCTGCCCGACAGCTGGAAGGCGACGTCCGTCCGCTTCAAGGGCGACGAGTCCGACGCCTGGCATCTCGGCTTCCACCTCTCGGGCGGGGACTACGTCCAGGTCGAGCAGTCGACCGAGAAGCCTGCGACGTTCCTGGAGGGGGCCACCCAGGGCAGCCGGGCGACCGAGGTCACCGAGGAGATCGGCGACCGGACGTGGACGCGGTACACGGGCGGCCGCTACGACGCGCTCGTGCACCAGGACAAGGGTGCGACCACGGTGGTGGCGGGCACGGGGTCGTTCGAGCAGCTGACGCGGATGGCGAAGGCGCTGAAGTCGGAGTGACGTGACGAGGGCCCCCGGCTGCGCGCCGGGGGCCCTCGTCATGTGCGGACGGTCGTCCGCGGTCGGTTCAGACCGTCGTGATGACCTGGTCGTACTCCAGGCGCGGGGAGCGCGGGTACCAGGCGTCGGCGCCGGGCTTGCCGATGTTGACGACCATCAGCGGGGTGTGGTCGTCGTCCAGGAACTCCTTGCGGACGCCCTCGAAGTCGAAGCCGGTCATCGGGCCGGCGGCCAGCCCGGCGGCGCGGACGCCGACGATGAAGTACGCGGCCTGAAGGGCGGCGTTCAGCCCTGCGGCGTTCTCGCGGGCCGCGCGCTCGCTGAAGAAGAGGTCCTTGGCCTGCGGGAACGCCGGGAACAGGGCCGGCAGCTCCTCGTGGAACTCGTTGTCCGCGGAGAGGATCGCGACCAGCGGGGCGGCGGCGGTCTTGGGCTGGTTGCCCTCGGCCATGTGCTGCACCAGACGCTCACGGGCCTCGGCCGAGCGGACCAGGGTGATACGCAGCGGGGTCTGGTTGAAGGCGGTGGGGCCGTACTTGACCAGGTCGTAGATCGCCTGGACCTGCTCCTCGGTCACCGGCTCGTCGGTGAAGGAGTTCGCGGTGCGAGCCTCGCGGAACAGCAGGTCCTGGGCGGCGGGGTCAAGAACGAGAGACATGCGTGAACCTTCTCGGGATGTGCGTCGTCCGCGTAAACGGACCGGGGACCGGTTTGCGTGTTCGACGGTACGCGAGACAAGTTCAAGGTTCAACAAAGAGCCGGGTGTGGTGACCCGCTTCACAACACGGAGATGGGGCGAACGCGTCGGTGCGAGCGTTATGAACCGTCCCCGCGGTCCCCGCCGTCCTGGCCGTCTTCCCGCTCCGCCTCGGCCTCCTCGGCAAGGGCCGCGTCCAGCCGCGCCCGCGCCCCGTCCAGCCAGCGCCGGCACACCTTCGCCAGCTCCTCACCCCGCTCCCAGAGCGCGAGAGACTCCTCCAGCGTCGTACCGCCCGCCTCCAGCCGCCGTACGACCTCGATCAGCTCGTCCCGGGCCTGCTCGTACCCGAGCGCCTCTTCCACCTTGCTGGTCATTCGCCCACCCTATGCATCGCTTCTTGCGTCATCAGCAGCGTCACCTGCGCAGTTGCCTGCCGAGTCACTCGCCCGTCCCACCCGCCGTGTCACCTCGTGCGTCGACCCGTACGGAGAACTCGCCCTCGGCGACCCGCGCCCGCAGCGCCTCGTCCGCCGTCACCTCGTCCGGGTCGCGGACCACATGCCCGTCGGCCCGCTGTAGCACCGCATACCCCCGCTTCAGGGTCGCCGCGGGGGAGAGGGCCACCACGCGTGCGTGCGTGTGCGTCAGTTCCGACTGCGCGCGGTCGAGGTGGTGGCCGAGGCAGCGGCGGCCGCGGTCGAGGAGCGAGGCCACGTGGTCGGCGCGCTCGTCGATCATGCGATGCGGATCCTCTATCGAGGGCCGCGCGAGGGCGTGCGCGAGCCCCCGCTCCTCGCGATCGACGAGCCCCTCGACGCACCGCCGGGCCCGGTCACGCAGCATCCGCACCCGCTCGTACTCCTCGCCCACGTCCGGTACGACCTTCTTGGCGGCGTCGGTGGGTGTGGAGGCGCGCAGGTCGGCGACGTGGTCGAGGAGGGGGTTGTCGGGCTCGTGCCCGATGGCGGACACGACCGGCGTACGGCACGAGGCGACGGCCCGGACGAGCTGTTCGTCGGAGAAGGGCAGCAGATCCTCGACGCTCCCGCCCCCGCGGGCGACGATGATCACGTCCACGGCGTCGATCTCGTCGAGCTCCTTCACCGCCTGCACGACCTGCGGTACGGCGTGCACGCCCTGCACGGGAACATTGCGGACCTCGAAGCGGACGGCGGGCCAGCGGTGGCGGGCGTTCTCCAGGACGTCCCGCTCGGCGGCGGAGGCCCGGCCGCAGACCAGGCCGATGAGCTGCGGAAGGAACGGGAGCGGCTTCTTCCGCTCCGGGGCGAAGAGCCCCTCGGCGGCGAGGGACTTCTTCAGCATCTCCAGCCGGGCGAGGAGCTCGCCGACGCCGACCGGCTTTATCTCGGTGGCGCGCAGGGAGAGCTGGCCGCGAGGGGCGTACCACTCGGGCTTGGCGAGAACGACCACGCGGGCGCCCTCGCTCACCACGTCGGCGACAGCGTCGAACACCTGCCGATACGCCGTCACGCTCACGGAGATGTCGTACGACGGGTCCCGCAGCGTCAGGAACACCACACCGGCGCCGGGCCGCCGCGACAGCTGAGTGATCTGCCCCTCGACCCACACCGCCCCGAGCCGGTCGATCCACCCCCCGATGAGCCGCGACACCTCGCCGACGGGCAGGGGCGATTCGGGAGACGTGTTCACAGCCATGCGCCGAGCGTAACGGCCACCACCGACAACCCGGCCCGGCCGAGGGGTCCGTGGCCGACCGGGTCACGGAAGCCGAGCCTCCGGCGCAGCCCGGATCCTCCGCCGGTCGTACGCTCCCCGTGCCGGTTCCCGGCATCACACCTTCGCGCCCGCCTCGCCCGTCGCTCTGCTTCCCACCCCTCACAGCCCACGGTCGGTCTCCCCGCCAACCCGTCACCCACGCGATCTTCGACCCCCCGAACGCACCCTTACGATGGGAGGCATGACTGCTTCGCCAGGCCGCCGTGTCCTGCTCGCCGCCCCCCGTGGCTACTGCGCGGGTGTGGACCGCGCCGTGATCGCCGTCGAGAAAGCCCTGGAGCAGTACGGCGCTCCGGTGTACGTCCGGCACGAGATCGTCCACAACAAGTACGTCGTCCAGACCCTGGAGAAGAAGGGCGCCATCTTCGTCGAGCGTACGGAGGAGGTACCGGAGGGGAACATCGTGATGTTCTCCGCGCACGGCGTCGCCCCCGTCGTCCACGAGGAGGCCGCGCGCGGCAGGCTCGCCACCATCGACGCGACCTGCCCGCTGGTCACCAAGGTCCACAAGGAAGCCGTCCGCTTCGCGAACGAGGACTACGACATCCTCCTGATCGGGCACGAGGGCCACGAAGAGGTCATCGGTACGTCCGGCGAGGCCCCCGACCACATCCAGCTCGTCGACGGCCCGGACGATGTCGCCAAGGTCGAGGTGCGCGACCCGTCGAAGATCGTGTGGCTGTCGCAGACCACCCTCTCCGTCGACGAGACGATGGAGACCGTCGACGCGCTGAAGGAGAAGTTCCCGCAGCTCATCTCCCCGCCCAGCGACGACATCTGCTACGCCACGCAGAACCGCCAGCTCGCCGTGAAGCAGATGGGCGCCGAGGCCGAGCTGGTCATCGTGGTCGGCTCCCGCAACTCCTCGAACTCCGTGCGGCTCGTCGAGGTCGCCAAGCTCGCCGGCTCCCGCGAGGCCTACCTCGTGGACTTCGCCAGCGAGATCGACGAGGCATGGCTGGAGGGCGTCACCACGGTGGGCGTCACCTCCGGCGCCTCCGTCCCGGAGGTGCTGGTCGAGGAGGTCCTGGAGTGGCTGTCGCAGCGCGGCTACGGGGACGTCGAGCTCGTCAAGGCGGCCGAGGAGTCCATCACCTTCTCGCTGCCGAAGGAACTCCGCCGCGACCTGCGCGAGGAGGCGGCGGCACTGATCGCCGAGCGCACGGGGTCCGGTGGCTCCGCCGACTCCGTGGAGTGACTGTCGGTCCCGCGTCGTAACGTAGGGCCATGCAGATCTTCGGCTTGGACATCGGCGGATCCGGAATCAAGGGTGCCCCGGTGGACCTCGACAGGGGCGATCTCGCTCAGGAGCGCTTCAAGGTGCTCACTCCGCACCCGGCCACGCCCGACGGGGTGGCCGACGGTGTGAAGCAGGTCGTCGAGCACTACGGCTGGACCGGGCCGGTCGGGCTCACCTTCCCCGGCGTGGTCACCGACGGATCCACCATCCGTACGGCGGCGAACGTCGACAAGAGCTGGATCGACACGGACGCGCGCACGCTGTTCAGCGACCGCCTCGGCGGGCACCCGGTGACGGTGGTCAACGACGCGGACGCGGCCGGCGTCGCCGAGATGCACTTCGGCGCGGGCCGCGACCGCAGAGGCACCGTGATCCTCCTCACCTTCGGCACGGGCATCGGCAGCGCGCTCTTCGTCGACGGCGTCCTGGTCCCCAACACCGAGCTGGGCCACCTGGAACTGCACGGCCACGACGCCGAGAAGCGTGCCTCCAGCAAGGCCAAGGAGGACGAGGACATGTCCTGGGAGCACTGGGCCCATCGCGTCCAGAAGTACCTGGCCCATGTCGAGATGCTGTTCTCCCCGGAGCTGTTCATCATCGGCGGCGGGGTGAGCCGCAAGTCCCACAAGTTCCTGCACCACATCGAGGACATCAAGGCGGAGATCGTCCCCGCGCAGCTGCAGAACAACGCGGGGATCGTGGGCGCTGCGATGCACGCGGCGGAGAAGGCCCGCTAGGCGCTCCGCTGCAGCCGTCCACTGTCGGCCGCGCAGTCGTGGGAGCGAGCCGGTCGCCTCGTCCGCCGACGGTGACGCTCACGCCTGTCGGCGCCGGGCCGCCGCCCTGCGCGCCAGCAGGCGGACCCTTCGGACGAGCACGAGGAGACCGGCGATCAGCGTCCCCCCGTACAGCCACCCGGCCTGTGTGGCGAGGGCGCTGAACAGCCCCATCAGATGATCGCCGAGGTCCCCGCCGTGGTCGGCCACGGGAACCAGCCCCACGGCGAACGCGATCGGTACCGCCACCGGCGCGGTCATCAGGTCCCCCCGGCGCACCCAGAGCGCGGTCAGCGCGCACACCGGCAGGAACAGCACGCTGTACACGGTGAGCGACGACCCGAACAGCAGCGCGTCGAGGTGGCCGAGCAGGAACATCACGGCACCGCAGAACAGGCCGCAGCCCAGGCCGGTGAGCCGGGGGTTGGGAAACCGGCGTACGGCCGGCGGCACGGGCGGCGGCCCCGGACGACGTACCGCCGCCGCTGCCGTCGGGGCTGTGTCCCGGCGGCGCTGGGAGACGGGCCGGGTGGAGCGGGCGGGCTGGGCGGACGCGGCGGCTCGCGACGCCCGGGCAGGGCGGGAGGGCCTCGCGCCCGCGCCGGATCCGGACGCCCCGGACGACCGTGCGGCCCAGACCGACTGGCCCGAACCCGGCACACCGCTCACCCCCCGCATCCCCCGCGCACGGCTCGCGCCGCTCACCTCCGGCGCCCACTCGCCCGCGCCGTGCCCCGTACGACCTTCGCCCCGCTCCACACGTTCCCCGTCACTGTCCCCGTCCGGCGCGAACCCGCGCTCACCCCGACCCGCGCCACCCCTGCCCCGCCCGGCCTGCGGTGGCAACGGCGGCGGTGCACCGCTTCGCGCTCCGTACCCGGCAGATCCGTATCCGTCAGACCGGTATCCGGCAGGTCGCGCCCTGTCTCGCTCCACCCGACCAACCTAGGTCGGTTTATGTGGCGAATCGGCCCTGAGACACACCTTGGGGCGGACCTTGGCCAGGTGTTCGACGGGGCGCCCGGGCCGGGGCCGGCACGCCGTAGACTGGTGGATCGGCCCGTGCGTCTGCATCATCTGCACCGAAGATCGAAAAAGGACCGGGCCCCAGCCCAGCCCCTGAAGTCCTCTCACGTACGGGAAGTCGCAACGTGTCGCTCACGATCGGAATCGTCGGTCTGCCCAATGTCGGCAAGTCGACCCTGTTCAACGCCCTGACCAAGAACGACGTGCTGGCGGCCAACTACCCGTTCGCCACGATCGAGCCGAACGTCGGTGTGGTCGGCGTCCCGGACCCGCGTCTGGCGAAACTGGCCGAGATCTTCTCCTCCCAGAAGATCCTTCCGGCGACGGTCGACTTCGTCGACATCGCGGGCATCGTGAAGGGTGCCTCCGAGGGCGAGGGCCTGGGCAACAAGTTCCTCGCGAACATCCGTGAGTCCGACGCGATCTGCCAGGTCATCCGGGCCTTCAAGGACGAGAACGTCGTCCATGTCGACGGCAAGGTCTCGCCCAGGGACGACATCGAGACGATCAACACCGAGCTGATCCTGGCCGACCTCCAGACCATCGAGAAGGTCCTGCCCCGCCTCCAGAAGGAGTCGCGGATCAAGAAGGACATCGCGCCGAAGGTCAAGGCCGTCGAGGAGGCCAAGGAGATCCTGGAGAAGGGCGACACGCTGTTCTCGGCGGGCATCGTCCAGGGCTCGGGCAACGAGGAGCTCCTCCACGACCTCCACCTCCTGACGACCAAGCCCTTCCTCTACGTCTTCAACGTGGACGAGGACGAACTGGTCGACGACGGCTTCAAGGACGAGCAGCGCGCCCTGGTCGCCCCCGCCGAGGCGATCTTCCTCAACGCCAAGCTGGAGGCGGACCTCGCCGAGCTCGACGAGGCGGACGCGATGGAGCTGCTGGAGTCGGTCGGCGCCGAGGAGCCCGGCCTGACGACCCTCGCCCGCGTCGGCTTCAACACCCTCGGCCTTCAGACCTACCTCACGGCCGGCCCCAAGGAATCCCGCGCCTGGACCATCAAGAAGGGCGCCACCGCCCCCGAGGCCGCCGGCGTCATCCACACCGACTTCCAGAAGGGCTTCATCAAGGCCGAGGTCATCTCCTTCGCCGATCTGGTGGAGACCGGTTCGGTGGCGGAGGCCCGCGCCAAGGGGAAGGCGCGGATGGAGGGAAAGGAGTATGTGATGCAGGACGGGGACGTCGTGGAGTTCCGCTTCAACGTGTAACGGCTGACATATCACCACGTCGCTGATCTGGCAAACATGCAGGTCAGAGAGGGTCCGACTCTTCGGGGTCGGGCCCTTAGTTTTTTCCCGTGCTGGGATGGTGCTGGGATAGCTGACCCCTCGTCACCTGTCATCACCCCTGCTCATCCCTACCGTGCTGGGATCGTGCTGGGATGGGATGAGAACGCCCGTGCTGGGTTTCGGACAGTGATCTGACCGGTGCGCGGGGTGCGTGCCTGCAGGCTCCGTCTGCACGCTTTCTTCACGGCTTCGTGGGCCCCTGCGGAAACAAATCTGCACCCGCCCGACGTTGTCGATCTCCTAGCCGAGGAGGGGAAGGTGTCGGGCCTGAAGCTGTTCCACACGACGAATAGCGGCGTGACTGAGGTCACGCCGCGTCTTGCTGCGGTCGAGGCGGATGTGCAGGAGCTTGTCGAGACGCACATGGAGGCGATGCTGGGCGTCACGTTCCTCGCGAGTGAGTACGTGATCGACTGCGTCGACGGCGGGCGTATCGACTCGCTCGGGCTGGACGAGAACGGTGCGCCCGTGATCGTGGAGTACAAGCGCGGCACGGACGCCGGCGTCATCAACCAGGGCCTCTTTTACATGGCCTGGCTGATGAGCCACAAGGACGCCTTCCGGAGTCTGGTCCGCGACCGGCTCGGGGTGACGGCCGCGTCCCAGATCCTGTGGAGCGCACCGCGGCTGATCTGCGTGGCCGGCGACTTCACCCGCTACGACGCGCACGCCGTACGCGAGCACCGACGCTCGATCGACCTGGTCCGCTACCGATACTTCGGCAGCCACCACATTGGTCTTGAGACCGTGGCCTCGGTCACCGGGCACTCGGCAGAGGCCAAACGGGTACGCCGCAGCGCGCCCGGGGCGCCGCCGGTTCGGCAGCAGGGCGGTGCGACGGCCGAGCTGGCTTCGGCAGTCGACGAGGTCCTCGTCGGCCTGGGTGACGGCGTCACCCGGGTGCAGCGCAAGCAGTACCGCGCCTATCAGCGGCTGCGGAACTTCGCCTGTCTCATCCCGCCCCAGCAGACCAAGGTGCTGGTCTACCTGAAGGCCGATCCGACGGCGGTGGATCTGGTGTCCGGGTTTACCCGGGACGTGACCGGGCTCGGCCACCATGGCACGGGAGACCTGGAGGTTCAGCTGCGCACCGAGCGGGACCTGGAGCGCGCCCAGGACCTGTTCCGGCTGAGCTACGCCTCGGCGTGACGGGCCAGGACCAGGTATTGCGTGCTGTGTGGTTGTGGCGTTAGGGATCGTAGCGGTGCTGCCTTTCGACGGGCGGTCAGGAAGTGGCGGTGGAGCTACAAGTATTCGGCGGATCCCCGGTTTCGGTAACCGGGGATCCGCCGCTATATTGCCGTGTTCACGATGCCGGAGCGGCTGCTAGGCCACCTTTCTGAGGCGGCTCACGCGGCACCAGCCCACAGCGTTTCTGCGGCGTAGAGGGTAGAGGCGAGCAGGGGATGTCGGTGCCGCGCGCAGCTGCAATCGCGATGGCGCTGCGGTTCAATGCCGAGGCGGTCATGACGTGTGTGCCACGTCCGACGTGCATCACGTCGCTGTCAGTGGCTGCGCCTGCGGTGGGGGGTCACGCGAAATAGGCTGACCAACACGATTGCGGTGGCCATCCCGGTCGCCGCCCGTTGAACACCCCCGACTGATGGCAGTGACCCAGCAGGAGATCGAGGGCAGGTTGTGGGCCGCCGCCGCAGACCCGGCTGCAAAGGGGCGCCGCGGCGGAGGCACTGGGGCTAGCCAGGGAGTTGGCGTGGCGGGCACAGAAGCGGGCGGGCGTTTGAGCCGGTGGGGCTGGAGAGCTACAGGCTCGCTATGACCCGGTCGGCCAGGATGTAGACGTTCTCCTCGCCGCACGCGAACGTCAGCGTGTAGGCGCCCGAGATGCCCGAGCCGCCCAGCAGGATCGGGGTCTCGCCGGCCGTCAGGGCCGCCGCGAGGCGTTCCGCCGTCTCCTTGTGGCCTGGGGTCATGCACAGGGTGGTGCCGTCGGCGAAGACGTAGACGTCGAGGGTGCCGAGCGGGCCCGGGCGGACGTCGGCCAGTTCGGTGCGGGACGCGGCGAGTTCCTCCAGTGTGGCCACCGTGCGCTCGTGGTCGCCTGCGACCGGTGACTGGAGCGGCACGAAGTCCGGGTGGGAGGGGTGCCGGCGGCGGGCCGCGGCCAACTCGGGGGAGTCGGCGGCGAACTCGTCGGCGTCCGGGGCCGGCTCGGTGACCGGCTCCAGGTGCTCCAGGCCCACGAAGTCGCTCTGCCGGGGCAGGAACAGCTCGCTGTCGGTCAGCCCGAGGAGAGTGGGGGCGTCGGCGTCCCGGGCCTCCTGGGCGGCCCAGAAGGCGCGCGCCTCGGCGAGCTCCCGCTCCCGCTCCTCCGCGAGGGCCTCGGCCACCGCGGCGCGTATCTCGTCGGCCTCACCGGCGAGACGGGGGGCGGGCACCAGACCGCGCGCGGCGGCTGCCGCGTTCGTCTCGGCGAGCTGGGTGTGCAGGGCGGCCACCTGTCGGCGCAGCTGCAAGAGGGTGCGCAGGACGGCGACGCCCACGGCGCCGGTGGCGGCCGTGGTGACCAGCAAGGCGATCGGCATGGCGCTCACTGACGTACTCCCGGTTCAAAGTCGGCCCCCGACTTCCTACATCAGCTTGAAGGGCGGACTATCCCGCTGTCAGTGCGTAACGTCATGAAACGGACAGGACTTTGGGCTCGGAGTTTAGGGTGAGAACGGTTCTGACCTGCGTAAATCCCTGCGTGAAGGGAGATAGGTCACATCCTGGGGGAGATTGGATCACAAAGCGGCCCAGAACCCTGATGGTTCAAGGGTTCTGGGTCATGGCATCACGGAGGGTGTGTGTACGACTACTTTCGGCGTTGTGCCGAACGAGGCGCCAACTCGGTTACCTGAGGCTCGATGGCCATGGCCATGCCCTGGCCGCCGCCGACGCACATCTTCTCCAGGCCGAACTGCTTGTCATGGAACTGGAGGGAGTTGATCAGCGTGCCGGCGATGCGGAGGCGGCTCACGCGGCGCCAGCCCACAGCGTTTCTGCGGCGTAGAGGGTAGAGGCGAGCAGGGGATGTCGGTGCCGCGCGCAGCTGCAATCGCGATGGCGCTGCGGTTCAATGCCGAGGCGGTCATGACGTGTGTGCCACGTCCGACGTGCATCACGTCGTTGTCAGTGGCTGCGCGTAGGTTGGCGGTCTGCAGGTTGTTCGCGAAAGCCCCTTCTGCGGTGGGGGATCAAGCGAAAATAGGCTGACCAACACGATCATGACAGCCCGCGGGTCGCCGCCCGCTGACGAGCAAGGACACACCCGACTGATGGCAGTGACCCAGCAGGAGATCGAGAGCAGGTTGTGGGACGCCGCCGACGAGCTGCGCGTGGCGATGCCAGAAGCGCAATACTCCTCGGTCGTCTTCCCGCTGATGTTCTGGAAGTACCTCTCGGACACCTGGGAGCATCATCACCAGGAGTTCCTGGCGGAGTATGAGGGGGACGACCTCTCCGCCGAGGAAGCCCGTGAGATCGAGTACCGCGACCACCAGTCGTTCGAGATCCCGTCCATCCATCCCGGCACTATCCAGGAGCGCCGTGCCTCCTGGTCGTCCATCCTCGCCACCATCACCCAGCCCGGCCTCGGCCAGCGGGTGCGCGCCTCTCTGCAGGCCATCGAGACGGCCAACCCTGACAAGTTCTCCCGCCTGTTCGGGTCCATGACCTGGACTTCGGAAGAGGTGCTGCCGGGGGAGGTGTTGGCGGCGGTCATGCAGGCGATGGACCGCACCCCGAAGATGCACGAAGGTAACATGTCCCACGACGTGCTCGGTGGGGCGTACGAGTACCTGCTGAAGCGGTTCTCGGATGGGTCCGGTACCCGCGCTGGCCAGTTCTTCACCCCGCGGGAGGTCGTCGAGCTGATCGTCGAGATCCTGGACCCCAAGAGCCACGAGTCGGTGTACGACCCGACTTGCGGGTCGGGCGGCATGCTCATCGCCTCCGCGAACCTCCTGAAGGCCCACGGCGGGCGCGGCTACACCCTCAAACTGCACGGCCAGGAGGCCGTCGCGGACACCGCCGGTGTGGCCCGCATGAACCTCTTCATGCACAACCTCACCCAATTCAAGGTCGAAGTCGGCGACACTCTGAAGGACCCGCGCTTCAAGAAGCCGGACGGATCCATCGCGCAGTTCGACGTGATCCTCGCCAACCCGCCCTACAGCCTGAAGTGGAAGCCCTGGACCAACGACCCGCGCGCCATTGGCGGTGTCGCACCGCAGTCGTCGGCGGACTGGGCGTTCGTGCAGCACATGATCGCCAGCATGGGCCCGAAGAAGGGGCGGGCCGGTGTCGTCCTGCCCCACGGCGTCCTCTTTCGTGGCGGCCAGGAAGCAGCCATCCGCCAGCAGGTCCTGGACGAGGATCTGCTCGAAGCAGTCATTGGCCTGCCGGCGAACCTCTTCTATTCAACTTCCATCCCCACAGCGATCCTGGTGTTCCGAGCGCCCGGTACCAAAGTTCCGGAGCGTCAGGACGGCGTGCTGTTCATCGACGCCTCCACGCGGTTCACCAGGGCCAAGAATCGCAACGTCCTGACCGAGGCAGACATCGCTGACGCGGTAACTGCCTACCACTCCAAGGTTGATGCCGACGGCAACCCGGTGGACCCAGACGGAGATGCTGGCCTCTCGGTGCGGTTCGTCCCCACCACGGAGATCGCGGCGAACGGGTACGACCTCAACATCGCGCGGTACATCAAGCAGACTGCCGCCGAGCAAGAAGATCTCGGCACTCTCATCGACACCTACAACGTCGCCCGCGCCGAACGACAGAAGACCGAGGCCCGCATGCTCGCGGTTCTCGCCGCCGCTGGGATCGAGGGCTTCGATGAGTGACCCGACGAGCAATGATCTCGCCGCCCGTGAGCAGCAGGGTTGGGTCCGGGCGCCACTGGCACGGTTCCTCACCCTGAATCTGGAAACTGTGGACGTGGACCCGGACCAGTCGTACCCAACCGTGGGGGTGTTGAACAGGGGGCGAGGGCTGCTCTATCGCGATCCCGTCGCGGGGAGCTCGACCTCCTACAAGAAGCTCAACCGGATTGGCCCGGGACTGCTCGTCTACAGTCGACTTAAGGCATTCGAGGGCGCGATCACAGTCACGCCCGCCGATCTGTCGGAATCCTTCGCGTCACAGGAATTCCCGACTTTCTCCTTCGCGTCCAATGCGAACCCCGACTTCTTTCGCATCCTCACCACGACGCAGCGCATGTGGGATGCCCTTCAAGGAGCCTCCAAGGGAATGGGTGGCAGGCGTGAGCGGGTAAAGCCTGCCGATTTTCTCAATATCGTCATGGACATTCCGCCCCTGCCGGTGCAGGAGAGGATCGTCGAGGTCATTGGTGCGGTTGACGAGCAGACCGCCGCACTCGATTCCGAGGCCAGCACTGCACGAAGGTTCCTCGACATGGTGCTCGCAGAACATTTCGTCGCGGCAGGGGGTGAACCACATCGGATTGTTGATCTTTGCTCCCATGTGGTCGGCGGCGTCTGGGGCAGTCCTGCGGGCGAGGGCGAAGTTGATCGGCTCGCGCTCGGGCCTCGTATCTACACGCCCGGCACCTCCGCCTTCGTAACAGACGGCTCGCCGGTTCGGTCGTTCACGAGCAAGCAGGCGGACACCAGGACGGTGCGGGAGCAGGACATCATCCTGGAGCGGTCTGGCGGCTCGCCTGAGCAGCCCGTCGGCCGAGTCGCTATCGCCGGCCCCGGCCTGGAGCCGTGCGTGCCCACCGACTTCCAGCGGCTGCTGCGAGTAGACCCGGAGAAGGCACTCCCCAGATACGTGTTCTGGCGCCTCCGACACGACTGGGCGTCAGGACTGACCCAGAACTATTCCCGCCGCACGACTGGGATCACGAATCTGTCGGTAAAGGAGTACATCGCCCGCGAGGTTGCCGTGCCTTCACGGGACGAACAGGCGCGACTCGTTGAGACGGCTGAAGCCGTTGATGCCCCGGTCGTCGCATTGCGCGCGGAAGCCGCTCGTCTCCGTCAGGTTCGGGCGGGTCTCCTGTCAGGGTTGCTAGATCGAACGATCAACATCGAGCCGGCCGAGCAGGAGGTCTGAGCCGTGGCGAAGGGCATTCGCGAGCGTGAGTTCCAGAACCTGATGATCCAGTGGTCTCTCCCGATGGGCTGGGGCTTCACAGCGGGCAGATCGCTGCCACGTGAGACGACGCAGACGGTGCTCGTCAGTCAACTGCGGGATGCCATCGTCCGGTTAAACCCTGGGGTGATCACGGGGTTTGATGTGGACGCGGTTGTCGAGGAGATCGTCGCTACGGTCAACGCCGTCGAGGGTGGCCTGGTGCGGGCCAACGAGCTGGTGCTGAACCTGCTGCGCGGGCACAAGGAGTTCCGGGACGCCGACGGCGTCTGGCACGCCCTGAAGGTCATCGACTTCGAGCACCCGACGGCCAACACACTGGTCGTGTCGGACGAGGTGACCATCACCATCCCCGGCAAGACCTCCCGCCGGTTCGACCTCGTGTACTGGGTCAACGGGCTGCCCCTAGTCGTCGTCGAGGTGAAGTCTCCGACCGCGAAGTCCGGTTGGGCGGACGCGGCCCGCGAGATCAACGACGTATACGCCACCGAGTACCCGTGGTTCTTCACTCCCAATGTCTTCTCCGTCGCATCCGACGGACTGAAGCTGCGGTTCGGCGCCGCGGGCGCGCCCGTGAACCTGTGGCAGCCGTTTAGGTCCACCGCCGATGACGAGAACCTGTCCGGACAGGCCGACATGCGGCGCTCCGTCGAGCTGCTGCTCACTCCGTCCACGATCCTGGACATGCTCGCCAACTTCGCCCTCTTCGACACCTCCGGGGATGGCGTGGACATGAAGTACCTGCCCCGCTACCCGCAGATGGAGGCCGCGCACCTGATCCATGAGCGGGTTCTGGCGGGCGGGTCGAAGGGCCTGATCTGGCATCACCAGGGGTCTGGGAAGACGCTGCTGATGGTGTTCGCTGCCTCGCTGCTCCTGACCGACACTCGCACTGAGTCTCCCACGATCATTCTGCTCTCGGACCGGACTGATCTTGTTCGGCAGACCTCCGGCGTGTTCACTTCCGCGATGGGGCACGCCTACTTCCACAAGCCCGCCACCAGCCAGCAGTTGCGCTCCCTGCTGGCTGATGACGTGCGCGGCGTCATCTCCACGACCGTCCACAAGTTCGCCGACGCCGGCGCGGGCCTGTCGACCCGGGACAACATCATCGTGCTGGTCGATGAGGCGCACCGCACCCAGTCCGCCAAGGAGAAGTCCCTCGCCGGGCGGATGCGTGCGGCGTTGCCGCACGCGAAGTTCTTCGGCATGACCGGCACCCCCGTCAGGAACCTAGCCACCGACACCTTCGCTCTCTTCGGTGAGGAGAGTGACCCTGACAGGGTGTTGCACCGGTACTCGGTGTCCCGGTCTCTGCTGGACGAGGCGACCGTCCCGGTCATGCTGGACCCGCGCCCGGTCACCTTCGAGATAGATGACCAGGCGTTGCAGGCCGAGTTCGACCAGTTCGCCGACGAATTCGACCTCGACGACCCCGACCGCGAGGCCCTGTCCCGCAAGTTCGGGCGCCTCACCTCGGTGTTCGCCAATCCCAACCGCATCCACGCGGTCTGCCAGGACATCGTGGACCATTACCTGGCCAGCGCCTACCGCAACGGCCTCAAGGCCCAGGTCGTTGCCTACAACCGAGAGCTGGCCGTGGCGTACACGGACAAGATCAACGAGTTGCTGGCCGGCTATGAGGCATCCCAGGTGCTTGCCGAGGTCGGAAAGCACGAGCGGATCACCGCCGAGGTGAACATCCACGTCAAGGACTCCAAGGACGAAGACGCCGCCATGCGGCCGTATCAGCTCTCGGAGGTCGACGAGGAAAAGCAGAAGCGGCGGTTCCTCACCCCGGACGACCCGCTGTGCTTTCTGGTGGTCACCGCGAAGCTGATGACCGGGTTCGACGCTCCCAACGAGGGCGTCCTCTACCTGGATAAGCCGCTCAAGGCCCACACTCTGTTCCAGACGATCACCCGCCCGAACCGCACCTGGGTGTCCCCGACGGGGTTCGTGAAGACCGACGGCGTGGTCGTGGACTACATCGGCCTGGCCGAGGAGGTCCAGCGGGCCGTGGTCGACCCCACCGCGAAGGGGGCCGGCAAGGGTGGTGGGTTCGTCACCGACCTGACCGAACTGGTCGCCGAGTTCCGTACCACCTTCGCCCGCATCGAAGACCTCCTCGCAGACGTGGACGGCCTGGACCTCACAGTTCATGGATACGAGTCCGTGCGAACCATCAACCTCTTCCTGGACGGCAACCCGGCCGCCGCCGAGGCGTTCAGCAAGGACTACCGGCTCCTGGCCCGCCTGTACCCGCTCATCAACACCGACAAGCGGATCACCAAGTACCAGGACGGCTTCGGGCTGTTCGGGTCCGTGTACACGACCCTGTTCAAGAAGTCCTCCGACGAGGAGAGGAAGGAACGGCTGGGCGAACTAGGGCCGATGGTCCTGGAGATAATCAACGCCCACGTCCACTCCTTCTCTGTAGCTGCCTCTCAAGAAGAAGCCCTCGTCCTGGACGCCCAAGGCATCGCCATCCTCAAGGAACTTCTGGCTCTTGTCCGCCCCAAGCCCGGCAAGGACGGCGACGAGGACAAGAGGCCACCGTCCGCGGCGGAGATCCTGGACCACATCAAGGCCGCCCTCGAGAAGGGCGTCGAACCGGGGTCCGCGAAGTACACCGCCCTGGCGGAGCGGATCAGGCAGCTGCGGGACCGGATCATTCAGAACTCCCAAGATGCACTGGACTTCCTGTCTGAAGCCCTCCGGGTTGCCCGCGCCATCGTGGACGCAGAGAAGCACCCCGATGAAGCCGTCGTGGTCTTGGACGACGACCACGTAGGCGTCCTGTCCCGGATCATTCACGATCACGCACCGGCCGGTGTCACCATCACGGAGCGGAACTTGGCCGAGGAGATCGACCAGGTAGTCACCCGCACCCTAGGCCGGGCATGGGACAACGCTGACGCTCGCAACCGAGGCGTCCGTCGTGCCACTGCCGCGGTTTTCCGCAGGTATGCGTTGAAGCCGGTGGGGGAGCCCTATGACTCCACCGTCGCTTACATCGAAGCCCACTACCTCGTTGACTGACGAATGCATGGAAGGCCCGGCAGCTTGTGGCGGTTGTCGGGCCCCGTCGCGCTGCTCGGCGCCCTGATCTGTCCCCTGAGCCACGCCGTTTCGTCGTCATTCCGGCTGGCGGGAGTGCTACATCGGGGGCAGCGCTGCGATGTCGAGCACGGTGATGTGGAGGGCGTGCAGCGGCTGTGTCCGTGTGGGGCGGACGACCTCCAGACTCTGTGCGCCCTCACGGAGCCGGAATACGAGCTGGTCGAAGTGGTACCAGCCGAGGTTGATCCACAGAGCGCCAGCGCCGTATTGGTCGCGGCGGTGGTCGAGTGGTTGTCCCTGTACCCACACGGACGGCGGGGACATGCCGGTGTCCTCCGTGTAACGCACGGCGGCAGCGGCGGCGCGGCGCAGTGGGCTGTCCGGCTTCCACCGGCGCCCGAGGGCGGCCAGGGCGGCCGGGTGGGTGGGGTCGTCGGCCGGGAGTTGGATGCGGCTGATCTCGATCGCGCCGGCGTTGCGCAGTTCCACCAGCCGGACGCGTACGGGCAAGGGCATCCACCGGTCGAGTCCGTCGAACTGTTCGATTATGGCGTCGCGGGACGCTCGGCCGGCCTCCGGGTCCGCCGTCATCGCCTGCAGCCGCTCTTCTGCGGTGGCGCGGGTGTCTCCGCGCTTCCACAGCAGTTGTGGCTCGGAGCCTTCGGGGAGGCGGTCGTTCTGGTTGAACTGGAACTGGAAGCCGCGCCTGTTGCCTTTGAGCGCGCGTTTCATGCCCGCCATGGGGTCCCGGCCGTAGATGATGGCGCCGACGACGTCTTCGGTGAACTCGGTGTCGGTGTGGTGGACCACCGCCACATCGAGGTCTCCCGGCTCAAGCGCGCCTCGTGCGTACGAACCGAAGACGTAGACCTCGTCCACGAGGTCGAGGGGGCGATCGCCTTCCTCGAGCCTGTCGAGCATCTCGTGGAGCAGCTCCGTTGCCCGCTCGCGCTTCATTGAGGCTCCCTCTGCTGTGCACGGCCGCTGGTTCGACCTTATGGGCCAAGGGCTCTGGCGAGAGTGCGCTGAAGAGGGAATCCAGGAACGTTCCAGCCCTCCGGGCTGGCCGGGCGGGCCCGGGCACCGGCGTTCAGTGCAACGCAAGCCTGTGCGGAGGCGCAGACGGACGGCACGGTGCGGGTGGCCTTGCGGCGTCCCCGTGCCCGCTTTGACCATGGCGGTGTTTGCCGGTCAGCGCGGTCGGCCGGCCTGGGGTTGCGGGCCGGGTGGCGCGGCGGCGGGGCGCACCGTGGTGGGCTGGGGCGGTTGCCGGGGCGTGCCGGGACTTCGGGGGCGGCGGGTGCCGGTGCCGTGCGCGAGTTCTTCGGCGAGGTCGGCGAGGAGGCCGGCCGGAGTGTAGACGGAGGCGCGGATGGCCCAGGTGGGCTGGTCGATGCTGGGGCCGGACCAGATGGTCCAGGTGTCGAGGGGCCGGTGGGGCGCGTTGGCGGCGAAGGCGTCGAACTGCACGCCCACGTCGCTTGGCTGGGTCTGCCAGCGCAGTCGGTGTCCGTCCACGGTGGGTGTCCAGCCTGCGTCGGCGAGGGGACGGGTGGCCTGGGCGACGGTCTTGTCAGTGATGGGGGTTCCGAGCGCGGTCTCCCAGACATCTCCGTGGCTGAGGGCCGTGAGCAGGGTGTCCAGGATGGGTTGGGGGGTGGCGGGCGTGATGGTCATGTGCCACATGCGGTCGCTGACCGGTGTCTCGTAGGCGGCGATGGTCCACTGCGCGTCCCGGGCGTGGGCTTCGTGGTCGAAGAGGATGCGCAGGGTGAGCGATTCGTGGGTGGCGACGGTGGTGTTGTCGTCCCACGTGTTGTAGCGCTCCCAGTCGCCGTTGTCGGTGAGGAAAGTGTTGAGGGCGGCTTCGTGGTTGCCGGGGTCGGCGGCGTGGGCGGGCACGATCTCCGGTTCGGGGACGGGTGGTTCGGGCTCGGCGGGCGGTGTGCCGAGGGAGGTGCGGGCTTGGGCTGCTTCGCGTTCGGTGTCAGTCAGCGGTGCGGGGCCGGGGCGCATGGTGTCGGCGTGGAGGTGTTCGAAGGCCGTCAGCGCCTGGGCGAGAGAGTCGAAACTGTCGGCGATCTGCCGCAGGTGGTCTTCGCCGCGGAGGTAGACGCTCTTGCCGCTGTCGAGGTAGGTGCCGATGGCGACGGTGGTGTGGCCGTCCTCGGCGTGGGCGTGGATGAGGAGCCGCCCGTGGCGGATGTCGTCGTAGATCCTGTTGGCTTCGTTGGAGATTTCACGGATTTCCTGGCGGGTGCACCAGGGTGTGGGGTGGCTGGCCCAGGTCCATTCCTCATCGATCGCTTCGCGGAGCCGGTCGGTGATCTGCGTGGTGATGCCCTGGGCGGCCAGGGCCTGGGCGGCCGTGTCGGCCCAGTGCGGTTCCTCGCGGTCGATGCGGGCCATGACCAGGGCGTGATCGTTGAGGGTTTCGAAGCCGTGCGCGGTCAGCACGGGGCGGGCCAGGTCCTGCCGGGTGCCGGTGAGGATGGCGGTCACGGCGCTTGTGTGGGTGGGGTGGGCATCGAGGCGGACATGCGCGTCGATGGCGGGTGGCGTCACGAAAAGGGGCTGCTCTCTCGTGCCGGTGGCCGGAGTGGGGAGGTCCGGTCACCGGCCGGTTCGGGGTCAGCGGGACAGGCGCGCGGCGGGCGGGGCCGTGGCAGGCGGCGGGCCGGCCCGGGGCGCGGCCGTGGCTCGGGCACGCGCGGGTCTGGTCGCCGGCACCGGTGAGGTGGCGTGGCGCCAGCGGGTGCGCAGGGCGTTCAGGTCGGCCAGGGCGCGGCGGCTGCCGGTGACGAGCTGGTGGGGGGTGTTGGCGAGGTCGTCGGTGTAGGCGGTGATCCGTGTCGCGACCGTGTGGGCGCGGGCGAGGAGAGCACGCCGAAGGACGTTCTCGCCCCAGTATTCGGGGGAGCCCGCGGGCGTGGACACCAGGGCCATCAGGTCGCGGGAGGTGAGGGCGTCGGTGATCAGTCCGCGGAGTTGGGCCTCGCCGAGGACGGTGACGGGGTCGACCATGTCACCGCGGTGAACCAGGGCGGTCACGCATTGCCACAGCTTGGCGTGCAGCGGGCAGATGAAGTCCTCCGCCGCCAACCACCGCATCTGCTGGACCTCAGCCGGATGAGCGGTGGCCGTGGCGAGCAAGAGGCGTTCCTCGTCGAGGTCTTCCTCGCTGCCGTGCCGCGCGACGGCACTGATGGGTGGCGTGCGGGGAAGGGAGCCGGGGTGCGGGGCGAACTGGCCGGCGAGGTCGTCCAGGACGCGGCCGAGGGCGTCGGCCTGGACGAGGGTCGCGGCGGCGGGGTCCGGCCTGGTGGCGTCGGTGGCGGTGTGTGCGAGGCGTTCGGCGTGCAGCCGCAGGGTGCGGCGGGCGTGGTCGGCGCGGATCATCCGGGCGTACGCGGCGGCGTGCTGGGGCTGCGGGCAGAACTGGATGAGGCCGTGGATGTAGGAGGCGCTCAGGCCGCGGGCCTGGGACCGGGCGTGTTCCAGCACCTTGTTGAGCCAGGCGGTGTCCTTGGCATGGTCGGCGGGGTCGGGCGCCGGGAGGGCGCGGATCGCGGTGAAGAGGGTGGCGTGGCTGTGGTTGTCGAAGTGGCCGGCGGTCAGGGTTCCGGTGTCGGCCAGGCGCCGGGGTTCGAGGAGGAGGGCGCCGAGGAGGGCCTGTTCGGCGTAGTACACGGGCATGGGAGCTCGCACGCGGTCCAGATCGTCGTCCTCGGGGGCGTCAGAGGTGTCGGGGGTGTGGGGCATCAGGCGGCGAGGGTGAAGTCCTCAGGATTGACGGGCTTGTTGAGGTGCGGGGCGAGCAGGTGGGCTGCCAGACGCGGAGGCACGGCGTTGCCGATCTGGGAGAACTGCTGGCCCTTGTTGCCCCGCCAGGGGTACTCGGCGGGAAAGCTCTGCAGGATGCCCGCTTCGCGGGCGGTGATCCTGATCGGATCCGGCACCGGCTGCTGCTCGCCCTCCAGGCGGCCGGCGGTGGTATCGGCGACCCAGGTGCACTCGTTGGCCCGGTGGCCGAAGAACAGCGTGCCGGCCGGCTCGGACAACCGTCGGACGGTGGCGTTGGCCTGGTTGTTGCTGCGCAGCGACCACGCCCAGCGGCGGGCGTCAGGGGCGAGCGAGGGGGCCGCAACCCCGGTCGGGCGGGTCTCGCGGCTGCAGTGACCCGCCGTCTTGCCGGAGCTTTCGCGGTGGAAGGCCGGGACGACGTCGGTGTCGCTGCGCGGCGACCAGGTGCCGCGGGCGCGGGCGTCAGAGAGGGTCTTGCGGGAGCCGGAGGGGAAGGGCTCCGGGCCGCCTCCCGGGCCGCCGCCGGCACACACGGTGGGCCCGGGCCGGTCGGTGGCGCCCCAGCCGAGCGCCTCGGCCATGGACACCCACTTGGCGCGGCCCGGCCCGAACAGAGACTCGGGCTCGGCGGCCTTGGCATGTGTGGGCAGCGGCGGCTCGGCGGTGCGGGTACGGGAGGCGAGGAGGATCGCTCGGCGCCGCGTCTGGGGGACGCCGTAGTCCGCCGCGTTCAGGATGCCGGACCATACCGAATAGCCCCAGCTGCGCAGGATCGCGGCGTACTGGCGCCACAGCGGCAGCACGTCGGGCACCTCCTCCATCGCGACCCATTCGGGTTGGCCGTGCTGGTTCAGGGCGTGCAGGTAGCGCATGGGCTCGGCGGCGAGCAGCGAGCGTGCGTCGCGGCAGGCGCCCAGCAGCTGTTCGCGGGTGTCGCGTCCGGTGGCGAGGTCGGCGACGGCCTGGTGGACGAGCGGCTGGTCAAGGAGGCCGAGGCGCTTGCCGGCCATCGACCACGCCTGGCAGGGCGGGCTGGCGATGAGCCCGGTGGTCTTCCCGAGGAACGGCCAGACCGGGTACATCGCCACGTCGGTCCGGATCGTCAACTGCCCTTGCGCGGCCCTGGTCTTGCAGGCCCACTCGTCCCATTCCAGGCCGATGTCCCGCACGCCGAGCACAGCCAGCGCGTGGCTCCAGCCGCCGGGCCCCGCGAACAGGTCAAGCACCATCACGTGGCCAGCCCGAAGTCGTCCTGCGTGGCTGCGATTTCACCTCGGCAGGTCCAAGGAGAGCACCCGTCGGTTACGCCCTCTTCCAGTTGCTGCGTGGCTTCTTCGGTGCCGAGTTCCTGCTGGAGCGCGGCCCATTCAGCGGCGGTTACGTGGTCGATCGGGGCTTCGCTCAGCGGAACGCGGGAGCGGTGCAGGAATGCCTCACCCAGAAGCCGGTTCCCGGTAGCGTTGGCGCGGGCGTTTCCCTTGCGGATAGCGGCGTCGAACTCCACCACGTCTGCCCACTCGGCAGGAGAGTTGTCGCGAATATTTCGCCACTGGGCGTTGCCGTGAAATGGGCATCCAAGGCAGCTCGATTTCGGAGTGTCGGCCAATCCGATCGAGGACAGGTAACGGATGCAGTCGCTGCGCGACCAGCCTAT
Organism: Streptomyces sp. NPDC057623; assembly: GCF_042800355.1. Classification (NCBI taxonomy): domain Bacteria; kingdom Bacillati; phylum Actinomycetota; class Actinomycetes; order Kitasatosporales; family Streptomycetaceae; genus Streptomyces; species Streptomyces sp. NPDC057623. The sequence continues at coordinate 44,970 of NZ_JBHVGZ010000015.1, forward strand.
ATCGATGAGCGGGTGCCGGTTGCGCATGTACTTCACGTCCGCGTCCTTGGCGCGGTGGAATTCATCCGTCGAGATGCCCACCCACTGATCCACAAACACATCGCGTGGAATGCGGATGGGGTACGGGTAGCCGAGGAGTTCGCGAATCTTCTTCTTGATCGGTTTTATCTTATATTCGCCTGTGCATTGCCTCCTGGTCATCCCTGCCTTGCCGTCCTGATTGAGGATGTAGAGCGGCATGGAGGCGAATCTGCGATCCGGGTCGAGCGCATCGCTGCGAATGTTTCCGGACGTCACGCGCAGGATGGGTATACCTGCCGGTTTCGCTACCTCTCGCTCCAGGCGGTCGAGATGGGAATATACGGCATTCGGTTCCCACCCTGTATCGGCAAAAATGGCGTAGTCGACCCTGGGGAGAATCCCTTCTGCTGACAGGGCGAGCATGGCGCTGGATTGAATTCCGGCGCCGAGCGAAATGGATCGGAATACGGGGTTGTCGGAAATGAGGACGTCCTAGTGGAGAATGGGGCGCTGTCCGTGGGCGGGTCGGTCAGCGGCGGGGAGTGGAGGCGCGCTGCGCAGCGGAGTCCGTGACCGGGATGCGCTCGGCGTGCCGGGTGTCGCCGAGCAGTTGGGGCAGAGCCTGAGTGACGGCGGCGATGGCCTCCAGGGGCGTCTGCCGGCTGAACTGCACTTCCCAGTACGGCTCGTGGTGCGTGATGGTCCACCACTGTCCGAGGGGGTGAATGGGGTCGAAGTCGACGAACATGCTGTCGTCGGGGCTGTCGATCTTGACGTGCCCGGTGGCGGCGTCGTGCTGCGTGGGCCAGCCGAAGAGGTGGATCAGCGGGCCGATCGCGTCGGCGAGCCGGTCACTCGCGCCGGCCATGTACCGCGGGGAGACCATGACCCGGTCGTCGGGTCCGTACGCGCTCACCGATGGGCTCCCTGCACCTGGGCGGTCTTGGGCGGGGCGGCGACTGCGGTGGTCAACACGGTGCGGGGGCGCGGCCGGGTCAGAGCCTGCTGCCCCTGTTCGGTGACGGTGATCTTCTGCCCGCCGGCCCACAGGGAAGTGCTGGTGTCGTGAATGACGAGTCCGCGCTTGGCCAGGGCCCGGAAGGTGGCGATGGAAACGCGGGTGCCGTCGTCGGTGGCGACGCGGGTCACGCCAAGACCGCGGGTGGCGCTCTCGTACAGACGGCCTCCGCCGTTCAGGGCGGTGAGGGCGTCGTACTGGGCCGGAGTCAGCGCGGGGCCAGGCGCCTGCTGTACGACCGCAGACTTGTGCTCATGCGCGGCGGCCAGCTCCTCGGTGATGCCGTGGGCGAGGTAGCGGCAGCCGATCGCGCACAGGTCGAGCTGGTGGACGGCATCGTTGAGGTGCCCGTTCATCTGCGGGGTGGCCTCGGCGTGACGAACGGTGCGCACCGCCTCGTCATCGGCCGGGTATCCGGCGAACTGCGCGCCCTCCAACAGGTTGGCGAGCACCACGTGGGCCAGGTCGGTGCCGGCGAGCGACGACGAGGACACGACCGAGGCCATCAGCTCCAGACCGGCCCGGCTGCCGGCGACGCTCGTGTACGTGCTGTTGTCGAGCGCGGTGAGGCGCACCAGGGCGGTGGCCGTGAGGTCCTGTGCCTGCAGGAGCAGGGGGCTGATGCGGCGCAGTGCGTCCGTGCCGGGGGTGTAGGAGATGTCGCGCACGCGCGCCTTGAGGGCTTCGAAGTCGGATGCCAACTGCCTTAGTTGGTCGACTTGTTCATTCAGATCGAGTGGGGGCGTGGGGATGGGGTGGCTCCTGTGTGGTTCAGCGGCTTCGGGTGGTGGCCTGCGCGGTGGCGGGCAGCGGGCGGGGTGTGGTGCCGGGCGCGGTGCGCGACCCGGCATGAGGCGCGTCAATCACGGAGGCGAGGGCGGTGATGCCGGCCGGGGTGAGGCGTACGCGGTCCAGGGGCGGGCCGCCGACGTAGGCGGCGCGTGCCGTGCCCGTCGTTCTCTCAGCCAGTCCTTTCGACTCCAGGGTGCGCAGGGTGCTCATGAGCACCTTGGGTTCGCGGGAGCGGGTGAACTCGCGCCCCAGGGAGCTGCTGGCCGTTACGTGTCCGTAGGCAATCTCGGCCAGAGCGGTGCGGTGCGCGGAATTGAGCTGACCGTCGGGTGTTGGTGCAGTGGCCCAGCGCCGACGCCTGGACTCGGAGGCCAGCGTCACGGCGCTGGTGACGGCGGCTTCCGGCGCCAGCGCGGTCAGTTCGCGGGCGGCGCGGGTGGTCAGGTCGATCGAGGCGTCGGCGAGGACGACGAGCTGCTTCAACCGCGTGATCGCCTCGGTCAACTCCTCACTCTCATATAGGCGTTCGCCTTGGATGGCCTTGATGGCGGCCCTAGTGGCGGAGGCCAGGCGGTGCGCGGAGTTGGCGTAGGCATCCGGCAGCGGTGCGCCTGCGGCATGCAGGAGGAGGTCGAGCGCGTCGTTGTGCTGGGTGTACTGGTCGGCCAGCTGGAGCAGCCGCTCAACGGGCGTCGGCGGTGACGCGACCTCGAACAGCAGGGCTTCGGTGGGGGATTCGGTCATGCGCGAGACCGGTGAGAAGGAGCGGGGACGGAGGATGGCGCCGGCATGGCGCCGGGCTTCGATACTTGCTCGGACGGGATCTGCGAGGCCGATACGAAGGATTCGAGGACCGCGGCAACGTCTGCGATGTGTCTGGTGCAGGCGAGTGCCTGCTGGTTGGTCGCGCGGTGGGTGATGGCCCGCAGGGTGACGTCGGGGTCACTGTTGCCGCATTCGAGGCAGCAGCGATGGTCGGGGTTCCAGTCGTCGGGAACTTCGTGGATCAGTGGCATAGGGGGTCCAGGTGGGCTGTCGCACGGTGAGCAGAGGGAGGGTGAGAAGGAGGGCGACTGTCTTACGCGGCGGGGCCGAAGTCGGACTGCTTGGGGGCGGCCTTGGCGACGGCGCGGGCGGTGATGCCCTTGGAGGCGCGTGCGGAGGCGGCGGAGAGTGCGTCGGCGCCGGGCTCGAGATACCAGGGGCGAAGATCGAGCATGGCCGCGCGCATGCCGGTGGCGAACGCGAGCGCGGTGCCCTTGGGCAGCGCGCGGATGGCGTCGGCTGCCAGGATGCGTTCCTGTCGCATGGACACGGAGGTGGACTTGCCGGACTCCGAGGTCGAGGTGGAGGTCGTCTCGACGTCGTGGTCGCCGATCAGGCGGGAGAGCTTGTCGGCGAAGTCGGGGTCGTCGATACCTGAGCCGATGACCTTGATGGTGGAGGCGGACCACATGGCGTCCATGCCGGCGTCGCCCCACACTTTCTGGCCCTGCCGGTAGCTCTGCAGAATGGTGATCGGGATGATGCCGCGCGAGCCCAGGTGGGAGTACAGGTCGGGCAAGTCCGAGATCTTGCAGACGTTGGCGGCCTCGTCGAGGATCGCGAGCATCGGCGGGTCCAGGCGCCCGCCGGCCCGTTCGGCCTGGGCTGTCGCAGAGCGCATCACGCTGTCCGCGCACGCGGCGATGAGGGCCGAGGCTCCGCCTCCGCCGTCCTTCGACAGCAGGTAGAGCGTGTCCGTCGAGGTGACGAACGCGGAGGGCCGGAACTCGGGCACGTCCTTTTGGGGTGTCACCCAGGCGGCGATCTCCGAGTTCAGCAGGGCGGCGGCGTACTGGCGGGCTGTCTCGTAGATGCCGTCGCGGGTTTCCGGCGGCCCTTCTACGGTGCCCTTGAGCTGGGCGGCGACCGCGGCGAACTTGTGATCGCGCAGGATGTCGAGCGGGGTACGGTCGGCGGGGAAAGCGAGCCAGGCCATCACGTCAGTGATCGGCCGCTCGTCGAGCGCAGCGGCCAGGAACAGCTGACTCAGGATGTTGCTGCCGGCCTTCGACCAGAAGTCGCCCTGCTGAGACGCGTCCACGCTCGCGGCGAGGAAGTGCCCGGCCAGCCGCCCTGCGCCGTCGAGGGTCTTGGCATCGGCCAAAGGGTTCCACCACATGGCCCGCTCCGCGTGGGCGATCTGCTGCGGGTCCATCGACCAGGTCCGGCCGACGGCGGCCCGCGCGCCAAGGGTCGCGGTGTAGGCATCGCCGGCGGCCTTGTTCGAGGTGAGCAGGACCGGGCCGGGCGCATTGAGGATCGAGGGGATCGCCAAGCTGGTCGTCTTACCGGAGCGGGGCGCCATGATCGCGACGGCGACGTCCTCGTACCCCATGCGCACCTCATGCTTGGTGCCCTGGAGATTGCCGAGGAGGATGCCGGTGTCGGCCGCGTCGATGTGCTTGGCGTCCTTCAGACTCGGGCGCAGCGAGCGCGCCTTGTCGGTGATGGCCTTCGCCATCAGCGGCTCGATGTCCTTCTGCTTGGCCATGCCGGCGACGCGCTTCTTACGCCCGCTGCCGCCGCCTCGGTACCGCTGGTAGAGCACCGCGGCGGTGATGCCGAGCGCGACGAGTACGGCGCCGGGAAGGATGCGTGTGCCGATCAGGAGGGACGTTTCGCTCAGGTTGGGCCACAGCTGGTCGGGGTGCAGCAGGGCCTGAACCGGCTGGTAGGAGGCGGTGTTGGAGGTGGTGGTCCAGGCGGTGAGATTGCCACCGAGCCAGGCGAGGTTGGACAGGGGCACGGCGACGGCGATGGCGCCGAGGAGGACCTTGAACGCTATGTCGTAGCCGTCGGTGGACGTGGAGTTGGGCTGGGGCAAGGGCTGTTCCAAGTACGGGGAAGGAGGGGGCCGGTCGCGACGGACTGGTCAGCGCGTGCGGCCTCGCGCCGGTCCGGGCGGCGCGGGGGAAACGTTGGCCACGTGGTGGTGCCGCTCGGTGAGGGCGCTGATGCGTCGCTCCAGGGCGAACGCGACGTCACTCGCGGGGACGTGGCGGGTGTGCACGGTCATGCGGTCGCGGGCCCAGCCCGGGATGCGGCGAGGGTCGCGCATGATGGGCGCGGGGTCGGCGAGCGCCCGTGTCACGGCGGCGATCAGGTGCAGGGGCGTGGTGCCGGTGAACACGGCTCGCCAGATCGTCGGGTCTCGGATGACGGCCGTCTCGATGTGCCACAGGGCGCTGCCGGGGTTGCCGAGCCGCTCGATGCGCGTGATGCCGTCGGGGGCTGCGAGCCCGCCGAAGTGCCGGGGCGGTTCCCATCCCGCGTCCTGCAACGTCGTGAAGGGCTCGGGCGAAGCGGTGGGCGCACCGGATGGGTCGGTGAGCGCGTCGGTGAAGGCGGCGATGATCTCGACGGGGGTGCGGGCCTGGAAGGTGGCCGCCCAGGCGGGATGATCCGCGGTTCGCGCCTGTCGGATGGTCCACCAGTCCGGATCATCCGGATCGCCGGGGGCCAGACGCAGTTGCGTGAGCTGGTCCGGGCTGGTGAGCAGGACGCGAGGGATGAGCGGGTCATGTCCGTAGCTCCAACCGGAGACCCGGTGCAGGGGCTGGGTGATCCAGCCGGGATCGCCGATGCCCGCGAGGTAGCGCGGGGAGATGAACGCCTGCTCGACGGCCTCGCTCGCGCCCGTCACCGCCGGCCCATGGACGGTGTGGCGGTGGCCGTGTGTACGGGCGCCGCCGTCGACAGGGTCCGCGCGGATGCCGGCGAGTGCCTCTGCGCCAGCGCGTTGACGGCGAAGAGTGCCTGGCCGTGGATGGCCCACTGGTCGAGGTAGGACCAGGCTTCCGCGTAGCACTCGGCGAGCGGTTCCTCGTACGCCTTCGTACCGGGCCGCGCGCTCGCGGGCAGCGCGGCGCGTACCGCACTCCACTCGTCGTGGACCGCGTAGAGGCGTTGCGTGGCATCCCGAAGTTCTCGGACCTGCCATGCGTAGCGGCGGGTCCGGTCGGAAGGCGACAGGAGGGCGAGCTGCCGCTGAGCGACGTCCACGAGTTCGTCGGCGTGGTAGTACACCCGGCCGAACGCGGACAGGGTGTCGGCGTCGCGTTTCTGCTGACGCCGACCATAGGCATCCTCATCGTGGGGCTGGAACGTCTCGGGGTCGGAGTGCCGGTCGGAGTAGCGGTCCCAGGCGGCGAGGATCTGCCGGCTGTGCCGTAGATAGACGGCGAGCTGGCTCAGATAGAGCCGGTGGGACGGGCTGCCGGGTTCGAGTGAGATGGTCAAAGAGGGCCTTTGGGCGGGCAGTTGTGATGGAGGGGGCGGAGCGGGCGGAGCCGCTCCGCACGGTCAGCGGTTGCGGGCCGCGGCCGTGGCCGCCTCGGAGGTGGGGCCTGTCGACGGCCGGATAGTGGGTGCGGCGCTTCGGCGGGCCTGGCGGGCGGCGGACCTGCTGGCCTTCAACCGCGCTTCGTGGGCGGCGGCGAGCTGCTCCCCCTGGGCGCCGCGTTCCACCTGTGCGACGAGGTGGGAGTGCGGGATGTCGTAGTGGCCGCGGGAGACGGGCGCGGGGTCGACGAGGGCGGTGGCGAATCCGGCGAGCAGGTGGCGTGGGGTGCGGTCGTCGAAGTACGCGTGCCATAGCCGGTGGTGGCCGCCGAGGCCGGTGGGCAGGGCGACCTCGGCCTTCCAGCTGAAGTAGTCGCTGGTCAGCGTCGCCGACCGCTCCATGGTGGTGATGCCGTCCGGATGGTGGGCGTACTCGTTGCCTCGTTCGTCGCGCTCGTACGTCCAGCCCGCTGCCTGCAGCGTCGGCCAGATATCCGGCTCTGCCGCGGGCGGGGAGCGTAGGAGCGCGTCGGTGAATCCGGCGATGATTTCCACGGGTGTGTTGCCGCCGAAGGACGCGGACCAGAGCTGCGACGAGACCCGCCACCAGGAGCCGTACGCGTCCGGGGTCGGCTCCAGGACGAGCGTGTGCTGGTAGTCGGGGCTGCCCAGTACAACGTGGGGGAAGTCGGGGTCGCCGAAGTTCTTCCACCCGCCGGCCCGCAGGGCCTGGGTGACGTGGCGCGGGTCACCGGCTCCGGCGAGGTGGCGGGGCGTGGTGTCGCACCAGATGCGCGACCAGGGATCGTCGGCTGCGCTGGCGATATAGGGACGTGTCACGGCGCCGAGGGATCGGCGGGCTCAGGCGCGTAACCGTTCAGGCGCTGTACGTCCCAGTGCAGGACGTGCAGGTCGGTGGCCTCCTGGGCGGCTTCCCGAAGCCCGGCGACGATCAGATGGATCTCGTCGCTGTCCGCCTTCGCCTCCTGGGCGATGAGGCGTGCGGCGTTGCGAAGGATGTCGCCGAGCAGGATGGGGACGCCGGTGTCCTCGTCGAGGAGGACGGCGAGCAGCGGCAGCACGTCGGCTGCGGACGGATTGGTGTGCAGGTAGTTCTGGAGTTGGGCCAGTGTGGCGGTCGCCTGCGCGACGTCGTCGGCGCTGGGGGCGGAGGGGGTGGGCAATGTTCTCCTTGGATGGAAGTGACGGGGCCGCGCTCACCATGGCCGGACTGGGCGCTGTCCCCTGGGTATGCGTGTGACGTCCGGGGAGAAGGTGCGGAACTGTTCGTCGAGTCCGTTGAAGCGATCTCTGTGGGTGGCCAGCTCGCTGTATGCGTCGCAGCAGAGGTCCTGCAGATCGTTGGCGTAGGGGTCTTGGAGAGCGAAGTCGGCACAGGTGGTTGCGATCACGTCGAAGATCTGGGCGATGAGGTGGAGTGCACCGTGACTCCGGTCGACGATCGGAGTGAGGATGTTGGCGAGATCCTCGGGGCGTTCGGCTCTGTCGAGCTGACGGCAGAGGCGCAGGAGTTCGGCGGTGAGGGGCTCAATGCCACCGGGCGTGAGGTCTTGGGACTGCGTCAAGGTGATGCACTTTCGATGGGGCGGCGGGCTGAGGCGAGACGGTCGGCGGCGGACGCGTGCTCCGGCTTGGGCGTACGGACGGGGCGTACAAGCGCCGGAGTCAGCGGTGTCTCTTGTGGCGACCTGGTCCGGGCGGTGGCGGCGCGGGCGAGGCGGTGCCGGTGCGCTGAACGGTTTCGAGACGCCGCAGATGCTGCAGGCGGTGTTGTTCCGGTGTGACGGGGCTGCGGCGTGAGTCGAGGAAGCCGAAGGCGTGCCGCGGTTCCTGCCCCTCCCAGCGGAGCAGCGGGGCGGGATCGGTGAGCGCGTTGATGAACCCGGTGAGGGCTGCGGGCGGGGCGGCTTCGTCGATGGAGGCATTCCAGATCCACCGGTGCCGCTTCTCGGTGAGCGGTACGGAGACCTGAACTGCCCAGCGATGGATGGGTGTTTCGGCGAGCGAGGACTTGCGGGACAGGTAGGCGGTCTCGTCCGGGGACCGGGCGGCACGCTCCCTGCCGGCCAGTTGCATGGTCCACCCGCGGCTGGCCGCGAGGCGCCACAGTTCGGCCTCTTCGGGCCGTGGCCCCGTGCTGTTCAGCGCGTCGGTGAAGCCCGCGATGATCTCCACCGGGGTGTGGATGCCGAACTGGGCCGACCACGCGTGGCCCTGGGCCGGGCGGACGCGCCAGGAGGACATGAACTCGTCCTCTTCGGGTTCCAGCGTGAGGTGCAACCGTCGGTCGGGGCTTTCCAGCAGGACATGCGGATAGCCCGGGACCGAGTGGTTGCTCCAGCCGGACGCGAGCAGGTACTCGGTCACATGTCGGGGGTCGCCCCCGCCGGCCAGATGGCGCGGGGTTACCTCGTCTAGCCAGCGGACGGCGTTGACGCGGTGCAGGGTGGGGCCGTTGACCTTGGAGTAGAAGCGCTCGTGGTTCACCGCATCCGCCCGGCCTTGGCATACGGGCGGGCCCCGGGACCTTGAGGACGTGCCCGGTTGCTGGCGAAGGTGTTGCTGGCCCAGGTGGCGGCGCGGGCCGCGGTGATCCGGGCCTGCTGCCATGCGCTGAGTTGCGAGGGCAGCACGGACACCGAGGTGGTGCGGATTCTCTGCGAGGGCGGGACGTGGCCGAGGGGCCGCATCACCGGCTGCGGGTCGGCGAGCGCGGTGCTGAACGCCTGCACCAACTGCATCGGCGTGGTCGGCGTGAACGTCGCCTCCCATACCGTCCCGTGCTCGTTGCGGGCGCCGGCCCACCAGTGCGCCTGTCCGGGGGCGGACTGGTGGAAGCGGACGACGGCGTCGCCGTCCGGACTGCGGGCGGTGAAGTGCTGTCCGCGCTCGGTTTCCCATCCCTGTGCCTCAAGCGGCGCCCACACGTTGGGGGCGTGTGCGGAGCGCGGCCGGGTCAACGCGTCGGTCATTCCGGCCACGATCTCGACGGGGACCTGCCGGCCGAGAGTGGCGTGCCACGCCCCCTCCGTCCTGGTCTGCTTCCCGCTGATCGTCCAGCCGCCGGGCTGGGTGAATGGGTCGTACCCGATGCGCACGGACTTGTCGGGGCTGTCGAACACGACGGGACCGCCGGTCTTGGACTTGTCCTTCCAGCCCGAGGCGCGCAGGTACTCGGTGACGAAGCGCAGGTCTCCGCCGCCGGCGAGGTGCCGGGGTTCGACGAGGTAGTGCTGCTGGGCCTGCTGACCGGTGGGGCCCCAGCCGGACCACTGCTTGTTCTTCTTCACCTGCGCCGCCTGACGACCATCGCCGATGCGACCGGCGCGGCGGTGGGCCCGCTGGAGCTGAGGGCGGGCGCGGCGACCTGCTTGATGGCGCCGGTGTGCTCAGTGAGGTCGACGCCCACGCTGTCGAGTTCGTTGGCGGCGCGGCCCAGCGCTAGCCAGACCTCGGGCGGCAGGATGCCGCGCTCGGAGTGGACCTTCGCGAAACGCGAGCCGGCGGAGACGAGTTCGGTGACCTCACCGAGGAGCCCGGTGTCGTAGTCCAGGACGTTGGCGAGGATCTGGGCTGCCTCGCCCGGCGGCGCCAGGGCGAGGTGACGGCGGAGCTGGCCAATCTGGGCGGTGATGGCGTTGGCCAGCTGTATGGAGGGGAGATTCGAGTCGGGCATGGGCCTCCTGAACAGGCCGTTCGGGGCTGCTAGTTGTGGTGACGGATGCGGTAGCTCTCCACGAGGAGGGCGGCGTCGCGGCGGCGGGCTTCGTTGAGGGCCGCCTCGGGGCGTCCGCCCGCCAACGGGATGTTGCGCTCCCAGCTGCCGACGCTCACGGCGCGCAGGTAGCGGCGGAACAGGGCGGTGACCAGGCGGGGCTTGCGGTCGGCGGTGATGGGCGGGGGTGTGCGGTCGGGCTTGTGAGTGACGGCGGGCTCCTGGCGAGGGTGGGGCCGGCCCCGGTAGACCGGGGCCGGCGAGGGGCGGTCGGTCAGCGCGTACGGCGTGCTTGCGCGGCGGGTGGTGTGGGTGGCGGTGCTGGTCGGCGTGCTGCCTGTTCGGCGAGTGCTGCGCGATAGGCAGTGCCGCCGAAGAGGCCCGCGTCGATGTCGACCCGGTATCCGGCACGGGCCAGCAGCGGCGCGGCCTGGTCGGCCCGGGCCTTCATGGCGATCTCGTCCATCTCGTCCGGGATCTGATGCCAGACGTCACCCTCGGCCTGGTACCGGTCGAGGCCGAGGGCGTCGAGCAGCGCCAGGAGGGGCTCACCGGCGCCGGCGCGGGTGTCGGCGTAGATCGTTCCGTCGCGGTGGTAGAAGGTGACGTCGACGTCGTAGTCATCGGCGAGGCTCACCGGCGGCGTGTCCCTGCCGGACGCCCCATGGCGGGCACGGCGAGCGGCGGGGCCGGGGCGCCGTGGTCGCGCACGGCCGTTGCGGCGTCGGTGTAGGCGGCGGCGTCCCAGACGTCATCGTCGATGCGGACCACATATCCGGCCTTGTGCAGCCAGGGCACCGCATGGGTGGCGAGCTGCTTCTTCGCGTCCTCGTCGAGGTGGGCGGGTGCTTCGTGCCAGACGTAGACGGGCCCGGGGGTGGGCAGGGTCCGGCGCTCGAAGCCGAGCTGGTCGAGGAGGGCGAGCAGCTGCTCGGGCGCGCCGGTCGGGGTGTCGGCGTGCACCGTGTCGGTGAGGGGCTTGCGGTAGATCGTGACGTCGGTGCCTTCGTCATCGGCACGGGATCCCACGTGCGGTTTCTCCTGTGCGGGTCGGGGCTATCGCCGTCGCGCGGACGGCGCGGACGAGGTGGCGGGCGGCGCGACGGGGGTGGTGTCCAGGGCGGGCCGCGTCTGGGGATGGCGCAGCACGGTGTCGATGCCCAGCGCGGACAGCCGTTCTCCGGTGGCTCGTACGGAGGCAGCCTGGCGGGCGGTGTCGTCGCCCGGCAGGACAAGGACGGCTCGCGCTGTGTCGAGGACGAAGCCGTGGTCAGTCAGGACCCGGGCGATGTCGGCGCGGTCGGGCTTGTCGACCACGAGTGCACCGTCCGACCAGGTCATGACCAGGCGTTCTTCAGCGGACGATTCCCGCGTGAGGTGCTCGGCGTTCTTGAACACCTGGTGAGCCGCGACGTAGTAGCGGGGAAGGAGGTCGAAGGTGATGTTCTCGGCCGCGCTGAACGGGTCGGCGTCGACCGCGATTCCGTCGGGCTCGCGTACGCCACGGAATGCCTCAGCCGGTACGTCGTCGGGGGCCAGTGCGGCGATGAGGTATCCCTCGGCGTTTCCGGGCTGTTCCGTGACGAACAGGCGTGTTCCGTCGTGCCGTTGCAGCACGGCGCAGTGGTCCACGGGGTGCTTGGCCAGTGCTTCGGCGACCTCGTTCATGTCCCAGACCGCGTCGGTGAGGACGTGGTGGGTGTTGAGGCCGCCACGGTCCCGGTGGTACGCGCTGGTCCAGGCGCCCGGCAGTTCGCCCGCGAGGACGGCAGCGAACGAGCCGAGGCTGGTGTCGGGGGTGGGGTCGTGCATGGGCTCCTCGGGAGGGAAGGGTGCGATCAGCGCCGCGGGTGTGCCGGTGCGGCAGGAGCGGCGACGGGAGTGGTGGTCAGGCGCGGCGGGGGCGGCGGGCAGGCGCAGACGGCGGAGGCTTCGCGCTCGTCCGGTCCGGCCTCGGCGGTGCACGCGCGGCGCCGGGGGTGGTCCTGGTGTCGGTCGGCGAGGTCGTTGCGCATGTGCGCGAGGTCGGACCACAGGACGGCGAGCCGGTGCTCGGCGAGGTACTGCAGCCGCTTCGCGGTGTGCGGATCTGGCGGTTGGCCGAGGTCTTGATAGAAGGCGGCGGTGGCCGCGAGCACCTCGCCGAGGGCGATGAGCACGCCGTCGTGGGAGGCCGTGAGTTCGGTCAGGGCGTCGGCGACCTCGTCGCTGGTGGTGGCGTCGCGGATCCGCTCGGCCAGGTGTGCGACGGAGGAGCCGAGCGGAAGGTAGCGCGGCTCGCGCATCTCGGTGTCGAAGGCGTCGTCGGTGTCGACGCCGTACTTCACGGCACGCAGACGAGCTACGGCGCGGGTGGCGAGACGGTTCTCCTCGGCTTCGTCGAGGCCGACGGGCAGGCGGTGATAGGTCTCGTGGAGGCGGACGACGGGGACGAAGCCGCTGCGCTCAAGGATGCTGTGGGCTTCGGGGTCCCCGCCGCGGGCGAGGACTTCCCCGGAGTGCACATCGCGCCTCACGGTCAGGAAGCGATCGGCAAGGGCCAAGAAGGTGATCTTTCAGAGGGGTCAGCGGGCAAGCCGGGTGCCGGTCGGGCCGGTCGAGATGGCCGGTGTGGGCTGCCGGGTTGGCCATCCAGGGTTCGGCGGCGAGGGGGCCGGCAGTGCGGCGGCCATGGACTCGAGACTCTGCTGGATGCCGTACAGGCGGCGAGCGACCATCTCCAACTGGTGGGCGCTGTCCGGGCCGTAGACATCCGGCAAGCCCTCAAGCCGGTGGGCCGCGTGCTCGATGAGTCCGCGCACAGTGGCCAGTGGCCCGGTGCGCTCGTCGGCGAGCTGCCGCAGCAGGGCGGCGAGTTGAGACGCCGTCTCGGCGGAGCCGGCCTGCCGGGTGCGCCCCGCGAACCGGGCCTGCTGGACGGCTTGCTGCGGATCGGGGCCGGTCCGGGGCGAGATGAGATCCAGCTCTGCCTCGATGCGTCGGCTCTCGGCGGACAGGAGCGCGTGCAGCCGGTGCGGCTGTGTGGTCCAGGTGTCGTCGGGGCGGATGAGGTTGGCGATCAGATCGAGGCGGCCGGGCTGCGCCTGCACGGCGATCCAGCGGCAGCCGTGGTCGTCGCCGGGGTGTTGGATGCCGGCGGTGCGGGCGATCCGGTGGGCGATCTCAGTCCACTCGGGGCGGGTCAGGTCCCGGTCGTCCGGGTGCAGCCGCACGTCCGCGTGCCAGATGGCGCGGCGGTCGCCGTGCGGACTGACTGGGACGGGGTGGCGCCAGTTGGGGTCGTCCAAGTGCTCGGCGAACTCGGCGGTCGTCCAGGTCTGCCCTTCGTCGAGGGGGGTGTATACATCGAGGTTGTTCCAGTGGGCGACCACCGTGTGGTCGGCCAGGCCCTCGCGGTCGCTGACCGGGCGGCCGAGGGCTTCGGCGAGCGCCTCGCCGGCGCTGAGGTCGCGCGGTCCAATACGGATGATCATGGGGTGGGATCCGGGCGGTTGGGGATGAGGAGGGCTAGGTCGTGCGCCGTGGTGATCAGGGCGCGTTCACGTACCAGGTCGGCGTGGACTGCCAGTTCGCCGGGCGGCAGCAGCTCCAGGGCGTGGTCGATGGCGGTGAGGGCCTCGGGGTACTGGCCCAGACTCCGCCGGGCCGAGGCCATGCGGAACAGCGCGATCGGATCGTTCAGCCCGCCCTCGGGGAGCAGCCCCACCAGGGCGAGCAGCATGGGTGCTCGGCCGGGAAGGAAGGTGCCCAGCCACACGCCGTGCAGCAGGACGTGCAGGGTCTTGGGGTGGCCGGGTGCGGCCACGAGGACCCGGTGCAGGACGGCGAGGCCGTCGGAGCGGGACTGCCCCAACCGTGCGAAGCCGTACAGGGCTTCGCTGTACGGGTCCTCGTTCAGCACGCTCACCGGCACCTTGTTCATGAGTGACTCGATGTCGCGGCAGCGGAAGTCGTAGCGCAGCGTGCTGAGGTAGAGGTGCCGGTACGTCCGCCAGATCACCGGGTCCGGGCCGGCGTCGGTGACGTGCTCGGAGGTGAGCACGACCAGCGCGCTGTTGCCGGCGGCGCGGGCCTGCCAGGCGACGTCGGCGCACACTTCGGCCGACTCCTGCCACGTCGCGTCCATCTCGCGCAGGGCCTCGGCGAGCAGCGTCGGCCACTCGCTCCCGGTGATCGCCTCGATGGCTGCTGAAGCCGCACCCGTCAGGGCTGCGGCGCGCTCCGAGCCGAGTGCCTGTGTCACTGGCCGCCCCGGGCGTCGGCGACGTGCACCACCTGGTTGAGGCGGGTGACGGAGTACCAGCCGCAGTCGACGTCCTCGTGGGCGTCGGCCAGGCGCGGGATGAGGTAAGTGCGCAGCGCCTGCTGGTAGATGAGGCAGTCCGGGCAGCGGCTGGAGAGGTGGACCAGGTAGCGCGGGTGCGCGGTGATGTACGTGCGCTCGCCGCCGGCCGGGTCGTACAGGCGCCAGCCGTCCTCGTCGGTCGGGGTGTGCCACGACGGGGTGACGACCTTGTAGGCGTCGCCCCACAGTTCGCTGCCGGAGGCGCCCTTGAGGATGACGACCTGGTCACCGGGCCGGAAGTGGGCGTGGGTGATGTCCCGGTCGGGGGTGACGATGTCACCGGGGGCATGCGGATGGCGGGATGCGGGCACGGCTGGGTTCCTTCCACGAGGGACGCGGGGAGGCGGTGGGAGGAACAAGGATCCGGACGATCCCCGGTTTCGGTAACCGGGGATCGTCGGGTATACAGCCCCGCGTCCTACCGGAACGGGTTCTCCGTCCCGATGTCGTCCGAGGCGGCGGCGTCCAGGAGTTCGGGCAGGTCAGAGCCCTCAGCGTCCCTCTGATCGATCCACCATCCAGCGCGGGCGACGGTGCGGATCTTGTCTTCCAGGACGGCCCAGTCGGCCTCGTCCCAGGTGCCTTCACTCACCAGCGCGCTGTACGCGGCGGTGACGAGCTGGTGGCGGGAGCGCTCGCCCCAGTCGAGGGCCTTCTCGGGCCCTTCGAGCGGCGGCATGTCGAACTGCTCGGCCCACTCGCGGGCGGCCTGCTGCTCCTCGGCACGCTTGGCGGCGAGCCACGCCTCCTTCGATTCCGTGTCGGCGTCGCGGGCGGCCTTCCAGCAGTCGGTGCAGTCGCGGCCTTCGAGCCAGCGGGCGAATCCGGCGCGCCGGTCGGCAGGTCGGTCGGACAGGTTATGCGTCACTTCGTGTCCACAGCTGTGGACAATTTTCCAGGTCGTACGGACAGCCATGTTCTGGGTGATCTCCTTGCCGTGGCGGGCGGTTCAGGGGTTAAGGCCGGGGCTGGCCTGCGGAGGTGGTCTGGAGTGCTTGGCGGTGGTCTCGGGGACGCTTCCGCCTTCTGCGTCGTCTCAGCGTGTCCTGCGGATGGCGTCTGTGGCCGCCGTGGCGATGGCGACGGGAGCGCTGGAGGGCTGGGGCAGGTGCAGCAAGGTGGTCCCCGGCAAGTGGTGGGACTTCGCGGTGAGGGTGAGCTGGAGTACGGCGCAGCCGGCGGTCGTGAGCTGCTTGACGCGGGTGACGGCTTGAGCGGTTTCGTCGCTGCCGTACCGGGCGTCGGTGACGATCACGAGGAGGCGGCCGGCGCCGGGGCGGCTGAGTTCGAGGCCGTGGTCGAGTGCGTCGATGGCGTCGCCGAGGTTGTGGTGGCCGCCGTTGGCATCGAACGTCGTCACGCGCTCTGGTGCTCGGTGGGTGGGTCGGGTCAATGCGGTCAGGTGCCTGTCATAGGCGATGGTGGCGGTAAGGGAGTCGGGGTCGGTCAGGGCTGCTGCGCGTGCCACGATCCAGGCAGCGGACGCGACGGGCGCGCAGGCGGCACGCATGGAGCCGGAGACATCGACGGCGATACCCACACGCAGCGGTGGGGTGGGGGTGTTCCGGCGGCGGGTGTGGGTGAACGGTTCCGCGGTGGGGACCGACCCGGCCGCGCGCTGGGCGTCGCGGGCGAGGGCCGCGCGCATGTTGAGGCGGCCGGGCGGGGTGGGGCTGGTGGTCCGCTCCTCGGTCCGCTCGCGGTAAGCGGCGGCACGCAGGGCGCGGCTCAGGCGCGCGGCGGCACTCTGCTCGGCGGCGGTGGGCCTGCGGGTGCCGGTGACCGGGTTGCCGTAGGGCGCCGGTGTGCCGTCGGGGTTGACGGTGGTGCCACGGGCGTTGAAGACCGACTTGGCGGTGGCGGCGGCTTTGCGTCGCTGGCCGGCCCGCTGGGCGCGGTCCTGAGCCTGCGCCTTGGACTGCGCGGCCATGGCGTTGGTCGCTGCGGCCTGTGCCGCGAGGTCGGCGGCGTCGGTGGCTGCCGTGCTGTCCATGACGACCCCCACGGCGCCGGACAGCAGATCGGTGAGGTTCTCCGGCACGGGCAGGGCGGGGGCCGCGGTGTCCAGAGCGTCGCACCATTTTTGAGCGTGCGCGAGCATGGTCGTGGCGTCGTGGTCGGCGCACTGGTGGGCTGCGGTCCAGATGCGGGTGAGTGTGGCCAGCAGGTTTGCGCCCAGCACCTTTTCGCACAGATCGGCGACGGCCCGGGTCTCGCCGGCGTCCAGGATGCCGACGTCACGGCGGCCGAGGATCAGGGCCGCCACGGCGGCGGCGTGCTCGATGCCCTGGAGGGTGGGGTGGGCGATGTCGGGCATGACCAGGGTTCGGGCACTGGTGCGCAGGTACGTGCGGTCCGTGGGCCGCGTGATCAGGTGTGCGCCTTCGACACGGCTCTCCTCCAGCAGGAGCGCGGCCTCGACGACACGGGGGTTTGCTCCGGCAGGCTGTGTCCAGACGGAGTGGGCCGCGTGCGCGGCCTCGTGGACGAACACTCCCCAGGCGGCGGGATACCGGTCCTCGTCGCCCACGATCCGCGGATGGATCTCGTGGGGCTGGAGCGGGGCGAACAGGCCGGCGTCGAACTCGACCTCGCCCAGAGTGGGGAAGAACGCGGCCGGTGCGCCGCTGCGCGTGCCGGGGCGGCAGGTGACGAGGAGGTCCTGGCGGCCGGAGAGGGCGACCAGCCGGTCGCCGAGTTCGGCTCCCACGCGCAGCCACGCGTCCGGGGAGGAACGGGGTTGCGCGGGTGGGGCGCCGTCGTCGTCCCATCGCGCGAGGTCGGCGTCGTCGTCCGGCGTGGTGGCGGGGGACTGGACGTGGTGGTGGGCGCTCATCGCGAGCGGCCCCGGTGTGCGGAGACGGTGCTGCCCGGGGGCTGCCGGGCGGCTGAGGCGGGGAGCTGCTTGCCGAGGGTGAGGGGCGCGATCTTCTTGACGCCGACTGCCTTGATGACGGCGGCGGCGACGGTGTCGCGATCCTCCACAGGAGCGATGCCGACGAGGTTCGCGAGCGCGGCTTTGGTGCCGAGGACGGCCTCGGTCTTCTGGTAGCTGAGCAGTTCCCGCAGTTGCGGGGCCCAGCCCAGCTCGCCGAGTTCGACCTGGTGGGCGAGGTGTCGGGCGACCCGGACCACCCGGGCATCGATCCTCAAGGCCAGGGCGAGGTCATAGTCCGTGCCGATCTGGATCTGCACGCTGAACCGGCTCGCGAGCGCCTCCGTCAACACCGCCCCGTGGACGCCGGGATTGTGGCCCGCCACCACGTAGAAGCCCGGCTCGGCCTTGATGGTCTCGCCCTTGTGGGCCTTGACCTGGATCTGCCTGCGCCCGTCCATCGCGGGATACAGCGCCGCCAGGACCTTCGGTGAGATCAAGGTGGCATCGTCGATCAGCAGGGCGCGGCCCTCGGTCATCGCGGTGACCAGCGGACCGTACTGGAAGACGTAGCCTCCCGCGTCGTCCTGCGTGTACTCGCCGATCAAGTCGCCGACCGTGGTGTCGCCGTCACCGGCGACGGTGAGCAGGTCCGGGAACGCCGCCTCGACCAGACTCGTCTTGCCGGTGCCCGGAGGGCCGTAGAGCAGCACCGGCACGTCGGCGTCGCGCAGGCGATTCAACGCCTCGACGTCGGGCAGATCGGCCAGCTCCCGGGGGTGGTAGAGCTGGCCCCCCGCGCGGCGGATCGGGCCGGTCTGCCTGGGCGTGGCTGCTGCGGGAGTGGTCGTGCGGGCCGTGGTCGTCTGGGCGCGGGGAGAGTGGGTGCCCGGTGGGCTGATCACAGCGGTCTGCGCGGCTGCGGCGGTTTTCGCGTTCGCGCGGAACTCCGGTTGTCCGGTTCCGCCTTGGTCGGCCTCGCCGCGTCGCACCAGGGTGAGGGCGGCGTTGCGGACGGCGCCGTGGGAGTGGCCCAGCTGCCTGGCCATGTCCCCGATGGTGAGCGAGTCCGACGGCCGGTCGGCTAGTAGTCGGGCCACCTTGGCCCGTAGTTCGCCGCCCTTGGTGCGCGCTGGACTGGTAGGCGGTCCGGGTGTGGTCAAGACGAGGGTCCTTCAACAGGTGCGGGTGCGGGCGGGGTTGGCGATGTCTTGGAGAGGCTGGCCGCTCTCGGAGCGGATCACGGACTGTGCCGACATCGGCGACCGGGCCAACCGGGGCGTACCGTCGGCGCTCACCGGCCGACCGAGGGCTCGGTCCAGGTGCAGGGGATGGCCGGCGACGAGCAGCTCGCTGGCTGCCGAGCAGGCCCGTGCGTCCGCTCCGTACCGGGTTCCGTCGCTTGGCAGGCGCAGCCTGGCGTCTCTTCGAAGCCGGCCTGGAGCAGGATCCGCCGGGCTGCGGCGTTGTAGCCGGTGGTGGTGATCTCGCCGGTGATGTTGTGCCGGATCGTCATGAACGGCTCTGCTGGTGCTTCGGGCAAGGCGGATCTCCTATCGGTGGTGGCGGGAAAGCAGTGGGGTGTTGGGCGAAGGCGAGGCGGGCCCGGAGCTTCCAGCACATCAACGGTGCGTGGCTGGACCACGAACCATGGGCAATGACTGCCGACATGCTCCAGGGCGGGCCTCACCGCCCCGCAGCTACCTGACTCGCCTTTCCGCACGTTCTGAAAGCCGGGTGTACCAACAACGGCCATGTTCTGGGTGATCTCCTTGCGGTGACGGGCAGTTCAGGGGTTACGGCCGGATATGCGTGGGGCGCGCCGACAGATGGTTGGGGCTTATCGGCGCGCGGCGTGGGCCGGCCTGCGGCGATGCCGACCCCGGCGGCGTGCGGCACTGGGAACGGAGAAGCTGCGGCGGGCGCCGAGCAACACCACCAGGCAGGACAGAGCGCCGACGGCCGGGAGCGCGGCGGTGGAGGGGTGCGCGGAGAGTGCGCCTGCCAGGGCGGTGCCTGCGGCCTGACCGGTGCCGACCGCGGCGATCAGCCAGGCGTACGCCTCGGTGCGGGTGCCGGCGGGCGCGAGTGCATCTACCGTGAGGAACGCGCTGGTGATCAGTGCGGTGAGGAAGAGGCCCGGCAGTGCCGTGGGCGCGGTCGCGGCGATCGGGCCGGGGTGAGCGGCGAGCGGCACCCAGGCGAGGGTGAACAGCAAGGCTGCGGTGCGGAGTTGAGTGCCGAGCTGGCCAGGTCGGCGAAGTCGGCCGTACAAGATGCCGCCGAGGAGGCTGCCGACGGACAGCGCTGCGGGGATTACCCCGGACAGCAGGGCCATGCCGTGCCGGTCGGCCATGGACACCGCCCACACGTTCATCGCGCCCAGGGAGAAGCCGACCCCGGAGACGGCGAGGAACAGCAGCCGCAGCCCGCCGTGCTGCAGGGGGCCGAGGAACCCGCCCGCGTGCGTGCCCTCGGGCTGCCACTGCCTGGACGGTGCGGCGCTGAGTACCGCGCCCGCCCCGAGCAGCCCGAGTACCGCGGTGACCGTCATCGCGGCGCCGGGCCCCTGAAGGGCGGACAGAGCGGCGACCAGCGGCGGTCCGGCGACGTAGATCAGCCCCTGGGCGCCGGTGTCGAGCGCGAGCGCGGCGCGGCGCCGCTCCGGGTCCTTCAGTACGGCGCCCCACAGGGCACGCAGGTTCGCCTCCAACGGAGGCGTGCTCAGCCCCGCGAGGACGACCAGCCCCGCCGCGAGCCCCGGCTGGGCGAGGGCGTCTGCGTACGACAGCAGCAGGAGGCAGGCCGTGGTGACCAGGACGGCGGCCGTCGTGACACGGGTCTGGCCGCGTCGGTCGACCATCCGCCCCAGCACCGGCTGCCCGACGCCGCTGGCCAGCCCGTACAGCGCGCACAGCAGCCCGCCGGCCGCGAGGGATCCGCCTTGCTCGACGATCAGGAGAAGGATCGCGACGGGCACCATGCCGTTGGGCAGGCGACCGATCAGGGTGCCCAGCAGCAGCCGGGCAACATGCCGCTCGGCGAGCAGCGGCCGGGAGGCAGTGCGGTCCGGCGGGCAACGGGTGTCGGAGTTCAACGCGGGGTGCTTTCCGTGGGCTTCTGGCTGGGGCGACAGGGAGGGCTAGCGGGTGCGTCCGGCGGCGACCGCTGCCGGGGGCTTCGGCGGCGTGGCGGCGGTGATGGCCGGACGGGCGGGCTCCCCGGCGGGCCTGACGGTGGCGGTGCGGACCACGTCGAGCAGGTCTTCGCCGGCTTCGAGTCACAGCGCCAGGGCCTCGTCCATGCCGTCCGCCTCGGACCCGCTTCGGGTGTCGGTATCGGCCGGGGCTCGAGCGAGGAGGGCCTCGAAGCGGATGAGGACGGCCGTCTCGCTGGCGTCCAGGGGCTTGATGTCGGCCCGACGGGTGGCAGCGAGCAGGTAGGGCGCGCGAGTGAGGAACCGGTCCAGCGCGGCGTCCAGCTCCACGGCGTCCACGGTGCCGGGCTCGGCGCCCCGCACCCAGTCGAGGTCCTGCTGCACTTCGCGGAGCCGGGACAGATGCATCAGCTGCTCGAACTCGGGCAGCAGACGGGAGCGCACGTCGGCGGCTGCCTCGCGGGCGGTGGCGGCACTTACCGTGCGTGGCCCGGCGCCGACCACGTGCAGATGGTCCGGCGACGGCATAAGGGCGCCGATCAAGTACCGCCCGTCCCGGGGACGTTCAACGAGAAGGAGTTCGGTTCCTCCGCCGTCGCGGAGAAATGCCGCGCCAGGGGTGCGGTACGCGGGCTGCGTGGACAGCGCGGGGCCGGCCTCCCACACCCAGTCGAGGACATCGGCGGGGATGGCGCCGTCTGGATAGTGCTCGATGCTCACCTCCCACTGGCCGGGCAGGGCTTCGGCGACGGCGTGTGCGATGTCGCCGAAGTAGGGCCGCTCGCTGGTGATGACCTTGGTCTGGCAGTCCTGAGCGGTCTGGTGTAGCCGGTTGAGCGCCTCGCGTGCGCTGGCGTGGTCATCGAGGGACAGCCTGTGGGCGTCGTCCTGGTGCTTGCGGGTGAACCCAGCCAACTCCAGTGCGGTCGTGGCCCATTGATGCCGATTTCCGCTGGGGAGCGCGACGATCGTGTTGCCGGAGCTGAGGTGGAGGGAGATGGCGGCGGAGGAAGTCAGGGCGGAGGGCCTTCGTGTCGAATCGGCGGTCAGCGCCGTTGCCGCCGCGGGGTGCCGGCGGGTGCGGACTGTGCGGTCATGGCGGTCTTCGTGCGGCGTGGCGCCGATGGCGCGGACGCGGCGGGCGGGACGGCGCGCAGATCGGGGTCGAGTCGACGCTGTAGCGGGCGGCGGCGAGCATCTCCGCGGCCCAGGTGGCGTGTTCGTTCTCCCAGGTGCGGCCCAGGTCGAACGGCAGGCGGATCCAGACGCCGCGCAAGGTGGGGTAGGTGTCGAATCCGGCGCGCTGGAGGACGCTCGCGGCGAAGCCGTCGACCGGGCCCTCGACGTCGACTTCGCCGCCCTGGCCGCGGGTGATGCGGATCGGCTCGTCGCTCATCGGCTCCGTCCCTTCCCGGCTGCCTGAGCCTGCCCGCCCACCGGTACGGCGCCGGGCTGGGGCAGAAACTCGGGGAGCGCGGTGGTCGGGGCGCCGCGTTGCTGCGGGGAGCGGGTGGCGGCTGCCTGCGCGATGCGGTTGCGGCGCTCCATCAGCCCGTTGCGTACGGCCGGCCGGGGCGGGGAGGCGCTGCGGCCGGGGTCGAGGCTGTAGTCGGCGTGGACTTCGTAGCCGTGGCGTCGAAGGTCGTGAACGGCCTGGCGGGTGCGGCGGATCCCATCCTGCTCGGGGTTGGTGAGCCGGTACAGGCCCGGGGTGTCGGGTACGGGCTCGAACTGCTCGCGCACGAGGTACCAGTTGGCCAGGTGTGCGGGGATGTTGGCGGTGGCGGCGGCCACGAATCCGTGGTCGGGGTGGGCGCCGAACCGGAAGTGGTCGGACAGAGAGGATTCCTTTCTGGAGCGGTCAGCGGTGCGCTGCCGCGGCGCGGGGCGCAGGCGGCGGAACGGTGCGGGCGGTGAGCAGCCGTGGGCTGGGCGCGGACAGAGCCGCCGGTCCGCCCGGTACGGCCGCGCGGACCTGGCGCTCGAACGCCTCGCTGTCGGCGAGCCAGGTCTCGATGGCCGGCAGGACGGCGAGGCCCATCTGCCCGCGGACCTGGCTCCACTCGTGGGCTGGCAGCGTCCTGCGCTGGACCATGTGCAGCTCGTGGCTCAGGTCGCGCCACTCGTCCCAGGTGTCCTGGCTGTGGGCGAGTGCCTCGCGCAGCCGGGTCAGTGCTGCACCGTCGTCGGGCCAGGCGGTGGCGGCGGGACGGCAGCGCGAGAGGAGAAGCGGCGCATGTTCGAGCACGTGACGGAACTCCAGCCAGGCGTGGTCGGCGAAGTCCCGTTCCATTCCGGCGATCAGGCGGGAGTCGCCGAGCGGCACTGCGTCGCTGTACCGGCCGGAGTCCTTGATTGCCTTCAGGGTCTGGTGTTCTTCCCGGATACGTTCCAGCGCCGACAGGACGGTGTTCAGGTCCCGGTGGTGCAGGGCGCGACGGTAGGCGGGCAGGAACGTATGGGTGACGGCATGTGCGGCGAGGCCGGGATCGGCGGGCAGCACCATGCTGCCCGGCGTGGCCGGATCTTCACGGACGTCTTCCTTCTCGTGGTCGGTGAGCGCGCCGAGGAGGTAGCCGCTGCGGTGGCCGGGACGTTCGATCAGCAGTAGCTCGGTGCCGGTGCCGTTCTTCAGTACGGACGCGAACGGGATGCGGTGGTCTTCGAGGGCTTGGTGGATCTCGCCGGCTTCCCAGAGCCCGTACCAGAGGTCTTCCTGCCACAGCGGGTGGGCGTAGATCTCCAGCTCGGCGCTCCAGGTGCCGGGCAGCCGGGCGGCGATCTCGATGCCGACGTCGCCGAGGTAGGGCCGAGAGCTGGTGACGAGGGTGGCGCCGCGTTCGTGGGCGCGGTGCACCAGAGCGCTCGCGGTGTGCCGGGCGGCCTCCGCGTCGGCGAGCGAGGCGGTGTACGCGCCGTTGGACAGGCGGCTGAACCCGGCAGCTTCGAGGGCCTGGTTGGCCTGTTCGTAGTTTTCACCGGAGGCGATGGCGACGAGGCCGAGCGTCCGGCTGGTGCTGAGGGCGATCTCGGTGGAGGGGGTGGGCATCAAGGTCCTGGTGGGTCAAGCCCGCAGGCGACGTCGTCCAGGCGGACGGGGCTCAGCGGGTCTTCGGGGCGCGCTTGGGCTCGGGGCTGCGCGCCGGGCCGGCGGGTGACGGCCGCGCCGCGGGAGGCCGAGCCGACGGAACGTGCGTGATGGTCACCAGGGGCACGACGGCCTTGGGGAACGGGAACGACGTGGAGCGCAGGATGGGCCGGGGATCGAGGGTCTTGGCGACGGTCGCATGCATGAGAAAGTCGGGCGCCTTCTGCGTGAACGAGATGTCCCACAGGTGACCGAGGTCGTCCGGGGAGGCGGCCACGTGCCAGGCGATGGAGGCGTCGCCGTGGATGGGCGGCGCCGATGAGTCCGGCGGCCGACCGATCACGGCTGCCTGCCCGTCGCGGGAGATGAACCCGGAGAGTCCGGAAGCCTCGAAGTGGTTCCAGGCGTCGATGTCGACCAGCAGCTCGAACTGGCCGGGCTCGGCGCCGATTCCGTAGACGACGTGATCCGGGTCGGCTTCCAGTTCGGCGGCCAGGGTGCCGAGGAGCGTGGAGACGAACTCGACCGGCACGGCGCCGCTGACGCTCGTGCGCCATCGCTCGGACGCGTCCTCCTCGCTACGGGCCGAGACCACCAGGTGGGGGCCTCGGCCCACGGCCGTCTGGTCGTGGCGGATGGTGACGCGCCGGCAGGGACTGGTCACGGTCAATGACGAGTTGTCCCTCTGCGCACTCCACCCTGTCTCTTCGGCGAAGACGTCCAGGAAGTCGTGGTGGGTGGTGGGCAGGCTGGCGGCCAGGTAGCGGGGAGAGATGAGGACCTTCTGCGGGGCGTGGTCCTGAGCGGGGGTGTCGGGCATAGGTGCCTTTGGTGGGTAGGAGTGGGGCGGGGCGAGGGCCGTCTCAACTACGCGCGGCGGAAGCGGCTTCGCGTAGCGGCGAGGACGCGGCGCGCAGGCTGACACCAAACCGGTGGGCGAAGGCCCGCGCCCTCGCCTCCAGGTGGTCGTATGAGTCCTGCGCTGTCATCTGCCCGGCGTGCTTGCGGTACCGGTAGACCGGCACGGGCAGCACGATGCCCGGGGCGAGGCAGGTGACCGCTAGCGTGCAGTAGTCCTCGCCCTGGACGAGCCCGCCCATGGGAGCCGCACGCACCAGGTCGGTACGGGCGAGGATGGTGGTCGGGCCGAGCGGGATGGTGTCAGCGGGGTCCTTCCAATACCGCCACACGTCCCCGGCCTCGTGCCGGCCCGGCGGAGTCGGGGGCCGCCATAGGGTCGTGGCCCCGTCAGGGTGGAGGTCCTGGCTGTATCCGGCGCACCAGCCCACCCCGGTTTCCTCCAGGGTGCGCAGCCGCAGCGCCATGGCCCAGTCAGTGAACTCGTCATCGTCATCGGCCCAGTTCAGGTACTCGGTGCGAACTTCGGTGAGCGCGAAGTTCCGGGCGCAGGCCGCACCGACCGGGCGCGGCAGGGCGAGGATGCGCACGCGCGGGTCGGCGGCGAGGGCGCCGGGCAGCCGGGCGGAGTCGGCTCCGTCGAGGGCGACGACGGCCTCCCACGGCACGCTCTGGCGGCACAGGCTGGCGTGCATGGCCGCAAGGAATGCGAGGCGATCCGGGCGGAGCTGGGTGGCGATGACCACGGTGATCTTCGGGCGCGAGTGCGGGGACAGCGGGTTCTCCGGGCGGGGTGGCGGTCGGGGACGGTGCGGGGAGCCCGTGCTAGCGGCGGGCGGTCTTGCGGGGCGCCGGCGTCGGCGCGGACGCGGTCGTGGACAGGCGCGGGGCGGTGCGCGGCGCAACGATCGGAGCCAGGGTGCCCGGGTGCCACGCGCTCGGATTCGCCGTGACTTGGCTGCACGGATCGGTGTCCCACGCGACGACGGGCCCGCGGTCGTACGCCTGCAGGGCGATCACCTCGATGCCGTGCGGGTGCAGGACGTACGCCCACTCCAGCTCGCCGGTGCCGTCCTGCGTGATCAGCTCACGCTCGGCGGGGCTGCCGTCCGCATTGATCACGTTGGTCATCTGACGGCTCGGGTACTCGTCGCCGCCGGTCAGGGAGCGGCGCAGGGCGGTGGGTGCGCCGTCGAGGAGGTCGGTGCCCAGCTCGTCCCAGCCGTGTTCCACGTCGTCGATCAAGTGGCGGGCCATGGCCTCCAGGTCGCCGGCGAACCGGTGCTGGTAGGCAGCCAACAGCAGCGGGAGCTTGCTGTCGGGGTAGCCGTCGAAGTGGACGTACATGCCGGCGTAGCCGTCGGCGGTGGGGCGGGCGATGACAGAGCGGGTGGACAGGTCGGTCTCCTGAATTGGGGTGGTCAGTGCGCGCGGGGACGCGTCGGCGCTGCCGCGATGGGCGACGGCGTGGGGCCGGGCGTCGCCGTGCGCACGGTGGTCTTCGGCGGGATGCTGGCCGGGATCGGCCGGTCGGGCGCCCACAGGCTGGCGGTGTCGCGGAACCGCGCGCGGGGGTCGGTGCTCCACGCGACGACCGGGCCGCGTGCCGCGCCGGGCGCGCTGATCACTTCGATGCCCGCCGGGTGGAGGACGTAGCCCCAGCTCAGCTGGGACGCCGTTCGCTCGGTCCAGGTGAACGGGGGCAACGTCGGGTGAGCCGGGTAGCGTCGGCCGGGTTCGTTACGCCCGTCGGCCAGGTGCTCGCGCAGCGCATCGGGTGCGCCGTCCAGGAGGTCGGTGCCGAGGAAGGACCAGCCCTCCGGCGCCTCGTCGATGAGGTACACGGTCAGGGCGTCGGTGTCCCCGGCGAAGCGGTGCTGGTGTGCGGCGAGCAGCAGGGGCAGGTGGTGGCTGGGGTAGCCGTCCCAGTGGACGTAACTGCCGGCGTATCCGGTGCCGGTGGGGCGGGCGATGACAGAACGAGTGGACAGAGGATCTTCCTGTCGTGGGCGGGGTCAGCGGGCGGATCGGCGTGCGGGCGCTGGCGGCGCGACAGGAGCCGCCGGTACGGCCCGCGGGGGTTGCGCGGATGCCGACCGGTTCGTGCGCCGGTAGATGCTGGCCAGGTGGTCCTCGCTCAAGTAGGCGAGTCGGTCACCGAGTGCTGACAGCTCCTCGGCGTGCTGGCGGTAGCGCGCGGCGATGCCTGGTTCCTGGTTGTGCTCGCACCATTCGGCCGCGGTCTCCAGGAACGTGTGCAGCTCGCCGAGGCCACTGCGTCCGTCGCCGAGGACTGCCTGCGCAACGGTGTTCAACTCGGCTGCTGTGCGTACCCGGTAGAGCTGACGGGTCCAGTCGGTGATGCTCTGACCGGCCTCTTCGTCTGGGAGCGAGGTGCTGAACTCCCGTGCGTCGTGGGCGGCCCAGCGATGCAGGTCGTCGGCGGTAGGGCGGTTGTCCCGATGGGCGGTGATTTGCTGGGTGGTGCGGCCGACGTTGTCGTACAGCTCGAAGTCGGGGTGTGGCAGGGACAAGGGACTCCTCCGGTCGGCTACGCGCGGTCCGTCGGCTCGGAGCCGACGGGCGGGCCGGAGGCGTCGGTGCGGGCGCACGTGTAGCCGATCAGGCGGGACGGGGCGGCCTTCGCGGGCACGGTGGCGGCGTCGGAGCAGACGAACGTGTACGTCACCGACGTGCGCGGGATGCCGTGGAGCCAGGCGTTGTCGTCCTTGTCGGGGTTGATCTGCAGCCCGGAGTGCGCGACGGCGTCGGTCTGCGTGTGGGTGTGGGCGAACAGCACCAGCGCGCTGCCGTCGCTGGTCTTCAGCGCGTAGGCGTCCTTGAACCGGTTGGTGCCGCCGGCGAAGACGGTGGTGCCCAGCTTCCCGAACTTGCGGGTGGTTTCGTCGTGGACCTTGATCTGCTGCTTGCTGGCCTTGGTCGGGTCGAAGACCTTGGTGCCGGTGTTCGTCCCGCCGGTCGCGAAGTTGTCGATCACTGCGGTGCGCAGCAGGTTGGCGTCGGCCGCGAGCTGCTTGTTGCCGGTGGCGGCGACCGCGGTGGCGTAGCCGTCCTTGTCGAGGGCGATGTCCGGCAGCGTCGTGCTGTCGAGGTCGACGACGGAGACCAGCTCCCACCGCTTGTCCTTCGGCTGCTCGGCGAAGACGGCGATGCGGCTCGGGTCCTTGCCCTTCTCGCCGGAGAGCGCGGCGGCGAACCAGCGGTTCTGGACGGTGGTGAAGCGCGGGATGTACAGCTTGGCGCTGGAGGTGTCGTACGACCAGGGCTTGTACGGCTTGCGGTCGGCTTTGGGCAGGCCCTCGGTCTCGGTGTAGTCGGAGACGGACATCGCATACATCGGCCCGTCCTCGACGGTGTCGAGCAGGGTGCGGTCGCGCTGTGCGTTGGCCTCATTGTTGATCTTCGAGTAGTTGCTGATGACGGCGCGGGCCTGCGCGTCACTGAGCGCGGGCACCGGCTTCGGCGCGGCAGGAGTGGTGGCGTTCTTCTTCGTGGATGGGGCGTCGTCGCTGCTGCAGGCGGTGGCGGCCCCGGTGAGCAGCGCGGCGCAGACGAGCAGGGGAAGGACACGGCGGGCGGTGTGGATGGGTGTGCTCCAGGGTCTTGGTCGGGAAGGGATCAGCGGTTGCGGGAGATGGCAGGGCTGGGCGGGGTGACAGGGATCGTGCTGGTCGTGCTGGGGCTGCGGCTCGGCGTCGGCGCAGCGGCGAGCCGGTCGGCCTGCTGATGGAGCCGACCGCCGGCCTGGTTCAGTCGGCGGCGCGTGCTGTCGATCCGGGCGTGCAGCTGGGAGCGCTCGGACTCGATGGCCGTGGTGCGCTGCGCGGAGCGGGGAAGAGAGCCGAGCTGGTGGAGGGCGCCGGCATGGGCGACGGCTTCGCTGAGGTCGGCCAGGGCGTGCCCCAGGGCGCCCGCCGTGCGCGTGAGCTGGGCGACCGTACGGCGGGTGATGTCGGATTCCGGGTCGCGTCCGCGTCGCACGGTGCGCGCGGCGAAGGCTGCCGCGGTGGTGAGGTGGGTGATCAGTCCGGCGACGTCGCGAGTCCTGTCGTCGAGGTCATCGAGGTTGTCGGCGCCGGAGTGCACCGAGTCGGTGAGCGGCAGCTCGTCGGCCGCGTTGTGGATGCGCTCGGCCAGCGAGTGCAGGTGGCTGACCTGGTCGTAAGGGAAGGGCAGATGGACTCCTGAGCGTGTGCGGCGGGTGACGGCGCGGTCAGCGGGTTCGGGCGCCTGGACGTCCGGCCGGCGGTACGGCAGGAGCGTGTGACCCCGCGAGCGGGGACATCTGTGCTCTGGCGGTAGCCGCTTGACCTGGTGGTGCGCGGCGGCGAGCTGCTGGGCGCGGGGGTGAGGTGCTCGGCGCTGCGTCGGGAGCGCCGAAGGGGTGCGAGCCGCCGAGGAGGGAGGGGTTGCCGTCGAGTTCGTCGAGCCATTTGAGGAGCTTGGGGAGGTTCTTGTCGGGCCCGTACGCGAGGTAGGTGCCGTCGGCGCTGTCGCAGCCGAACCACTCGGCGATCCCCAGTCGGGACCGGGAGTTGACGCGGCCCATGTGCACGCCCTTGCCCCGGGCCTTCGCCTCGCGGGCCAGCCGTTCGGCTACCGGGCCGAGTTTCCATTCGGTCGATCCGGCCAGGAAGAGGACGTCGAAGCTGGCCCAGGGCAGCAGGCCGGGTTGATCGCAGCCGTCCTGTGCCGCGAAGGCCGCGGGGACGCCCAGCTCTCGAATGCGGGCCAGCCACGGCAGCGACTCGGTGAGGGTGCCGGCGGCGTCGAACGGCTGGTCCGGGGCGAGCGCCCACAGACAGCGATCCGGCCCGTACCTCTCGATGGTCCGGGACAGCCAGGCGAACCACGCCTCGGCGCCGGGCCAGTAGCGGCCCTTGCCGTCGCTGCCGAACTTGGAGTTGTCGCAGGCATACAGGGAGCCCTCGGGGATGCGGCTGCCTTGCGCGGGGGTGGTCATACAGCCGATGCGCCCAGCGCTCATCGCGGCCCGTATGTCAGGCCCCGAGGGGGTGCCGAGGTAGCGCAATGTGCACCTCCCCGGTGGTGACGCGGACCGTCATCGGGGCCGCCCCTGCAGCCGCGTGGAGTGGAATGCGCTGGTCAGCGAGTGCACCTGCCTGTTGGCGCTGTACGAGAAGGGCACACGGATTCCTGGACGTGCGCGGTAGCGGGAAGGTGCGGTCACCGGTGATGGCTGCGGACGGCCGTGGGTGGCGAGGGCGGCAGCACGGCGGTCGTGGTCGGGGCGGCATGACGCAGGTTCACGCCGATGCCCTGCTCGCCGAGGCGGCGGGCCACCGCCTGGATCCGCAGAGCGCGGCCGTCCTCGCCGTACGCTGCGGGCAGCAGGAAGGCCGCCTGGTGCGGGTGGTACTGGAATCCGTGGGCGTACAGCGTCATCCGCGCCTGTTCCGGCACGCTCGCGTACGGCGCCCCAAGTGCCCCGTCGTCGTACCAGGTCAGCGTCACCACTTGGGCAACCTGCGGCGGAGGCGGGCGGTGCGGCGGCTCGGGCTGCTCGGCGGCGTTGCGGCGTACGGCCTCAAGGGCTCGCTCATAGCGGGGCAGGAGCCGGCGGGCGATCCGGGTGGACGCGCGCACGAGGTCATTGGGGACGGCGATGCCGTTCGGCTCGGCGACGCCGACGAAGTGGTGCGGCTTGAGGTGGGCGTCGTCCGGCTCAAGCGGGGCGACGACGAACTGGTTCGGATGCAGCGGTCGGTCGGTGATGTAGAGGCGCCTGCCGCCGGGGCCGTGCAGGACGGCGGCGTGGGCGAGCACGAACTCGCTGACGACCCAGTCAACATGACCGCGGTCCCAGAGCTGCTCTGCGATGGGGAACTGGTCTTTGTAGGCGGCGTGGTGGAGGTACTCGCTGTTCCAGATGCCGGGCAGGCGGAAGGCCAGGTCGGTGGCGAAGGCGTTCAGGTCGGTGCGGGCTGGGGGCATGGGTTCCCGGTGGTGAGGGCTGAAAAGTCGCAGGTGGCGGCTGGTGCGGTCGGAAATCTTGGGGTCAGTGCATACGGGCGTCGGTGTCGAAGAGCGCCAGCTCGTGGGGGTGCAGGAGGTGCTGCACGATGAAGCTGCGCCCCGCGACCTTCCATAGCCCTCTGCCTCGGTTGAGGTGGGAGATCGCGTCGGCTTCCACCGACGTCAGTCCCAGCAGCGCTGCCGCAGCGTGGAGTTGGTCGGTCTCCTGGCGGTAGACGATGCGGGTGGAGCAGTCGGCGAGGAGACCTTCGGCGAGCGCCCGGCCGCGGGATCCGGCGTCACCGGCGGTGAGCAGGTCGGACAGCCGGTGGATGACCATCAGGTTGGCGATGCCCAGGCCGCGGCTCAGCTTCCACTGGGACTGCATCCTCGCGAGGAGGCCGGGGTGGCGCATCAGGCGCCATGCCTCGTCGTAGACGATCCAGCGCCGGCCGCCGTTCGGGTCGGACAGCGCGGATTCCATCCACGCGGAGGCGCAGGTCATGGCGAGGACGAGGGCGGTGTCGTCGCCGGATCCGCCCAGACGTGACAGGTCGATGGTCAGCATCGGCGAGTTGGGGTCGAAGGCCACGGTGCTGGGAGCGTCGAACATGCCGGCAAGGTCACCGTGCACCAACCTGCGCATGGCGTGGGCCAGGTCGCGGGACGCGTCGCCGAGGCGGCCGGACATGACGCCGCCGACCCGGTCGAGTTCGTCGGGGTTGTTGAGGGTGGCGGCGATGTCGCCGAGCAGTGGAGTGCGTCCGCTCGCGGCGGCGCTGGTGACGACGGCGTCGAGGGCGACGTCGAGGCCGGTGTGCTCCATCGGCAGCAGGTCCCGCCCGAGGACGGTGCGGGCCAGGGAGCCGAGCAGCAGCAGACGCCTCTTGCGGATCTCGCCCGCCCAGTCGGCCTCGGACACGCTGTTGGGGCGCGGCGCTGCGTCCAGCGGGTTGAGTTTGCCGGGCAGGCCCGGTCCGAGGGCGATGGAGGTGCCGCCCAACGCCTGTGCCACGGGAGTCCATTCGCCCTTGGGGTCACACGGGACGTAGACGCGGTAGCCGAAGGCGATGGACCGCAGCGCGAAGCTCTTGGCGAGGGCCGACTTGCCCTGCCCGATCACCCCGGCCAGCAGGACGTTGGGGTTGGTGAAGCCCTCGACCTTGCCGTACAGCGCGAACGGGTCGAAACAGAAAGAGGCTTCGGCGTGCACGTCGCGGCCGATGTAGATGCCCTCGGCGCCCAGTCCGCCCTCGGCCAGGAACGGGTACGCCCCGGAAGCGGTGGCGGTGGTCATGCGGTGGGCGGGCAACTTGATCTTGTTGTTGCGTGAGGACGCGGGGCCGGGCCGTCCTGCGGACGGGTAGAGCGGCGCCGGCATCTGCTGTTCCTGCACGCCTGCGCCGCTGGTGTGGGCGGCTGCTTCGGTGCGGGCCTTCGCAGCGGCCTCGGCGAGCTGGCGGCGGGCGGCTTTGCGGGAGGCGCGGTCGGTGCCGTGCGGGGTGAACAGGGGGCTTGCGCTGGCTCGGCGGGCGCGGCGCGCGGGCCGGTGGCTCATGACGGGGTGGCTTTCGGCGGGCGGAGGTCGTGGGGCGGGCGCGGGGTCACACGACCGGTGAGGCGGTGAACTGGTGGCGTCCGTAGCCGTTGCCGTCGTTGTTCCAGTCGAGGTACAGCTCACCGTCGGTGAGCACACGGGCCGCGCCGACCTTCGTCTTCATGACCGGCGTCGTGTAGTGGTTGTTGTAGTTGGCGTTGGAGTCGCTGTTCTCCAACGCGGCTTCGATGCCGTGGTAGTTGGCCTGCTTGAGGACCGGGTCGGTGCCCGAGACGGACTTCTTGGCCTGCACCTTGAAGTACGCGCCGTCGAAGATCGTGGGGTCGTCGACCTGGCCGTATGCCGGGCCGTCCCAGGAGAGGGACGCGTAGCTGTAGAGGTAGTCGCCGGACTGCTTGGCGCACAGCTTGACGGTGAAGTCCCAGTTGTCGGCCCACGCGCCGTCGTAGGCGGCGTCGTCGATGGACTTGGTGCTGGTCGTGCAGTGGTAGCTGGCGGCGGAGGCCGGCGCGGCGGTGGCCAGGGCGGCGGTGCCGGCGAGGGTGGCGACGATGACGGCGGTGGAGGTGGAGCGCATGAGCTTGCGCATGCAGGGCCTTTCGGTGGTGGGGGTTACTGGGCGCAGGTCGTGGTGTGGCCAGGCGCTGGGGTGTTGAGGTCGGTTGGCGTGGTCTTGCGCCGTACGACGTGGCCGGCGGCGAGGTGGCGCTGGCAGATGGTCAGGACGGGCGGTCCCTCGGGGAGGCGCTCGGGGTGGCATTCGGTGCCCGCCGCGGTCGCCTCCACCGCGGGCAGGAGGTGGAAGGCGTCGTGGACGGCAGCGGCGGCCTGCCACAGCCGGGTATGCGCGGTGGCGAGCTGCCGGCCGGCGGCGGGATGCGGGGGCCGGGTGGTCTCGGCGAGCTGGTCGAGCAGCTGGTGCAGCGCGGTCAGGTGGGCGTGCAGCACGTCGAGGTGCACGCGGTCCGCGGCCGAGGCCGGGTGCTGGGCGCGCGGGGCGAGGGTGCGGGAGTGGTGGCGGATGCCGGCGCTGGCGGCCCGTAGGTACGGGTACGCGTCACCGTCGGGGATGGCAGAGGTCAAAGGGGAAAGGTTCCTTCCTGCCGCGGCGGCAGGATGTCGGCGGGGGCCGGGTGCGGGGGTTACAGGGCAGTGCGGGCCAAGGGGAGGGCGCCGAGCGCGAACGCGTCGGGCTGCTGGAAGTTCAGGCGCCGCAGGTCGACCTGGGCGGTGACGGCGGCGGTCTCGATCTGCGCGCAGGCGGCGTCGAGGAGGGCGTCGGTCTCGGCGGACACGGTGAGCAGCCCGGTCAGCGCGACGTCGGCGTGCCCGGCGATCAGCTGACGCTCGCGGGTCTTCACGTCCGCGTACTCGACGCTGTCGGCTTCGGAGTCGACCTGCCCGCGGCGCGAGCGCTCGTTGGCGTCCGCGATGATCGCCGCCTTTTTGCGCTGCACGTCGCGCATCGCGGACTCGAGCCCCTGGGGCACGTATATAAGGGACAGGGTGCGGCGGACTCCGGCGGTGAACATCAGCCCGTGGAGGAAGCCCGCCGAGGTTTCGGTGCGCGGCCAGTCCTCGACCCAGTAGGTGGCGTGCCGGGCGGAGTCGGTGGCGAGCCGGTCGTACTCCTCGACCTGGACCACCGGCCCGGCGGCGGCCGGGTCGGCCTCGGCCCGACCGGACTCCGACCACTGCTGCAGGGCGGACAGCGCCTTGGGGTCGTAGGCGGTGCGGATGACGGCCGCGATCTCGCGCGCCGAGAGCCAGCCGGTCACCACCAGTCCGGCGCTGCGTGCGGCCTGCGCGATCGAGCTGGTGGTCTGCTCCATCACCGTGAAGGCGCCGGGAAGGCCGCCGCCGGCCTGCGATATGAGGCGCTTGGCGGCTTTCAGGTCGAGGGAGATGGCCAGGTACGCCTCGTGCGGGGCGGCGGCCGGTCCGGCGGAGGCGACCAGTTCGCTGTAGACATGCCCGGCCACCGGCGTCTCGGGGTGACCCTGCTGGCTCCAGTGCCGGGCGAGGGTGTCGCCGCTGTCGGGGACGGTGCGCTCCAGGACCTGCACGGTGGCGACGTGTCCGGTACGGGCGATGCCGGCCAGGGCCCGGCCCCACCCGGCGACGTTGTGGTTCTGGGTCGCAGGGTCCAGCAGGGCGAAGGCCCGGCTGGAGACCCGGGCGATGGCGGTCAGGGTCTGGTGGTGCGGGTCGTGGATGGCGGCGGCGCCGTTGGCGGAGTCGCCGGGGGTGACCACCCGCAGCGAGGCGGCGGTGCCGGGCAGGTGCAGGACGCCGTCCTGGCGGGGGCGGGTGACGGGCCGGGCGAGCCACAGGGTCTGCCCGGTACATCGCCGCTGTGCGAAGCGCAGGACGATCGGCGTCCAGTCGATCAGCGAGCGGCCGTGCCGGCGGATGGCGACCAGGGCGGCGACCGCGGCCCACAGCGGTGTCAGGGCGATGGCACCGAGCAGTCCAGTGGATACCACGGTGACCAGGAGGAGCGCCAACGCGCAGGACACGAGGACGAGTTGGGGCAGCGAGAGGCCGAGGAGGATACCGCGTCTGGACCGGTGGGGGAATTTGACGGTGAGCGGTGTGACGGTGAGATCAGACAAGGGCCGTTCCGGGGGTGCGCGGGGCGGTGGCCGGGGCGGCACGCGGCGAAGAGGTGCGCAGCGCGTGCCGCCCCGGAGTCGGGCAGGAGCTACAGGCCGGTGGGCGAGGGCGGCGGTGTACCGGTCCCGCTGGAGGTGCCGGCCGCGTTCGGTGCCGGCGGAGCACCCTGCGGCGGGGGCGTGGAGGCGCCGCCGCCGGGCTGCGACATGAAGCCGCTGCCGCCGCTGGGGGCCGATGCGGAACCGCCGCCGC
The DNA here is from genome assembly GCF_042800355.1 of Streptomyces sp. NPDC057623. NCBI lineage: Bacteria > Bacillati > Actinomycetota > Actinomycetes > Kitasatosporales > Streptomycetaceae > Streptomyces > Streptomyces sp. NPDC057623. The sequence goes on from NZ_JBHVGZ010000015.1 coordinate 79,609, forward strand.
CTCCGGGTGCGCCGCCTACCTGGCCGCTGGTGTCGTCGCGAGGGCTGGTCGGGGGCGGCTGGACGGCCTTCTCCAGGCCGTTCTTGATCCCGTCGCCTCCGGAACTCGGGGAGCCTTGGCCTTCCTGGCCGCCGCCTCCTCCGGTGGGGTTGGCGGCGATGTCGCCGGGGAATCCGCCGCCCGCAGCTTCGGGCCCCTGCGCGGCGCTCGCTCCGGCTGCCGCGCCGCCCGTTCCGGCGGTGGCGACTGCGGCGGCGGCCTTGCGGGTGGCCTTCTCTGCGTGCTGCCGGGCGAGCTGGGCGCCGGCACCAGCGGCGCGGTGAATCGATTCTCCGTCCGTGCCCTCGGCCGCCCAGTGGACGAACTTGAAGGTGGCGTACGGGCAGAGCAGCACCAACACCATGATCACGATGCCTGCCATGACGTCGGCGAGTGCGCCAAGGCCGTCCTTGGCCTCGGTCCTGCCCATGGCGGCGATGCCGAGGACGAAGATGATGGTCATCAGCAACTTGCTGACGACGAGGGTGGCGGTGGCCTCGATCCAGCCGCGCCGCCAGCGGCGGGCGACCTCCCAGCCTCCGCCGGCCCCGGCGAATACCGCCAAGGTCACCATGACGAGGATGCCGACCTTGCGGACCATCATCACGCACCAGTAGAGGAACGCGCCGACGGCGGCACCGAGCCCGGCGAACACGGCCACCAGCCAGCCCAGGCCCGCCAAGGAGGGGATCTGGGAGACCTTCACGATGCGGCGTACGGCCGATTCGATGGACAGGTGTGAGGCTTTGAACAGCCCGGCGGACAAGGCGTCGACCACCTCGATGGCGACGGTGGTCAGGGCGATGGCGGCGAACGCGAAGATCACGCCCGAGGCTGTGCCGGTGAACGCCTGGGTGAGGGCCTGCCCGTCGCGTTTGACGGCGGCTCGGATGAGCTGTGCACAGAATGTCCCGACCAGGATGACCAGGCCGATCGGCAGCAGCATCTCGTAGTTGTCGCGGAACCAGCCGGCGTTCAAGTCGACCTTGGTGGTGGCGTCGACCGCCTTGGCGGCCAGGTCGGCTGCGGCGGCGGCGAGTTCGCCGGCGCTCTTGGCCATCCAGTCGCCGATCGCCTTGCCGGGATCGGAGGCGAAGTCGACGGCCTCGCCGACGGCGCAGAGTTTGTCCGCTACGGGGAAGTCGCAGAAACCCAAGGGAAGGTGGCCTCCTTAGCTATCGGTGAGGTGGGTCACTGCGTGACGCTGGGGGCGATGGCGGCGAGGGTGCAGTCGTGGTTGGGCCGGCACTGCACGGCGAGGGTCACGGCGCGGTCCTCGGCTCCGCCGCCGCCCTTCTTCCACTCGATCTGCTGCTTGCCGTTGACGGTGACGACGTAGATGTACGCCTCGGTGATCGCGGACGGGTCCTCGGCGAGGGCCTGCTTGAACGCGCCTGGGTAGTGGCCTTCGGTGACCGTGGCACTGGCGTGCTGGTCCTGGTCGGCCATGCGCGACCACAGCAGCGGGTCGGGGACCTGACCGGACACGGAGGCCCAGTCGTTGTACTTGGTCTCCTTGGTCATCCACGCCCGCATGCCCGCGAGTTGCTGGTCACGGCTGGTGTCGCGGGTGTCGTACGACCAGAGCATCGCCGCCGCGGCCTTGGCGAAGGCGACCGGTTCGGCGATCTGCGGAGGCTTGGGCACCGACCCCGACCCGGCCGAGGGCTTCGGCGCGGCTTCGGTGGGTGAGGAACTGCTCGCCTGCGAGGGCGTGTTGCCGTTGTCGTGGTGTTCACCGCGGCCGGTGAACCAGGCGGCGGTCGCGGCGAGGGCGAGCAGCGCGGTGATGACCAGGGCGACGATCGCGACGCGCTTGTTGGCCGACCAGGTCACGCCGTAGCCGGACAGGGAGGGGAGTCGATTCGGCATCAGTGGACCTGCGACCCCAGGCCGGAGAAGAACGCCACGATGCCGTTCGCGGCGCCGAGGCCGAGGGCGGCGCCGGCCGCGACGACCGCGCCCTTCTTTCCGTTGGCCTCGGCCTGGTGACCGCCGGTGTGGTGGCCCCAGGCCCACACACCGAGGGAGACGGCGAGGGCGCCGACGACGGCGATGATCCCGAACATGTTGATCGAGTTGACGACGTTCTTCAGCACGGACAGGCCGGGGAGGCCGCCGCCCTTGGGGGAGATGCCTGGGTCGTAGGCGAGGAGGACGGCGGCGCGGTCTGCGAGAGGTATGGGCATAGGTGTGGCGGGGCTCCTTGCGTGCGCGGGCCGTGCAGGGGCCGGCGGAAGGGAAGAAAGAGAGAGGGGAGGGGTGCGCTGGCGGCGCGAGAAGAGGGCCCGGCGGGCGCGGCCCGGGAGACGTCCGGGCGGCGCGCGGCGTCAGAGGACGCGGCGGACGGCCAAAATGGCCCAGTCCTTGATCGGTGTGATGCGGACGGGCTTTGAGGTGCGCGGCGCCTCGATGACGAGGCCCTCGCCCATGTAGAGGCCGACGTGTTCGGGCCGGGCGGCGGTGCCGCGGCTGAAGATCAGGTCACCGGGCTTGAGGCTCTTCGCCGAGACGGCCTTACCCTCATTGACCTGCGTGTACGTGGTCCGGGTGAGCTTGACGTCGGCGTGCGCATACGCCTGCTGCATCAGCGAGCTGCAGTCGCAGCGGCCCATCGGGTCGGGCCCGTGGGAATCGGTGCACGAGCCGCCCCACTGGTAGAGCGTGCCGAGCTGGTGCATGGCCCACTCGATGGCCTTGCGGGCCTTCGGGTCGGCATCCTTGGGGATCTTGTATCCCTTCGGGACGCTGCCCTCGGGGATCCGCCCGAAGGAGGTGCCGTCCTTGTCCGGCGTGCACCCGCCGGAGCTGGACTCGGCATCCTTGTCCTTGGCCGAGTCCTTGGCGGTCTCGTCCTTGTCGGCGTTCGGGAACGTGGCGGCGATGGCCTTCTGCAGCGCCGTGGCGAGGTCCTCCCACTGTGCGTACGCGTCCGGGTAGCTGGATTTCTGGACGGCCTGGGCGGCTTGGGTGACCTTCATCTGCTGCCAGCCGTCGACCTTGAGCAGCGCCTTGTAGAAGCGCTCGGAGGCGTAGACCGGATCGCGGATCTGCTGCGCAGTGCCCCAACCCTGGCTGGGGCGCTGCTGGAACAAGCCGAGGCTGTCTCGGTCCCCGGAGTTGAGGTTGCGCAGCCGCGATTCCTGCATCGCGGTGGCAATCGCGATGATCTGCCCCTTCTTGGGCACGTCAAGGCTGATGCCGGTGGCCACGATGGTCTGCGCGTTGGGGATTTGCTCGGCCGGAAGGTCCAGGCCCTGGATGTGGACATCCTTACCGGACGCGCCGTCCAGGAGCTTGGTTACCTCCTTGGTCACCTCACCGGTGTCGATGCCGGTCAGGCATCCACTGAAGGACGCGGTGGTCGAGGCTTCGCTGGAGGTCGCCATCATCATGGCGGTGCCCGCGAGCAGAAGCGGAGAGAGGACGACGACGCCGATCCCGGCGGCTATGCCCTTCAATCCGGTCCGCCTCCCGGAAGGCGGTCACGGGCCGGCGGACGGATCGCGGGCAGGGGAGGATAGAGCGATGTCACAGCGTGGTCCTTGGTGAAATCCCGGCGGCGCGTGCGTCGTTGAGGAAAGGGCGCGACGTCCGGGTGGTGGGTAATTCGGGTGGCCCAGGTGCCATTGCGAGTTGCCGCTCGCACCGGCACGGGGTGTCGGGTCAGGTGTGCCAGGACATGGGAATACCTCCACGAGGCAGGGGGCGGGGATGCGCCATCGGCGGTGTCCGCCTGGCAGTTCCAAAACAGTAAGGGCGGATCCCCGGTTGCCGAAATCCTTCGTGATCAAGGCTCTATTTCGGGGTTTTTGGCGGCGATAGCGCTCAACCGGGGATCGTGCCCTACAGTTTTGGCTCCTCCCCTCGCCCCCTCACGTCGCAGACCGCGGAGCCGTCCGCCCGCATTCGGTCCAGTGGGGTCATCCAGGCGAGCTGGAGCGTCTCTCCCCCATCTCACACGACCCGAATCGGGGTATCTCTTTGCCTTTTTCCCTGCACCAGGGCGACGCGCTCAGCGTCCTCGCCGAACTGCCCGACAACTGCGTCGACTCCGTCATCACCGACCCGCCGTACAACAGCGGCGGGCGGACGGCGAAGGAGCGCACCTCCCGGTCCGCGAAGCAGAAGTACACCTCCGCCGACGCCGGCCACGAGCTGCCGGACTTCACCGGCGAGAACATGGACCAGCGCAGTTACGGCTTCTGGCTGACCCAGATCATGACCGAGGCGCACCGGCTCACCAAGGTCGGCGGCACCGCCCTGCTGTTCACCGACTGGCGCCAGCTGCCGATCACCACGGACGCCATCCAGGCCGCCGGCTGGCTCTGGCGGGGCGTCCTGGCCTGGCACAAGCCGCAGGCCAGGCCGCAAAAGGGCCGGTTCACCCAGAACTGCGAGTTCATCGTCTGGGCGTCCAACGGCCCGATTGACGCCGCCCGCAATCCGGTCTACCTGCCGGGCCTCTACAGCGCTTCGCAGCCCAGCGGCAAGGCGCGCCAGCACATCACGCAGAAGCCCGTCTCCGTCATGCGTGAGCTGGTGCAGATCGCCCCACCGGGCGGCACGGTGCTCGACTTCACCTGCGGATCCGGCTCGACCGGGGTCGCGGCCCTGCTGGAGGGCCGCGATTTCATCGGCGTCGAGAAGACCAAGCACTATGCCGAGATCGCCGCCGACCGCCTCACCGAGACGCTGCAACAGACCCTTTCCCAGGATGACTTGACGCTGACCGTCTGACGCTGATCCTGGCGCGCGACGCGGCTATGGGTGCGCCTCGTACGTGCTCCCGCCGCGTTGCGTGCAGCGTTATAGCAGCGAAGTCCCGGTTACCGAAACCGGGGATTCTCCGGATGGTTGGAGCCGCAATCAACGCCCTATGGCTGCGGCCCAAGGAGACCCCTTTTCGTGCCTGAATCCATAAACCCCCCGGACGACGCGGAGAAGGATCCGGTCCAGATATCCGACCGCCATCTCCCCTCGGAAGAGGAAGAGATGGAGCCGGTTCGGCTGCCGGAGGCCGAGCTGGCGAGAGTCGAGGCGAACGTCGCCATGCTGCTGGATCGATCCGCAGAGCACGGCCGCCAGATCGATAACCTCTCCGCCGCACCGCCGCTACCGGACTCGCCGTTCGCCGCCTACGGACTACCGGGGTTCGCCGGCCTGCCGCCCACCCCCGCGCCCCCCGAGCCGCGTCCGATTCTCGAGCTGGAGGACGAGGAGTACGAGGACGAACTCGACGCCCTGTCCGACTGGGTCGACGACTTCCTCCTCCGGGTCTACGGAGCAGAGGTCACCACCGCCGCCCCGTGGTGCGAGCAGTGGCAGGAGCACGCCGACGTCGTCGCCTGGCTTCACGCCTTGTGGCTGGCCTACCAGCAGCACAAGGATCCCGAGGCCGGATTGAGTGGCCTGTTCGTGTGGCACCGGGACTTCCTCACCCACGCCATGGCCACCGTCCGGGCCGCTGGCGGTCCGCTGTCCGCGTGCATGACCGATCCGGACCGGCCCGCGCACCGCTTGCTGCCCGGCCCTCGTCCCTCGAACCGGAACACCTCCGCCACCGAGGAGAACGAGGACCACGAGGAGTCCGGCGAGCTGGGCCAGGCCGGCGGATGACCGGCCACGAGGACCGGCCGGCGTTCGGACTGTCCTTCGACCCTCGCGCCCTGACCGATCTCCTGCAGGCCCCCGGCGACATCCGCGACCTGGCACTGGCCCAGCTCCAGGACGTCGTCAACGCCCGTCTGTTCGGCGCCAAGCTCACCCGCGACCTCGCCGGCTGCCGCAAGGTCTATGTCGATCACCGCAATGCCTGGCGCATCGTCTACGCCCAGCGGCCGGCGCCCGCGAATTCCACGCACACCACCGAAATCCACGTCGTGGCCGTGCGACCGCGCGAGGCGCACGACGTGTACGACACCGCCCGCGCACGCCTCGGCATCCGCCGGCGCCCCCTGGGCGAGCGCACCCACGCGGCCCGCACCCGCTCGCCGCAGCTGGGCACCCGCCCGCCCGTCCCCAAGCCGGGACCACCGCCCTATGTGATGCCCGGCCTTCCCCGACCCGCACTGCCCCCGACCCTGAAGGGCCCCGTTCGTTGACGCAGTTCCCCACCCTGATCGACCAGGTCGCCACCGCCGTACTCGCGCCGGCCCAGGTCACCGAGAACCCGCACCACCGCGCCATCCTCGACGTGTTCGTCGAGATCCAGGAACTCGACCAGCAGCTCGCCGAGTTCGCCGGCACTGAGCCTCCCGGCGTCAGCCCCACCGAGCAGCTCAGCACCCTGACCGACCTGCTGGTCGAACGGATGGCAGCCGGGGCGGAACTGAGCGCGCTCCTGGCCACCTCCTGCTGCTGCGCAGCCGCGTACGAAGCTGAGCCCCCGTCCGAGTACGAACCGCTGGAGGACGAGGAGCCCGGCTTCGACCCGGACTTCGACGACTTCGACGGGTTCGACGACTTCGAAGAGCCGGACGGCCTGGACGACTTCGACGACGTCCACGAGGACGCGTGCGAGGAGTTCCTGTCCTGCCCCAGCAGCCCGCAGACGATTGTGCACGCCTGCCTCGCCGTCTTCGACGACGAGGGCGCCCCGGACTATGTGAGCACCGCGGAGCTGGTCGAGCGCCTGCGCGGTCTGCCCGGCCAGGCTGAGGGGCGCTGGAGCTACGCCGACCTCAACCCGCTGCGGCTGGGTCTGCTCCTGCGCGGCTACGGAGTACGGCCCTGCAAGCCGCGCGCGGCCGACGGCAGCCGCTACCGGGCCTACCGGCGCGCCGACCTGCTGGCCGCCCGCCCGACCTGCTCCTGCTGAGGCACCCCGCCCTCGCGCGGAGTCGGCGGGTGACGGAGGCGGACTGGGACCTGGTCGCCGCCTTCCACGCGCAGTGCTCCGAGCAGAACCTGCTGCGCCGCTGGGGCCGTACGCGACTGACGCCCCGCGACCTGTCCCGGCTGCTTGCCCACGCGCAGTGCTGGATCGGGCTCGGCGCCGATGAGCGGCCCGTGGCCCTTGCCTGTGTCGGGCCCGTCAGCCGGGAGCCGGGGGTCTTCGACCTCGGACTGCAGGTCGTCGACCACCGTCAGCGCCAGGGCATCGGCACGGCCCTGGCCTGCCAATCCGCCCGCCTCGCCCGCGCGCGCGGAGCCCACGCCCTGTCCGCGTTCACGCAGGTGGCGAATGCGCCCATGCTCCGGCTCCTCGACCGCCTCGGCCCGACGTCGCATACCCGCGACGGCCCGTACGTCGAGGTCCGACTCGCCCTGGACGCGCTCGCCCCGGACCCAGGAACCGCTCCGCCATGACCGCACCACAGCCCGACGGGCTGATGCCCACCGCCTTCGATCAGCGGATCGAAGCCGCCGTGGGCTACGGAGTCGAGGAGCTGCGCCGGCACCGCGACAGCGGACTCCTCGACGCACCGCACGCCGCCCTGGCCGACGCGTACCGCGAGCTGGTGGCGGCTGAGCGGGACGTCACCTTCTACCGTGTCCGTCTCGCTCGCCTCGCCTCCAGTGAACTGCCCGTGGACCAGGCGCTGTTCGCCCGAATCGAGCGCACCCTCGATCGGCTGGCGACGGCCGCCGCCGTACGCGATGCGAAGCGATCCGTGGCAGCCGCGGTGCTGGAGCCGATCGAGGCCGCCGCTCCTCGGCAGGCGCCACCGCAGATCGCGACGAAGGATGTGGCGGCTCTGCTCGCCATCGCCCAGGGCGCCAAGCTGCATGAACACCTCGTCACCCATCGCCTCGCCGTGGCGACGCCCACCCGCACCCGCATCTCCTACGCCCAGCTGCAGCACCTGGAGGAGATGGGCCTGGTGGCGCGCGACACCGCGCACCCGGTGCACGCCGGGCAGCCCGTCACTCTCACCGATGCCGGCCGCGCCGTACTGACCGCACCCCGCCGCGCGGGACCGCCCGGGACCACGCCCGCGCCCCTGCCGCCGACCCTCCCTGCCGTCTCCCGTACCCGCCGCTGAACCGCGCTCCGTGCTACGCGCACGGCGCCGCCGGGGTCACGACCGAAAGTACCGATGCCCACCTACGAACCCGATTTCCGCCTCGACGGATACGAAGCCGTCAACGACCACGTCGCCGATCAGTTCTGGGGGCACATCGGCATCGAGCAGGACTCGATGACTGTCCTCGCCGAGCACCACAGCGACGATGCCGAGCACAGCTGGTGCGTTAACTGCACCTTCTCTGGCTCGTTGAGCGGGATGAGCTGAACACCAGGGAGCCAGAGTTGCAGGATCTACATCGTGAGCTGATCGAGGGGCAGGCCAGCGTGCCCCGCGTCGGCTCAGTTGTCGAGCTGGAGACCGTACATCCCAGATACGCCGTCCTCGATGCCTCCGGCGTCGTCGTCGAACCCATCGCGTCGTACCTGCGCGAGCTCGCACTCGATGACAACCGGCCGCTGACCAGCCGTAGCTACGCGTACGACATGTTGCGCTGGTACAGGCTGCTGTGGTTCCTCGGAGTGGCCTGGGAGCGGGCCACCGAGGCCGAAGCCTCCGCGCTGGTGGGCTGGCTCCGTGCCGCTGAGAACCCGCAGCGCGGCCGGAAGAACCCCGATGCTCCGCCACCGGGCTCGGTGAATCTGCGGACCGGCAAGCGCTACCTCAAGGCCGGCTACGCGCCCACCACGATCAACCACAACCTCACTGTGGTCAGCAGCTTCTACGCCTTCCACCGGCACCACAACCGCGGTCCGCTGGTGAATCCAGTGCCGGAATCGCGGGCGCAACGCCAGGTCCTGGCCCACCGCACGCCCGACGCCGCCATGCCGGTGTTCCGGCGGGCCCGTCTGCGGCAGCGCGTCAGGCAGGCCGACCCGCGCGCGATCCCGGACGCGATGTGGGGCGAACTCTTCGCAGCGATGACACACAACCGGGACCGCGCGGCGATCTTGCTCTACGTCTCCAGCGGCTCGCGGGCCAGTGAACTCCTGGGCGTCACGCCCGGCGACATCGACTGGCCCGGTCAGCAAATCTACGTCGTGACCAAGGGCACCGACGACCGCGAACCGGTCCCGGCCAGCCCGCAGTCCCTGGTCATCCTGGCCGCCTACCTCGACCAAACAGGTCTGCCGCCGGCCCACGAGCCGGTCTTCCGCACCCTCCGCGGCGCCGACAAACCGCTGAGCTACTGGGCGATGCGGCGCGTTTTGCAGCGGGCGAACGAGAGGCTCCAGACGAACTGGAGCCTGCACGACCTGCGGCACACCGCCGCGAACCGGATGGCCAACGACCCCAACCTCACCCTCGCCCAAGTGCGGGCGATCATGCGGCACGCCGACCTGGCGACCACTGGCCGCTACCTCAACGCCCGTGTCGAGGACCTCTTCGACGCCCTGCAGCAGCACTACAACCGGCCCCGCGTCGAGCGGAGCTTCGCACCGGGATACCACCCCGACGATGTCAAGGCGGTGTTCGGTGGTTAGCCGCACCCCGGTCGACACCTACACGGCCCGCAACCGTCGGCAGACCTTCCGCGAGGAACCCGGCCCCGAGCCGACCCGGTTCACCAGCGCCGCCATCAAAGCGGCACCAGCCCCACGGCCGGAGAACCCGCCGGCCCCGTTCGGGGACCTCTCCAAGGCGGAGGTCGTCGATTTGTGCGGAATGGCCAGGGACATCCTGCCGGGCCAGAGCGGATCGTCAGCCGAGCAGCGCCGGGCCGGCATCCGGATGCTGTTCCACCATCTGACGACCCTGCCGGGGAACACGTGGCAGGAACGGTGGGAGGCCAGCGGCTTCAACGACGTGAACGCTCCGTCGGTCACCATCCTGGGGCGGCCTGAGGTCCGCTACCACAGCAGCTGTCTGACCTCCGCGCTCAAGATGGCATTCTCCCTGCGGATTATCCAGCCGTCCGTGCCAGGGTTCAGGGCCAACAAGTTCACCGACTACGCCGACCCGTTCCGCATCATTCAGAACGACCCGCGGCTGGACGAGTTCTTCAAGACGGTCGACGCCCAGCCGCACCTGCACTTGGTCCACCGCCAGCGGGCGAAGTTCGACCTCACCTGCGCGCTCACCACACAGGGCATCGCACTGGAACACCTGACGCCGTCCGCCCTGCTGCACTACTCGCTGGAGAACAAGCAGCTCGGCCTCACTCACGGAGCCAACAACAACACCACCCGCTTCGCGGCCCTGGGCGCCTGGGAGATCCTGCATCGCATGGGGCACTTCCCGCCCGGGACGGCCCCGACGCTGCGGATGTTCATCTACAACGGCCAGTACACCGTCGAGGAACTCGTCGACCGCTACGGCATCAGGAACGCCGGCGTCCGACAGCTCCTGATCGACTACCTCATCCGGCGACGCGCGGACACCGACTACATCACCATCGAAGCGCTCTCCCGCAACCTCGCCGGCCTGTTCTGGGCGGCCGTCGAGCGCATCAACCCCAACCAGCAGGACCTCGCGCTCAGCCCAGAGGTCTACGACCAGTGGCGAGCCGAGCTCCGGTACCAGAAGAGGGACCGGACCAAGCTCCGCAAGGGCGCCGCCACCATCCTGCTGGCCGTCCGCGGCCTCTACATCGACCTGCACAGCTGGGCCATCGCCGAACCCGAGCAGTGGGCCCAGTGGGTCGCTCCCTGCCCGATCATGCCGCGCGATCTCAAGGGCTTCGCCAAAAGCCGCCGGGAGATCAACCGGCGGATGGCCGACCGCACTCGAGTCCGCCAGCCGCTGCTGCCCGTGCTCGTCCAGCACGTCGAGGCACGCTATGAGCACCTCCACAGCCTCCTCAAGGCCGCCACGCCGGTCCCCTTGGGCGCACCCTTCGTGCACCAGGGACGCCGCTACAGCCGCACCGACTCCCGGGATGACCGGCGCCGGGTCAAGATCTTCTCTGCCCCGTCCGTCCGGGTCATCGACCACAGCACCGGCGAGACCATCCACCTGACCATGGCCGAGGACGCGGCATTCTGGGAGTGGGCGGCCGTCGAGGTCCTGCGGCACAGCGGCATTCGGGTCGAGGAGCTCTGCGAGCTGACCCACCTCAGCATCCGCCAATACCAGCGGCCCAACGGTGAGGTCATCGCCCTCCTGGTGATCGCCCCGTCCAAGAGCGAACGCGAGCGCGTCATTCCCATGTCCGCCGAGCTCTTCCACGCGGTCGCCCAGATCGTCCGCCGCCAGACCCGAAGCGAGCGGACCATCCCGCTAGTCAGCCGCTACGACCCCCACGAGAAAATCTGGTCCGAGCCCATGCCGTTCCTGCTGCAACGCCAGCTCGGCACGACCCGGGGTGTCATGGCCGCCGGCACCGTCCTCAACATGCTCACCCGAACCTGTGCGGAGATCGGCGCGACCAACCCGGCGTTCGCCAAGTTCACCCCGCACGACTTCCGCCGGCTATTCGCCACCGACATCGTCAACGGCGGCCTGCCTATCCACATCGGAGCCGCATTGCTTGGACACCTGAATCTGCAAACCACTCAGGGTTACGTCGCGGTGTTCGCCGAGGACGTCGTCAAGCATTACCAGGAGTTCCTCAATCACCGTCGGTCCCTCCGTCCCGAGGGGGAGTACGTCGACATCGCGCCTGGCGAGTGGGAGGAGTTCGAGGAGCACTTCGACAAGCGCAAGGTTGAACTCGGCAACTGCGCCCGCCCCTATGGATCACCTTGTCAGCATGAGCACGCCTGCATCCGCTGCCCGATGCTCCAGGTGAACCCCAAGATGCTGCCCCGACTGACCGACCTGGAGAAGGATCTCCTTGTCCGCCGCAAGCGCGCCGAGGCAGAGCAGTGGCTCGGCGAGATCGAAGGCATCGACCTGACCCTGACCTTCCTCCGCACCAAACAAGCCGACTCTGCACGGCTCACGCGACGAGCCCCAGTCGACCTCGGGTTTCCCCGCCCACGCTCGGTCGAGAACTAGACGAGCTATTCCGAAGTGAGATTGGGAGCTGGTTTGCAACTCCCAAAGGGCCCCTTGAGCTTCGCGAGTCTGGATAACGGGCAGAAAATGGCAAGGCCACGAAAGTCTGAGGCAACGGGGACCAGGACATGCTTGAGCTGCCCACCTTCTACATGCCCTTCCGAGATCAAGGTGTCAACCCAGCTGCCAGTGAGGCCGAGGCGACGATGTGGACTTGGCTGGAGTCGAACGGGTTACTGCCTACACAAGCGGATCGACGCCGGGTTGAGCGGACCCGCCCCGCTTCGATGTACGCGCGGTGGTGTCCGCAAGCCGCGCCGGAAGTGTTGTCCCTGCTGACTCAATACCTGGCGTGGGCCTTCATCGTGGACGACCAATTCGACATCCACGCGCCCGACCCGCAACGCTGCCTGGACGTAATCACCGCGCTGGACGCTGTGTTCGACCGGCCGGGCCACATGTCCGGTCAGCCTTCCGGTCCGCTGGTAGAAGCTTTCGCTGACCTGTGGCAGAGGCTGTCGCCCGGTCGCTCGGCCGGGTGGCGCCAAGCATTCCGTACCGAAGTCCGGGCCTGGTGGTGGACCTACTACCGGGAGGCCGTCGGATCGAGCACCGGATACCTACCGCAACTGGAGGACTATCGGGCGCACCGGCGGGATGGGGTGGCGCTGTACATGTTCATGGACATCAGTGAGATTGCATCCGGCCTTGACCTTGCCCCGGGGGTTCGGCACCTGCCCGCTCTGCGCGACCTACGCGACGCCGCTGAGGAGCACATGGGGCTCTACAACGACATTTACTCTCTTCCCAGCGATGAGGCCGTCGGCTACCTCTACAACGCGGTCCTGCTCCTCGAACATCACCATCGGCACCCGCGCCAGCAAGCCATGCAGATCGTCAACGAAATGCTCACCGCCTGCATCCACCGCATGCGCGCTGCCAAACAGCGGCTGCCGGCCGAGTTGGACGCTGCCCAGATCACCGGACAGGCCCGTGCCGACGCGCTCCGCACCACCGACGACTATCTCCGCTACGTCCGAGCAAACTTCGACTATCACCACCAAACGCCTCGCTATACCAACCCGCCCGAACGCGCCCTCGAACACGGTGGTCTTTTCACCTTCGGTGATCGTACGCAATAAGCGAACGGGCAATGGTCTGGCCGGTCTTGTGGTTGTCCCAGATCGTGGTGGACAACGCGAGGAGGCGCTGGGCGACGTGGACAGCGACGCCTTCATGGGTGCGGCCGTCGTGCTGCTGGAGTTCCAGCAGACCTTTCAGGGCGTCGTTCGCGGATTCGATCAGTTGACGCGCTGACCGAGCGCGCCTTTTGCCGACAAACCGTTAGATTCGAAATACCTCGTCTAACCTCACCCACCTGTTCACCCTGCAGAGTGAAGTGCAGAGAATCTACGTGATGCACAACCGCGCCGTCACCTGGGGCATCCCTGGAGAACCGCAGCTGGTCGCCCTGCACCTCAAACGCGACCCGGCCGCGTGCACCTACCAGTTTGACCACGCAGAGCTGCCACTGCCGTCCATGGCGCAGTCCTGGCTGATAGCCCGAGGCTGCCCCGAGGAGAAGATCCTCCTGCCCGACGGCATGGGCACCACGGCCGCGAACGACGCCACCCGCGTGCTGGAGCAGCGTCTGCGCAGCGACGGCGACCACTTCGCCCTGCTCACCAGCTACACACGCGACGACGACCCGATCCAGACGACGGTGATGCTGCGTGCCGTCGACGAGAAGGCGGCACTGCCCTTCCGCGTCCTGCTCGAAGAGGTCGACACCACCGCGTGGACGCACACTCTGCGCGAGGGCGGCTTCCAGACTTTCGAGGCCGCCACTCAGTGGTGGGAAGCGCACTGGAACGGCGACGAGCCCTCGCTGCCGACGGCCTCGCCGGCAACCCGGCCCGTCACCGCCCTCCCTGCCCTGCCGGCACGCCCCGCCCCGCCGCGCGGGCCGGGCCGCTGAACTCCCGCTAACCCGACGGCATTTCGCCTTCCTGCCCCGGCGAATTGCCATCAGCCGTGTGCGAGGCGGCGCGGAACATAGCACGCAATCCCCGGTTACCGAAACCGGGGATTCTCCGGACTCTTGTTCTCAGCCCGCACGGCACCCGCCTGGGGCTGCTTCTCCCGTATGCCCTTTCCTCGAAATGGAGCTCAATCCCCCATGCGCTCAACCCGCATAGCCGTCTCGGCTGCCCTGCTCGGTGCCCTCGCGCTGCCGCTGGTCTCCACCGCCACCGCGAGCGCCGCACCCGCGCAGGCGCCAACCTCCATGACCGACCCGACCTGCAGCAAGCCCGGACCGTGGACGCTCAGCACCAAGGCCGTCACCATCCGCGCCAAGGCGTCCGCCAACTCCAAGGCACTCGGGATTCTGTATCGGGGCCACAAGTTCACCGTGCACAAGACCAGCGGAAAGTGGCGCTACATCACCGACAGGACGACCGGCGTCAAGGGCTGGGTCTCCGCCAAGTATGTCTACCGCCCGGCCGGCATGTGCCTGGACTAGCCCACCGTCACCCCATTTCCCATTCCCACACCGGAATTTCCGAAACGAAGGGTAGCTCTTAGTGCTCGACGCCAGCGATGACGTGATGGGCGTCATTACCGAGCGAATCGAGGACCGATTCCAGATGCCGCTCGCCGACCTGCGCCGGGCTGTTGAGGCGGCACCGCAGGCCGATCCCGAGGCCACCACCGTCGTGCACTGGTACGGCCTGCTCGCCGAAACGCAGCAGGCCCTCGACGTCGCCGAGGACGCGCTCGTCGAGGCGCTGGGCACTCAGCCGCCGGACGTACTCGACGATCCCGTCATGGAGTTGGCCCACCAGGTCAACGCCGCTGTCGCTTCCCGCGACGGCCGAGCCATGGTCGTGAAGTACCTCCTCGACCCCAGCGCTCCCGGCAAGCGCGGACCCGGGGTGTGGCGCGGCGCTTCCCCGGCTGCTCGTCGCGCTCCGGCCCTGCCTACTTCTCCGCCTACGCTGCCCAGCGCGCGGAACACCACGGCGCGCGGGGCCACGCGGTGAGCGTCATCGACAAGTCCAGCAGCCGTGATGCGGCTCTGCAGGAAGCGTTCGGCGCCGAGGTAGCCGAGCTGTACGCGCAGGCCGCCCGCGGCGAGGCCAATGCCGCACTTCAGCGGGCGCTGGAACTGCGCAGCTTCCTCGCCATTGCGGAGGAGCAGGTGGCCCGCGTCCGTGACCGCGTCCATTCCGCGACGGAATCCGACGGGGACATGGACGACCTGTCCGCTGAGGGCCTGCGGTGGGACGCCCAGTGGCTGGAGGCGGCTCTGGCCGGCCGGGACGGCTGCATCGCCGCACTCGACGAGGTGCTGCGCACCATGCCGGCGCCGAACCAAGTAGCAGCATCACGCGCCGGGTTGAGTCCCAAGATCGCCGCCACCGCTCCGCCCGCCCCGGCAGCATCCCGCGCCGGGGCGGTGCGGATACGACGTCCCTGAAAGTCCATCGATTGCCCCAGCCTGACATCCCGTCCCATGCCGTTTCCCAGCTCGTCGCCGAGCGCATCGAGGCGCTGTACGGACAGCCGCTCGCCGAACTCGAAGCCATCGCCGATGCCACCCCCGAGACCACGCTGCTCGCCGCTTTGACCGGCACCCACGGGGACCTGGCCCTCGCCGAACGCAACATCGCCTTCCAGCTGCAGCGACTGCGCGAACTCACCGGCCCTGACCAGGAGATCGGCCGTTTCGCCGCTGGCCACATCCTCGACTGCGCCCGTCGCATCGCCGAGTCCGTCGCCACCCGCGACGCCTACGCAAAGAGCATCAGCGCGGTCCTGGGCGGCCTGCGCCGCGTGTCCGCCCCGGACACCCACCTGCCGGCTGTACCGGCCCCCGCCACGCCGACGGCGACCACCTCCCGCACCCGCTGACCCCCCCCGTACCGCTTGAGGAGCCACCTTCTTGGCCACCACCGCGCCGCCCGCCACACCGAACGATCTCTTGGGCGTCACCAAGACCCTGGACCTGCTCGCTCCGCGCTGGAGCGTGTGGGTGCTGATGACCGTCTCCTCCCAGCCGCTGCGCTACGCCGAGTTCAAGCCGAGGCTTTCGTGGCTGGCGGACGGGCAGCTCCACCCCCGGCTGCGTCACCTCACCAACGCCGGCGTCATCGAGCGTACGGAGTACGCCCCGCGCCACGTCACCTACGGCCTCACCGGCCGCGGTGCCGCGCTGCTGCCCGTCCTCTCGGTGATCGCGTCCTGGGGCGACACGTATCTGGAGAAGGAGCTGGTCGCCAACAAGCACACCGGCGAGCTGGAGCCCGAGCGGATCGCGCCGGCCCAGAACATTGACGACGCGGTCGCGTTGCTCGTGCCGCGGCACGCCACCCCGATCCTGTTCTCCCTGCAGGCCCGGGGCATCGCGACGGCCAAGACGCTGGCGACCGAGGCCATGCCCGGCTACGGGCTGACCGCCGTCTACAAGCCCCTGGAACGCCTGGTCACCGACGGCCTCGTCACGGCCAGCGGAACCGGCGGCTACCAGCTGACCGCGAGCGGACGGGCACTCGCCCCCGTTTTCCAGGCGATCTCCGCCTGGGCCACCGCCCCGTCGCAGAACCGTTCCGGCCCGTGGGCGACCACTCCGACCCGCCTTCCCGCACCGGCGGTTCCGGCCGCGCCAGCAGTTCGTCCCGCGCTGACCACGACGCCCCCGGGCGGCCCGGCGTGGCAGCCCGGCGACCTCTTCTCCCACCAGATACCCGCCCGCCCGATCTCCCCGGCAGGAGGCCCGCGCCGATGACCCGCTCCCTGCCCGAGAACCTCCTGCACGAGCGCCGCGCGATCCGGACCCTGACCCTGCCGGGCCTGATCCGCCTGGTCACCGAGATCGACGACAACGGCCCCATCAGCCACCGGCGCGGCAGCCTTCAGGGCGCCTTCGGCGACCTCACCGCCGGGCAACTGCGCCACGCCATCGACGTCGCCCGCGACCTCGGCCTGGTCCACGCCGACGAACAGGCCCCCGACCGCTACCGGCTCACCGTGAGCGGCGAGGCTCTGGCCGAGGTGTACGACACCGCGGCCCGCTGGGCGCGCGCCCGTCAGTTCCCCGACACCAGCACCGACTTCGTCACCCGCGTCCAGCACACGCTCCAGCTGCGCAGCCGCAGCCCGCAGGCGTTCGGCTCGAGTCTGGAGCCGTCGGCGCCGCATCAGGTCCTCACCGATTTTCTGCAGGCGAACCCCCGCGTCCTCAACCACACCGATGCCCGCTCCGCGCAGGAGAGGGCGGAAGCGGGGCGCGCTGCGTGAGATCCCGTGTCGGACCGCGGCATGCCCGCCGCCTGGTCCCCACAGTGCTGCGCGGCATCTACCTGCCGCGCAGCACGGACGCCGCCGCGTTCGCCATGGCCACCTACGGAATCCCGCTGCTGGTATTGGCCACCACCAACTCCGCAGCCCTGACCGGCCTCGCCTTCGCGCTGGAATGGATCCCGCGACTGGGCGCGTTCGCCTTCGCCGGGGCCCTGGTCGACCGCCATGGCACTACCACCGTGCTCCGCTACGCCTCCGTTGCCCGCGCCCTGGTCGTCCTGGCCGCCGCGTACCTCCTGCCGCAGCAGGAAGCGGGGCTGGGGGCAACGGTCACCGTCATGGTCCTCGCCGCGTCCACCGGCATCCTCACCGAGTGCTCGTACATCGCGGCCGAGACCGCGGGCGGGGTCGCCAGCCGTGAGGCCGGCGCCCGCGCCCACCGGGTGCAGTCGGTGCTGCTCGGCATCGACCAGGTTGCCACCCTCTCCGGACCCGCACTGGCCGGCCTCCTGCTCCAGTGGACCGGCGCCACCGGCATGCTGCTGGTGATCGCCGTCTTCTCCCTGCTCACCAGCGTCCTCGCTCCGCGCCAACACCTGCGCCCCGAGCCCGCCGCAACGCAGCCCGTCGGCAAGGGACTGCGCACCGGATGGTCGACCCTGCGCGCCCTGCCGGCACTCGGCTGGCTGGTGGCCGGACTGACCGTGTCCAACCTGGCCGTGGGCCTGCTGCAGGCCGCCGCCCCGGTGATCATCGTCAAGCAGCTCGGCCACTCCACGGCCGACGTCGGATTCATCTGGTCGGTTGCCGCGGTCGCCTCGCTCGGCGCGGTCCTCCTGTGCCGCAAGGGGATCGACCGCGTCGGCCTGTGGCCGGTCGGCGTCGTATCCGCAACGATCGCCGCCACCGCGTGCCTGGCAGTCTCCGTCGCCGGCACCTACCACGCCTATCTCGCCCTGATCGCCGTCCTCATGGCCGGCGAGGGCGGCATGACCGTCGTGCTGCGCACCCTTCGCTCCCGCCTCATCCCCGCGGACGTGTTCGGCGCCACCCTCTCCCTGACGATCTTGCTGCTGTTGCTGCCCTTCCCCGTGGCCGGCGTCCTCGTCGCCCTCGTGCCGCCCGCCCAGCTCGGCCACGTCATCACGCTCTGCGCCGTGCTCCAGGCTGCGGGCCTGTTCACCGCCTTCGCCCGGCTGCGCGCCACGCCCGCCCTGCGCACTTCCTTCGCCTGACCGGTCCGGTCGCCTTCCTGCCCACCTCACGGAGACCCGCTATGCCCACGTCCCACGCCCCGGCCGAGCAGTCGGTCCTGCCGATATCCCGACCCTCGTTGCGAGCAGGATCACGGCCCACGCTGACCGACCGGTTCCTCGCCTTCGACGCCGAGCACCCGTACGTCTACCGCGCGCTGGAGCGCCTGACCGCCGACCGGCTCGCCACCGGGGCCACCCGGGTCGGACTGAAGGCGCTGTTCGAGGACATGCGCTGGCAACTGCCCGCGGGCGTGCGCGGACTGAACAACAACTTCACCGCCCTGTATGCGCGAAAGCTGATCGAGGACCACCCTCACTGGGCGAGTGCCTTCGAGCTGCGACGTCGCCGCACCCTCTGACCCCGGCCGTCTGCCGTCAACCTCCTTTGTCCTGCCACTGTTTGGAGCCTTGTTGTCCTCTCGCCCCGTCGCCCTGGTTGTTGCAGCCGCCGACATGGAGGCGCACGCATATCGCGGCTACTGCCTTGAGAACGTCCGCGCCCACTACGACGTCGTCCTGATCTCCGGCGCCGAGCCGACCTGGGAGAAGGACTTCCTCCTCGACTACGCCGTCGCCGACCCCACCGACCAGGCGGCACTCGGCGCGGCCGGGCGCGCGCTCGCCGAACGCTACGAGCTGGCCGGCGTTATGACCTGGACCGAGTGGTACCTCGTCCCCGTCGCCCGACTCGCCCGCCAGCTCGGCCTGCCCACCACGGCTCCAGAAACCCTCCAGGGCTGCCGCAACAAGCACACCAGTCGGAGCCTGTTCGCCCGCCACGGAGTGCCCTCCGCCGTATCTGTCAGCGTGCGCACCGAGCGGGAGGCGGCCGATGCCGCCGCACTGATCGGCTATCCCGTCGTCCTCAAGCCCGCCGCGCACGCCGCGAGCATGGGCGTCATCCGCGTCGACACGGCCGACGACTTTCCGGGTGCGTATGCCTTCGCCGCGCGCACCGCCGGCCACGGAGTGGAGAGCACTCAGGTCCTGGTCGAGGAGTACCTCGACGGCCCGGAGGTGAGCGTCGAGTGCGTCACCCATCAGGGGCAGACCACCGTGGTCGCCGTCACCCGCAAGACCGTCGGGATGCCGCCCTTCTTCGAGGAGCTGGCGCACGTGGTCGACGCGAACGACCCGCTGCTCGCCACCGTGGCGCCGGTCGCCGTCGCGGCCCTCGACGCCGTCGGCATCACCCACGGCGTCAGCCACGTCGAGATCCGCATCGTCGACGGCCGCCCCCGCCTGATCGAGGTCAACGCGCGCATCGCCGGCGACATGATCGGTCACCTCGTCCACCTGGCCACCGGCGTCGATCTCGCCCGCGCCGCCGCCGACATCGCCTGCGGACGTACCCCTGACCTGACGCCCACCCGCCGCCAGGCTGCGGCGATCCGCTTCATCTACCCCGCCTACTCCGGCACTCTGACCGCCCGCAGTGTCGTGAAGCCCACTGGGGGAGTGGAGCGCGTGCGCTTCCAGCGACAGCCCGGAGACCAACTCGTGCTCCCCCAGGACGGCGGCAATCTGTTCACCGCCCGCATCGGCTTTCTCATCACCGCAGGGCCGACCGCCACGGCCGCCCAGGACCGCGCCCAAGAGGCGTACCGCCACCTCGACGTCCAGGTGGCCGCTGCCCCGCAGACGGCTCCGGCCACCGGGGAGCACGCCACGTGAGGACAACCGTAGCGATCGAGCTGGTGCGCAGCCGCCGCCTGCTGATCGGGTATTTCGCCGGCCTGGGTGTGGTGATGGCCGTCTGGGGCGCCCGCATGCCCGCCGTCCAGTCCGCCGCCGAGCTGAGCACCGGTGGGCTTGCCCTGGTCCTGCTGGCCGCCGCCCTCGGCATGGTCGCCGGACTCCAGGCGGGTGGGCGCCTTGCCCGTCCGGCCCGCTTGCCCGCGCTGCTGACCGGCGGCGCCATCACTCTCGCCGCCTGGCTCGCTGTCCTCGGGGTCTGCTCCAGTCTGGAGAGTCTGTTCGCGGCGGCGTTCGTCTTCGGCGTCGCGCACGGCGTCCTCGACGTCGCGGCCAATGCCGCGGCGGTCCGCTGCCAGGACGCCCACGGCCGCCCCATCATGGGGCGGCTGCACGCGAGTTACAGCCTCGGCGCCCTCCTCGGCGCCGCGCTGGCCGCGGCCACCGCTCACACCTCACACACCGTTCTGTTCACAGGCGTCGCCGTCTGCGCCGCCGCGGCGGCAGGAGCCACGACGGCTCTGGCCCGGACACTCGCCAGCTCTGGACTCAAGCCCGTGCACCATCCTGCTGCACAGGGCTCGGGCGAACGCGGGGGCCGGTCGCGGCCCCGGGTGTGGCTGCTGGGCGTCCTGGCAGCGGCAACATTGCTGGGCGAAGGCGCTGCTGCCGACTGGGCTGCCGTCCACCTGCACGACCTCGGCGCGACGGCCGCGACCAGCGCTGCGGCATACGGGTCCTACAGCGCCGCCATGGCCGCAGGCCGCCTCGCTGGTGACCGGCTCACCGCCCGCTTCGGCGCCTCGGCCGTCGTACGCGCCGGCGCCGCTTTGGCCGCGCTCGGGCTTGCCACCGGACTGGCCGGCTCCACTATCGCCTGCGCCCTGTTCGGCTGGGCGGCCTTCGGCCTGGGCCTGTCCGTCACCATCCCCAGCCTGATCACCGCCGCGGGCACTGGCGGACCCCGCGCGGTCGCCACGGTCGCGGTCACCGGCTACGTCGGCCTGCTCGCCGGTCCCGCCGTCATCGGCGCCCTCGCCACCGTCACTGCGCTCCCGCACGCGCTGCTGCTGCCCGCCCTCCTCGCCGTGACCGTCGCCACCCTCGCCCCCAAAGCCCTGGAGAGAACGACCCCTTGACCCGCACCCACGACTCCCGGACCGGCGTAGAAGCGCTGATCCTCGACTACAACGGGGTTGCGGGACTGCAACCCCCGACTGCCATGTGGACCCGCCTGGCCGACCTCGCCGAGTGGCCCGACCGGCATCTCCCCTCGTTCCAGGACGCCTTCTGGGCTCCCCGCAACGCCTACGACGCAGGGCAACTGAGCGATCTCGCCTACTGGGCCAAGGTGCTCGGTCACCACCCCGGCCCGCGATGGCTGCGCACCCTGCGTGATGCCGACACCGCCATGTGGACCCGCACCGACCCACGCGTCCTCGACACCCTGTACCGCGCCCGCACATCGGGGCTGACGATGGTGCTGCTCTCCAACGCCCCGGCCCACCTCAGCAACGTCCTGGACGCCACCGACTGGCGGCGCGAACTGATGGACGAGGCCCTGTACTCCGCACGCCTGGGCCTGTGCAAACCGGATCCGGCCACGTACGAACACGCCCTGGCCGCCACCGGCATAGCCGACCCGGGCCGGGTGCTGTTCGTCGACGACCGCGCAGACAACTGCCGGGCAGCCGCCGAGCTGGGCCTGCGCACCCACCACCACACCGGCCAACACGCCTACCTGGAACGACAGTTGTTGCCAGAGCTCGCGGGTCGTGCCGAATCCTGACCCGTCCCGCCCGCCCCGCGCTGCTCATCGCCCAGCCCCAACCCCAGGATGCCTGTGTCCGACACCGAAGAGATCGACGGCGACGTCTACGTCTTTCCCCGCTACCTTGCCAGCACCTCGTGGTCTGTTGATCCCGCCCTGGAGCCGCTGCAAGCGCTCGGCTTCGACTTCAGCTGCGACGATCGCGACAACACCTACGCCATCTCGCCCGACCACCGCGTCCGCCTCGGCTTCCTGCCCGAGGGAGAGGACGACGGACTGTGGCGGATCAACGCCTACCGTGACCGCTTCGGTCCACCCGTATGGGGCGTCTCCTTCAACGACGTTGCCCCGACCGAGTTCGTGACCGCTTTCACCACAGCCCTCGCCCAGGCATACACCGCAGGCCCCGACACCTACCTCGCCGAGCCGGACCTCAAGGACCCCGAGCTCGGCGCCTTCGACGCCCTCGTCCCGCTCATCAAGAACGGCTGGCAGTTCCAGCACCCACGCAGGGGCGTGATGGAACTGCAGTCACCCGACGGGATGGCTACCTGCGAATACACTACCGGCCGCCTCGATCCCGACAGGGAACTCACCACCCTTGAGGCCCGATGGCACCTGTGGGGCGGACCGAAGAACGGGTACGCCCGCTAGTACGCCACCGCCACCACCAACACCCCCACAGCCCTGGTGAAGGCCATCACCCAGAGTGTGTCCGACCCGACACCCCTGCCGCGCTGGAGGGACTCGTTGCTCCCTGGGCTGCGCGAGGCGGCACAGCTCACTCCCGTCACACCGCCCACGCCGCCGGTTCCGACCCCGCTCGACGTCCGGCGGGAGGCCCCCCGCCGGGCGCCCGCGCTGACCACGCGCAGCATCCCGCGCTGGAGCACCACGACAACTCCGTCGGCAGTCCTGCCCGCTCGGCGCCCCGGCCCCCGCCGCTGACCGACCAGATCCCCTTCGCCCGAGAGAGGCTCCTTGGCCCTGTACGCCCAGCAGTTCTTCGACGACGTCATCGAACTGCCTCTCCACCCGTACGTCATCGTCGGCGACGCTCTTTACGCATCCCCGCAGCCGAACTCGCCGCTGCGGCTACGGATCGACTTCGCCCCCACCATCCGCCACAGCGAGTACGACGGACTTCGCCTGCGCGTCGTCCACCCCGAGCAGGGCGTCCTCGACATCGCGATCCTCCGCTTCGCAGACCACGGCACCTTCGCCCGCCGCGACACGGCTCGCGACCTCGTGCCCGGCCGAGACGGCTACGCCGTCATCCGCGACTGGCACGCCCAGAGCAGCCAGCCGCCGTGGCACGGCGCGGACGGCACGGGGCTGCGCACCGCGATCGAGCAGTACGCCCACTTCTGGTTCCCGCCACCTGCCGTGTCCCGACCGGCAGCTCGGCCTGTCGCTCAGCCCACCCCCGTCACCAGTGCATCCCGCACCCGCTGAACACCCCTTCGCCACGGAGTTCTGTATGCCCCCGCCTCGCTGGTTCCCGTTGCACCGACGGGAACCGGCTACCACCGCGGTCCACGGCCCGCCCGCGCCGTCGGGCCCGAACGGTTTCTGGATCACCGACCCTGACTTCCGCGACCGGCTACACAGCGCGACGCTGACCCTCCTCGACATCGTCGAGGACTGCCTCAACGATGACCTCGCGCTCAGCGACATCCTCGACGGCGCCCGCGACCATGCCGAGACCATGCTCGGTGTCCCCAGCACCTACGGCATCCTCGTCGAAGCCGAGGCCGCCGCGCAGATCGTCCAGGCCGCTGGCCTGGACGCCGGATCCCCCTTCGGCCTGGCCATTGCCCAAGGCTTGGCCGGCATCGCACAACTGCCCGTCGAGCAGCAACAGCAACTCGTCCGCGCAGCCGCCCGCCGCTACGCGATCAACGCACCCTCCCGTTCAGTAAACGGACCGCCCACTTCACTCCCGCGCCCCGCGCCGGGCCGCTCCCGCTGAACCAACGCCCCGCAGCCCGCCTTGCCTGATCCCGCCTGTATCCCTTGGAGAGTTCCTTCTTGCGCATCCGCTCCGCTCGCACCCTCCCAGTCGCTGTTGCCGTCGCAGCCACGGTGACCGGCAGCCTGTCCTGGGCGCCGACCGCTTCGGCCCAGAGCACCGATCCCACCCCGTCCGCATCCACGTCCTCGACTCCGCGCAACGCGGCCGAGCCGGAGACCGGCGGCGTGGCCATCCTGAAGAAGGACCCGGGCGGCGACGTACTCGCCGGCGCGTCCTTCACCCTCTTCGACTCCGCGGGCAAGGAGGCCGCGAACGGCAAGACCGATGCCCAGGGCAAGCTCGCCTTCACGGACATCGCACCGGGCGTCTACCGCCTCAAGGAGATCTCCGACAAGCGGCAGCACCCTGCACGACACGGTCGACGACCAGGACGTCATCGTCACCCCCGGCACCGACACCCCGCTCACGATCGTCGACCCGTTCAAGTCCGCCTCACTTCTGCTGAAGGCCAAGGACGACAAAACCGGCAAGCTGTTGGCCGGATCCACGGTCAACATCGGCAGCGGCGACACGACCATCCTGACGCTGACGACCGGCTCCGACGGAACGGCCAGCGGCATACTGCCCATCTCCTCCCGCACCGGTGGCACCTTCTGGGTCAAGCAGGTGAAGGCGCCTACCGACTACGAG
Organism: Streptomyces sp. NPDC057623; assembly: GCF_042800355.1. NCBI lineage: Bacteria > Bacillati > Actinomycetota > Actinomycetes > Kitasatosporales > Streptomycetaceae > Streptomyces > Streptomyces sp. NPDC057623. Next base: position 104,248 of record NZ_JBHVGZ010000015.1, read on the forward strand.
ATCTACACGTCCGCGAAGACGTTCAAGGCCAAGCCGGGCGACCCGGTGACCGTGACCATCACCAACGCCAAGAAGACCAGCGGCACGACTCCTGCCCCCACGTCCTCCGAGAAGCCGACCAACACGGCGACCGCGCCGGGCGACACGGCGGGTGGCGGCACGGCGGCAAGTTCGGCGGGCTCCCCGACGACGGGCACCGGCTCTTCGCCGACGGCTGACGCGTCCGACCGAGCTACCTCCAAGGCCGCGGCGGTCGGCTCCCTCGCTCACACTGGGGCCGATGTCAGCCCGTGGCTCGTCGGCGGTGCAGGACTGCTTGTCGCCAGCGGTATCGGAACGATCGTGGCCGCCCGCGCCCGCCGCAGCGGCAGCGACGCGACCACGCTGTCCGGTGAAGACTGACACAACTGCACACACCCTGATACCAAGGCCCGGGAACCCCCTAACGGTTCCCGGGCTCGTTGTCGTTTCACCAGGCCAGCGCACGTGGAGCGTAGCGATCACGTAGCCGGCCCGGCTGCCGTCGTCTGTGACCCGACGGCCCGTCGAGCGGCATGCGCGGTCTCCGAGCGTGCACCGCGGGCATCCCCTGGCCCGCTGCAGGCGCTGAAGGCTGCAACCACCTGCCGCAGTCGGCCGTCCTGGGCAATGTGACGGCTTCCTCACCACTCAACGCGGCATCCTCCTGGCCTCGGTGCGCCCACGGCTCTGGTTCCTCACGTGGCGGCTGTACCGGTCGTCAGGTCGAGCCGTACGACCGCTGCTTGGCGCACCTGCCGGACGCGGACCGCTCGGCCTACCTGGCCAGCCTGCAGCCCGGCGTGGATCTCGACCACCGCGGCACCCTTTTTTCGGCAGAGCTGCTGAGAGCACTCCTCGCCGCCGTCACGGCACCCGCCACAGGACGACCGGCTGTGGGGCAGGCGCAGTTCAGCGCGGCTCAGTTTGACGTCGATGCCGACTTCAGCAGGGCGAAGATCAGCGGCGATGCCGTGTTCACCGGGACGGAGTTCGGCGGCGCCGTTCTATTTACCGGGGCCGAGATCGAAGGCGCTGCCGAGTTCGGCACGGCGAAGATCAAGGACAGGGCGCTATTCCAGAGAGTGAGGATCACGGGCCACGCCTCGTTCCAAGGAGCGACAGTCGGCGGCGACCTGACGTTCCAGAAGGCCAGGATCGGTGGTGCTGCGTACTTCACCAGCGCAGAGATCACGGGTGAAGCCTGGTTCGCCGAGGCGGAGATCCGGGGTGACTGCCAGTTCGACCTTGTGAAGATCCGGGAGGGCGCGTATTTCGGTACGGCCCAGCTCTACGGTGACGTGTACTTCGATCAGGCACAGATCGAGAAGGGCGACGTCTCATTCGCCGCAGCGACCGTACATTGCGCGGGCGTCGCATTCCGCGATACACGAATCGGTGGAGATGTCCTGTTTGACGATGTGACGATCAACGAGGGAGCCGTCTTCGACGGGGCGAAGATCAGCGGCCAGGTCCGCTTCGAAAGGGCCGACGTGGGTGGCGGTGCCTTCTTCGACGATACCGAGATTGGTGGTGACGTCTGGTTCCGCGGGGCTCAGTTCGGCACCGACATCACTTTCCGCAAGACCGTGTTCGAACGGGCCATGAGTATGGGACCGCTGGCCTGTACGGGGACACTGGATCTCTCGGAGGCGGTGTTCAACAACGCCGTGATCATCGAGGCGTCGGCCAGTGCGGTGTGCTGCCGGCGGACACGGTGGATGTCGTCGGCGACGCTGCGGCTGAGGTACGCGTCGGTGGATCTGAGCGACGCGGTGGTGGAGTACCCGTTGACCGTCGCCGCCCTGCCCCGGCCCTTCGCCCTCGGTCGCAGGGAGATGGCCGAACCCGGTCTCGCTGACTCCCGTGTGCAGGTGGTTTCGCTGCGGGGAGTGGACGCGGCGCATCTCGTACTGAACGGCGTGGATCTTTCAGCCTGCTTGTTCGCCGGAGCGGTCCATCTCGACCAGGTGCGGCTGGAAGGGCGATACCGCCTGGACACCGTCCCGCCGGGACTGCGGTGGCGGGTCGTGAGGCCGGTGCACTGGACACCCCGCCGAGTCCTGATCGAAGAGCACCACTGGCGAGCCAGCCGCACCCCGGACGCCAACGGGTGGACGCCCGCCCCTCCCCAGGTGGACGTGCTGGAGCCGGCCGAGCTGGCACCGGTGTACCGGGCGCTGCGCAAGTCGCTCGAAGACAACAAACACGAGCCCGGTGCCGCCGACTTCTACTACGGCGAGATGGAGATGCGCCGCCACGCTGACGACATCCCCCGCGGCGAGCGAAGCCTGTTGACCGCCTACTGGGCACTGTCCGGCTACGGCATGCGTGCCTCCCGGGCCTTCGGCTGGCTGCTGGGGGCCATGGCCACGACCGTGTTCGTCATGATGCTGTGGGGGCTGCCCCACCAGGACCCGACGACCCAGAGCACCGGCACGCTCACCGGCCACACGATCTCGATGACCACCGACATCCCCGACCCGGTCAACCCGGAGGGACCGTATAAGGAGCGGCTGTCGGGCGAGAGGTTCGACAAGTCCTTGCAGGTGGTTGTCAATTCGGTGATCTTCCGATCATCCGGTCAGGATCTGACCACCACCGGCACCTACACCGAGATGACCTCTCGCCTAGCGGAACCAGTACTGCTCGGACTCGGCCTGCTCGCCATCCGAGGCCGCATCAAGCGGTGACCGAACATGCCGATAGCGCCGGGCCGACGCACCGGCGCGATGGTGAGCGCACTTTGCCGGGTGAGCGGTGCCGCTATTGCACCGATGCTGATACCGGGCCCGGGAGTTCATTCCGAGTCCCGGACGCGTTGTCGTCTCGGATGGCGGCGAATCGGTCGGAATCCGTCGTCATTCTTGGTGGACCTCGGGCACGCCCGCCTCGGCGAGCATCGTGAAGAGGTCGCCGATGGGGCCGGTGCGGTCAGTCTGGTCCGTGGTGAAGATCAGTCGATGAGCAGCCCGGGACAAGCCTACGAAGAAGGTTGATGTTCCTTCGCGCCGGTCGTTCCCGTACGCCCACCACTGTTTCGCGTGGATGCCGAGGAAGAACACTGTGTGGTATTCGAGGCCCTTGCTGCGGTGTGCGGTGAGCAGGACGACGGCATCAGCGCCCTCGAACTCGTCGAGCGCGTGCCCCCAGTCATTAGTGCCGTCGATCGCGGTCTGAAGGCGTGCCTCGAATGCGCCAAGGACGGTATCGAAATCCTCCCCAGGGACTGCCGACTTCACGTAGCGGCGGAGGGCGGCGCCGTCGAGGAGGCCGACGACCTGGTTGACGGTGTCGGCGGCCGACGTGGACGTCGGTGGGTGTGCACGGAGCCAGGTGCGGAGCTGGGTGGTCAGTTCGGCCAGGTCCTCGCCGACGCGGCGTTGGGCTGTGTCGTCCTCGGTTACTCCGTGGAGGCGTTCCATGGTTGCCGCTACGTCCCGCCAGACCTTGGCGAGGCCATGAGGTTCGTTGGCCAAGCGGAGCAGACTCAGTAGGAGGCGGGCGGTCTCGCTCTTCAGGAGGTCTTGCAGGGTCATCTTGCCGAGCCGGGCGTCGTCGTTGCGGACCCTGATGCCGTGGGCGGCGAGGCGGGCACGGAACAGCGGCTCGAAGTCTTTGATCGTCTGCCGAGCGATAAGCGCGAAATCCGACGGCGTACGGTCCGAGGCGGCGATGTCCCGGGCGATCCAGTCGGCGATGAAGGTCGCCTCCCGGTCGCTGTTCGAGAACGTCCACAAGACGGCTGGCTCGTGCCCCACTTCGGCGGTCGCCTTCGAGGTGGCCCGTACCGTGGCCGGGTCCAGTTTGCTCGCGATGACGTGCTGCAGTTCTACGAGGCCGTCGCTGGATCGGAAGTTCCACGCCAGCGCGTAGGAAGTGGCGTCGAAGGCGTCGGTGAAACGCTGGAGTGCCTCGGGCAGAGCGCCGGCCCAGCCCATGATCCGCTGCTTGCTGTCTCCGACCGCGGTGACTGTGGTCTCCTCGCCGAACACGGAGGTGAGGAAGGAGAATTGTGCGCTGGTCGTGTCCTGGAACTCGTCGACGAAGACCATGGGGTACGTCATGCGCAGGGCGCGTCTGAGCTTCGGCACCGCGCGGACGAGCAACTCGGCGAGTCGGTTGAGCATGACGAAATCGACTTCCGCTGTTCCTGACCGTAGATAGCGTGCGCGCCACCACTCGCGTACGGCGTAGGAGACGGCGTCGACTTCGTCCTCCGGCGGCAGGCTCTCGGGCAGCTGCCAGCCGCCCACGACGTCGGGGACGAAGCGCCGGGGCTGGAAGCCGAGTTTCCCGGACAGGGCCGGCGGTGCCGAGAAGGCGACGCCGTTGAGGAACTGGCTTACCTCGGAATCGGTCGTGTAGCGGATGTCGTACCCGTCGTTCATCCGCCAGTCCGCCGGCAGCGCCGCAGCGAACCGGTCGACCAGGCTCTTCGTGAACGCGTCGAACGTCATGGACGCGAATCGGCCGGCGTGTTCCGGGACCCGGGAAGCGACCCTGCGGCCGAGGTTGGCTGCGGCATCCTTCTTGAACGAGATGGCGAGGATGCGCTGGGGCCACGGGCAGATGCCGGTTTGCAGGAGGTAGGCGGCGCGCTGCGCGAGGAACTCGGTCTTGCCCGCGCCCGGACCTGCCACGACGGCGACATTGCCGGTGTCCCGCAGGGCTTCCCACGCGGCCGGTTCGAGGTCCGAGATGCCGATCGGCCGCCATTCCTCGGCAGGAATCAATGTGGTGGCGCGCGCAGTCGGCGGGATCGTGGGGCCCGGCTGGCTTGGGACGCTCACAGGGAGATCTTCTCCTGGATGTGACGCACGAGGGCCTTGAGCACGTTGGGCGCGTCCGCCTTCAGCTCCGCGTCGCTCAGGCGGCCGAGCGCGCTCATGTGGGAGCTTGGCTTGGACCGGTTCACGAACAGGTAGCGGTACCAGCCCAGCAACTCAAGGCGCTCGGCGTTCCTCCAGTAGTCCTCCCTGGTCCCGTTCTCGCCCATGACCGTGATGACGGGATCGCCAGCACCCGGTCCGCGCTCGCCCGCTTCGAGGTGCGTGTAGGCGTCCTCGAACGCCCTGAGCATGGCGTAGTCGAGGTCGAGGGGCGTGGCGTAGAAGACGCCGAACGTACGCAGGTGCTTCAAGATCGGGAGAATGGCATCGGCTTCGAGGTCGTCGGTGATGTCGTCGATCTCGTCGTAGCCGATGAGCCCTTCCAGCGGCTTCAGACCGCTGTCGGCAAGGCGCTTGCAGGCGTCGCGCAGCCGGCCCGGCCCGGCGCCGTCCTTGCCGTAGTCGAGGTCCAGCAGGGTGGCGTGCGGGATGTCCAGATCGTTCAGCAGCGTCCACATGTGGTTGGTGTGTCGGCCGCCGAGCGGCACCATGGCGATGAACGACGGATCCAGCTGGACGCCGTGTGCCTGGGCGATGCGGGGGATCACGAGTTCCTCGGAGTCGCCTTCGCCGAGCACCACGAACTTGGCGAAGTACAGCTCTGGGTGAGCGCGCACTGCCTCGCGCACATACTTGCCGGCATCCGTCGTGTTGTCCGGGAGGGTGATCTCGCGGACCGATGCGGTCCCGGTGGAGGGCTCCGTGCGAAGGTACCGGACGTCTTCGGGGCGGATGCGGGCCATGACGCTGGCGGAGTGGCTGGAGAGCACCGTCTGCGTCGCCGGGCTGCCGCTCAACTCCTGCAGTTGGGTGATGATCCGGGACAGGAAGAAGGGGGAGAGGCTGTTCTCGGGCTCCTCAACCGCGATCAGGGTCAGGTTTGGCAGGTGGGCGCCGTCCAGCGCGAAGTCCTCGGCGTGCTGACCGTCGTTGATCGCGCCCTCGACGTCGAGGGCAGCTGCCACCAGGGCGAGGTGCAGCAACGATCGCTGCCCGTCACTCAGTGTGCGGGCGGGGCGCGGGCGGCCGTTGTGGTCGGGCTCGAAGACGAGTTCGGAATCACGGACCAACTGGTCGAAGTCGCCGTCGAGGAGTCGCAGCTTCGGGTCCGAGTGCACGCCTGCATCATGGAGTTGCTGCCATCGTGCGGTCAGCGCCACCTCCACCGCCCGGACGACGGGTTCGTCGGTGAATTTCTCGGCGACCTCTGCCGCGTGCTCACTGACGAGGTCACGCAGGCCGCTTGACCACTGCGCGGCTCGCCAGAGCCGACTGCGGAGGAAAGAGGTCACCTGGCGTACGCCGTCGCGGGACGCCGGAATGTAGACCATCTGGATACGGCTGCGCTCCACCGGAGTGAGCGGAGCGTAGTCCTCCTCGCCGTACTCCTCGGCAAGGGTGCTGACGATCAGCCGCGTCTCGGTGATGGCGCCCTCCACCGTGCCGTCATCGACCCATTCAGCCCGGAGCACCACCCGAACCTTCAGGTCGCCATCCTCCGTGGCGGCCATGCGCCTGAAGAACTCCGGGACGAGCCGGGGCACTTCGTCCTGACCCTCACGGTTCTCGCCCTCCGTGCCCGCGTCGTCGAGTTCGGGGAAAGCCAGCACTGCTTCGATCGTCAGCTCGCGGGTGGGAGGCACGGCGGCCTCGTCGAGGGGCACGTGGAAATCGTCCACGCGTACGGCCCGCTCCTTCGCGGATATCCCGAACAGCCGCAGCAGCGCCTCGCATGCCGCGGTCTTGCCCGAGCCGTTGGCGCCGATGAGCGCAGTGATTCCTGGATCCAGACTGACGCAGGTGCCGTCCGGTCCGAAGCACTTGAAGTTCTTCAGCACGAGCTTTTCGATGAACATTCGTCACTTTCCGGTCCAACGATGTCATGAGCGGCAATACCGCGCGGATGACGGTATCGGAACCGCGCGGCCTCCGGGCCAGTTCGATCAAAACCATCGGGCACCTGACCGGCGATCCCTTCGTGCGGGGACGCGGCCGGTCGGCACACTGGCGGTTGGAGAACGAGCTGATTGCCTTGTCCCGTCTGGCTCGTGGACGTGATCGACGCTCCTGGGCGGCCCTTCAGGAGCCGTGTCGCGAGTGGATTCCCGCAGTCGCAGATGGGGAGGGCCCACGATGTCCGGACGCATGAGCGGCCTGGCGCCTCTATCCAGCCCAGCCGATCTCGCGGACCTCGATGGCCCCGTCATGGGGCATGTACTGAATCCAGCAACGGTGTCCGAACGCCTCACGGATCTCTTCGTTGCTGCCGGGGTCGCGTACGTCCGGCCATGCTCTCGGGGCCGCGCGCACACGTTCGACGAGTTCCAGGACCTCGCGTCGTGCTTCTGAGGGCAGCTCTCCCATCACGTCGGACGCCAGCTCCTCCACCACCACGCCGTACCGCATCGCACACCCCCGTGCTCGTGATCATTTCTCAGCACCGTACGACTTAGTCCACACCCGTGCACCACCCTGTGGATAACTTCTGTCAGGGCCTGTTCAAGGGGTTTTCGAAGGTCGACGAGAGGAAGCGGGAGCAGCTCCGCCAGCTACGGAAGGAGACCGCCGGCCTGTGCCGGAACCTCACCCCGTACGGGGAGGTCATCGGTCAGCTCACCCTCGAAAGCCATGCCCTGCGCAGCGTCGCCGTCTCCTACCGGCCCGCAGGCGCACCTCCCCATCATCACGGTCCTGGCCTGGGCTCATTCGGGTCCGCCAACGCGCGAGCCGGGGCGGTTTCGCGTAGATGTGACGGTGTGGCCCTGATTCCCCCGATCGAGCCGATGCTCGCCGAGGCCCGGCGGCAGCTGCCCCCGGAGCAGGCGCTGCCGCGGAACTGGACCGCGGAACAGAAGGCGGACGGCTTCCGGGTGATTCTCTTCGCTCGTCCCGGCCTGATCATGCTCCAGTCCCGCCAGGGTGCGGACCTCACCGGAGCCTTTCCCGACATCGCCGCCGCGGCCACTGAGTTGAGCGAGGCGCTGGTACTGGACGGTGAGCTCGTCGTGCCGCACGAGGGGCGGCTGCACTTCGCGGAGTTGCAGCGCCGTGCCCGCCGCCGTGGCCGCAGCGCCGTCGAAGCCGCAGCCGAACGCCCCGCCTACCTGATCGTTTTCGATGTCCTGGAAACCGGGGGTACCGAGCTGCTCGCCCGGCCCTACCGCGAACGACGCGCGATCTTGGAGGACCTTTTTGCCCGAGACGAGCTTGTCGCTCCTTTCGCCTTGTGCCCCGCCACCGACGACTGGGCGACCGCGTCGGACTGGCTGGACCCGGCCTGGGGGACGGCCGGGATCGAGGGCGTCGTGATCAAGGGCGGCGAGCAGCCGTACCTCCCTGGCAAGCGTGCCTGGATCAAGATCCGTTCTCGCACCACCTCCGAGGCGCTGGTCGCCGGAGTCACCGGGGCACTGACGGCCCCGTCCACGCTGCTGCTGGCCCGGTACGACGCCGTGGGCCGTCTGCGGATGATCGCCCGCACGACCGCGTTGCCCACCGTCGTACGACGCGAGCTTGCTCGGCGGCTGCACCCAGCCGACCTCGATCACCCCTGGCACGGGCGCCGCTTCAGTGCCGGCTGGGGTGCTCGCGGCGAGCTGGAGTACCACACCGTACGCCTCGACCTGGTGGCGGAGTTCGGGGCCGACACCGCAGTCGACGACGGTGTCTACCGCCATCCCGTGCGATTTCTGCGGCTGCGCGACGATCTCGCCGTGCAGCAGGTTCCGCCCTTCGGCACCTGATGGCCCCGGGCGGCGGTCACGCAGGGACCGGAAATCCCAGCCCGTCGAACAACGTGCGCACCCGCTGGTCACCGGCGGTCGTGGATCAGCTGTACGGCGTCGCCCCCTGGCCCACTCTTTGAGCTGCACCGAACGGCGCGCGTGGGCCAGCTGGAGCCCGGGAGGAGCGACACGGATCAGCAGGGCTCTGATTCGGAGGGCGGGGGTTCGGGTGTGTGCCAGCGGACGGTGACGGTGCGGCTTACTCCTTGGTCGCGCATGGCCTGGACGCGGTGCTGGCCGTTGGTGAAGCCGCTGGTCGCACAGATGCCCAGGGCGGGGGAGAACAGAGTGTGCAGCGCGTCGACATCGCCGTCGCTGAGACCGGCGGCCTGGGCCTTGTCCAGCACGTAAGACGCGATGTCGGGTCCGGTGACGCCGTCATTCTGGGCGGCCTCGACCAGCGCAGTGGCCGTGTCGGAGAGCCTTGTCCAGTCCTGTTGGTGGTACCAGCAACACAGTGCTGGCCGGGCCGGGTAAGTGCGCCAGAACAGCAGGCGGCGCCAGCTGCGCGTACCGGGCATGCAGGAGGGCTGGCGGAAAGGGCGGGGCTGAGGCAGTGCGGCGAGGGGCGTGATCTCGTAGACCGGGATCTCCTCAGGTTCGGCAGCCGGCGGCCGGTAGCCGTCGCCACGACCACCATCGGCCCTTTGCCCCAGGAGCTGTTCGACCTGCGCGTCTGTAAGCCGGTGCCAGCGGGGGGCGGCGAGCTCGTGGTCGCTGGTGACCTCGAAGGTCACCAGCTGGAAGGGGCTGGTGTCATCGTCGAGATCGTCGAGCTGCCGCTGGATCCACAGGGGCGGCTCGACGTCGTCGGGCCGGTGGCATCGCCAGACTGAAAGGGCGTACTCCTCTGCCCTGTTGACCAGGCTCGGCCCGCTCTCCAGGGTCTGGACGACGAGTGCGACGGGCCGAACGTCGGCTGCGGTGAACAGCTGCAGTCGGAAGGTACCGGGCGCCGGATGCTGTTCGCTGCCGCAGAACATGTGGTCGTCCACGGTGCGCGAGCGCGGGGCGGCGTGCGCGGCAAGGAGGCGGGTGGCCGCGGCATCGCTCGCGGCGTGCGGCGTCATCTCGGAGGTCACACCCTGATGATGGCCTGTCGGCCGCGCCCATCGCCCTGCTGTACCGACTGGAGGATCCGAACGAAGGTAGGTCTGCGCGCCCAGTGCCAGCGCGCTGATTTGGCTCAGGAGAACTCCCGGGATGTCGCACAGATCCGGTGGGGCGCAGCGGGCGAACCGCTGCTTCCCATGGATGGTCACCTGAAGCGCCCTGGCTGATGAGCACGAGCAGGGCCCGTCACGGCGTGCGCGCGGTGCACGATCATGTTGACAGAGCCACGATCACGTTCGATATGGCCCTCCAGCAGCACCGCAGGGGCGCCGAGGACCACCTCTCGCGTGCGTTCCCAGACCGGGGGAGAAAAGACCAGGTTGATCATGCCGGTCTCATCTTCCAGGGCGCCGAACGCAACTCCCTTGGCGGTCGGGGGCCGTTGGATGTACTTGGCCAGTCCGCCGACCCGCACCCGGGTCTGATCGGCCAGGTCACGGGCCTCGCACGCAGGCAGCGCCCCGTGCGAGGCCAGCAGAGCACGCAGGTGCTGCGCCGGGTGGGCGGTGGCGCTGGCGCCCGAGGCATCGAGGTCGGCAGCAGTGGCCTCGGCCGCGGTCATGACCGGCAATTGCGGCGCGGGCGCCAGATTGTCCAACCCGGGAAGGACGTCCTGGATCTCGCCCGTATAGGCGCCGGTCGACCACAGGGCGGTGCGCCGGTCCACGCCGAGGCCATCGAACGCCCCGGCGGTGGCCAGCTGCTCCATCAGCTTCGCCGACAGCCGCGTACGGCGGGCGACGTCGGCCACCGAGCGGAACGTCACGGCGCCGCGCGCGGTCAGGATCCGCTCGGCGATCTCCTCGCTGACCCCGGTCACGGAGGTCAGTCCGCGGCGGATCGCCGGCCGCCGCTCCGGCTGATCGGCGTGGAGCTCAAGCGTGGCGTGCACACCGGAGCACTGAATGTCGACACCCCGGACCTCGATGCCGTGCTGCTTGGCATCCTGAATGAGGGTCTGGGAGTCGTAGAACCCCATCGGGAGATGCGCCATGATCCCCGCCAGCATGGCGTGCGGAAAGTGGTACTTCACCCAGGCGCTGGCATAAATGATGCCCGCCATCGACTGGGCGTGAGACTGCGGAAATCCATAATCCGAAAACGCTTCAATTATGCCCACAATGCGCTCGGCGGCGGCCTGGCTGATTCCCTTGGCGGCCATCCCGGCAAGCAGTCGTCCGCGCAGCTGTGCCACCTTTTCGGGAGAGTGCTTGGCGGCCATCGCCTTACGGAGACGGTCCGCCTCGCCCGGGGTGAAATCAGCACAGTCGACGGCCAGGGCCATGGCCTGCTCCTGCCACAAAGCGACCCCGAGAGTCTTGGCTAGCGCTGGTTCGGCGAGCGGATGCGGATAGGTGACGGGCTCCAGGCCGGCCCGCCGCCGCAAATACGGATGCTTCGATCCGGCCTGAATGGGGCCCGGCCTAATGATGGAGGCGGCCACCGCAAGGTCCTCGAAACACCGTGGCTGAAGCTGCGGCAGGGTCGAGACCTGCGCCCTCGACTCGGCCTGGAACACGCCTATGGTCCGGCCTGCGGCAATCATGGCGTACACGTCCGGGTCGTCCTGCGGGATCGAGGCCATGTCCAGGCTGATTCCGTGGTGTTCGGCAATGAGGTCGCATGCGGTGTGCAAGGCGGCCAGCATGCCCAAGCCCAGGATGTCAATTTTCAGAAGATGGGCGGCGGCCACATCGTCTTTATCGCCTTGCAGTACCGAGCGGCCTTCTCGGGTGGCCCATTCGACCGGCATGATTTCCCCGATGGGCTGGCGGGTCAGCACCATCCCTCCGACATGGATACCCAAATGTCGCGGCAGAGTATGCAGTTGCCCCGCGAGGGAGCGCACGTCGTCGGGGATGTCGGCCTCGGGTCCGGGTGGCTCGTGGTGAATATGGCGGGTCATCTCGTTGATCCGTGCCATGGGGTAGCCGAGGGCGCGTGCTGAATCCCGCACACTCAGGCGGGGTTGGTAGGTGATGAGGTTCGCCACCTGTGCGCAGTGCGACCGGCCGTATTTGGCATACAGGTACTGGATCACCTCCTCCCGGCGGTCGTTCTCGAAATCGATGTCGATGTCCGGGTCGGTCTTTTCTGCGTGCAGAAATCTCTCAAAGAGCAGTCCGTGTTTGAGTGCATCGACGGAGGTGATGCCCAGCGCGTAGCAGACCACCGAGGAGGCGGCGCTGCCGCGCCCCTGGCACCAGATCCCCTGCTCGGCCGCGTACCGCGTGATGTCCCAGCAGATCAAGAAGTAGCCCTGCATGCCCATGTCGGTGATCACGGACAGTTCGTAGTCGAGCTGTTTCCACGCCGCCCCGGCTGCCGGGTCGGTGCGCGGCCCGTACCGGCGGGCGCAGCCTTCTTCCGCGAGGTGGCGCAGATAACTGTCGGGGGTGTGCCCGGCGGGCACCTCGAAGTCCGGCAGCTGCGGGCGCAGTTTGCTCAGGTCGATGACGCTGCTGCGGGCGAGGTCGACGGCGGATGCGATGGCCTGCGGGTAGCGGGCCATGAGGATGCGCATCTCCTCGGCGGTGCGCAGATGCGCCGTCGGGGCCAGCGGCAACTCCCCGATCGCGGTGTCGAGGTTCTCGCGGCGGTGCAGCGCGGTCAGCGCCGCCGCCAGCCGCGCAGAACGCGGGGCCGCGTACCGGACCGCGTTCGTGGCCACCACCGGCAGTCGCCATCGCTGCGCCACCGCGTGCACGGCGGCGTTGCGCGGGCCGTCTTCGGGCAGCCGGTGATCGACGAGTTCGGCGTGCAGGTGGGTGCGGCCGAAGAGGTCCACCAGCCGGTCCATCCGGGCATGGATGGCGTCGGTGTCGTACGCCGCCTCGCCGATGACGGGGCAGCCGGTGAGGATCGCCCACTCTCCTTCGTACGCGGCAGCCGAGAGCGCGTCCAGGTCGTAGAGCGGGGCGCCCTTGGCGCCGGCCAGCTGCCCGGCGCTGATGGCCGCAGACAGGCGGGTGAAGCCCAGCAGGCTGCGGGCGATCACCACGATCGACCCGAGGCCCTGGTCGAGGGTGAGTTCGGCGCCGTAGATGGTGCCGATGCCGTAGTCGCTCGCGGCCTCAGCCAGACGTCTCGCGCCGTAGAGCCCGTTGGTGTCGGTGATCGCCAGGGCCTCGATGCCCAGGCGGTCGGCTTCGGCGACCAGCTCCTGCACGTGGTTGGCGCCGAAGAGGAACGAGCCGGCGGAGTGGACGTGCAATTCCGTCCAAGCCCGGCCGGGCGTCGGCAGGGTGCGCGTGGTGGGGAAGTTCAGTACCCTCCCGCGACGGTCAGCCATAGAGGGCCTCCACCGCCCATCGGCCGTCCAGGATGTGGAGCAACCAGGCACGGCCGTCCGCGCAGGCGACCTGAAGACGCGCAAGGCGGCGGGCCTGGGCGGGGATCCACCAGTCCTCCAGCACTGGCCACGGTCCGGTCCACCCGGTCACCGCCACCGGCGCGGCGCCGTCGACGGACAGCGCGGCCGGTGCCTGGGTGAGCAGGGTGCGTCCACTCACCCCGACCGGGCCGCCATCCGCCCCGACCAGCTGAGCAGGGCGCGGGGTGGGGTAGACGACCGCCGGATGCGGGGCCGGCAGCCGTCCCGGCCACGTCCCCTCGACCAACGGGCGCGGACGCGCATCGCCGTACGGGATGTCCACGATGCGCTCGCCCGGACCGCGGCCTCCGGCGAATTCCTGACGTACCACCGCGCGGTGTCCGAGCATTGCTTGCAGTTGCCCCGCGGCGTGCTCCAACTCCTCCGGCGCAATCCGTGGCCCGAACAACAACGACTGCCGCCCGGTCGCCGCCGACAGTCCCTCCGGGACCAGCCGCAGTGTGCTGATCCCTGCCGCGGCGTCGTTGAGCTGCCGGGTCTCGGCCCAGGCGGCGATCTGCCAGCGCACCCGTTCGGCCACCGCCAGCGCCGACAGCCGGCCCTCGTGTCGCCAAAGCCGCGACAGGCGCAGCCCGCTCGTGAGGCTCACTTCGACCTGCAGCCTGGCGCACACCGCGCCGGCCTGCGCGAGGCGGGAGTGAAGCTGTTCGGCGAGGGCTTTGGCGAGGAACGTGACCGGCTCAAGATTGTCCTCGGGCGGCTCGAACGCCTCGGCCACGCTGTAGTCACTCTCCACCCCGGAGGTGTTGAGCGGCCGGGCCTCCTGGCCGCGGGCGGTGCGTTGTGCCGCGGCGCCGTCGTGTCCGAACCGGGCCAGCACTCGGTCACCCGGTAGCGCCGCGAACGCCCCCAAGGTGGTGATGCCCAGGCGGGGCAGCAGCTGCGACAGCCGCGGGCGGCCCAGCACCCCCACCGGATACGGGGCCAGAAAGTCCGCGGTCTGCCCGGCCGGCACCAGGACCCCGACCTGCCCGGCCCGCACCGCCAGGGCGGCAGCGAACACGGTGTCCGCAGCTCCCGTACGTGATTCGACCCCGGCACCGGTGAGCACGCATGTGAGGTGTTCCACCAGGGCCGGCTCGCCGCCGAAATAGCGGGCGGGTCCGCGAGCGGGCACGGCGATCAGGCCGGGCCGCAGGACTTCCATGTGCGGAGCGACGCGCTTCTCCAGCAGCCGCAGCACCGGTTCGAAGGCCCGCGTCTCTGCTTCGGGGTCCCGGTCGAGCAGCCTGAGCTGGGGGCAGCGTCCGGATGCCTGGCGTACCCGCATCCCGCGCCGTACGCCCTGTCGGCGGGCTTCCCTCGAACAGGCCAGCACCCGCTCCCGCGCGATGACCGCCACGGGTTCGTCGTGATCCGCGCCCGCGGCCACCACGGGCCAGTCCATCATCCAGACCGCTAGTGCACGCACCTTCGGCTCACCCCGCGGTGACGGGCCGCAGCGGCACCACATCCGCGCCGGCGAGGGCAGCGGGCTCGGCGATCAGCTCCACCGAGCCGTCCGGCCCGGGCAGCCACACCTCGGCGTGCCGCGGCTGCGTCGCAACACCCCGGCCGGCCACCACCAGACGGGCACGTCGGCCGGCGAGCAGTCCAAAGCCGTCCCCGAGCCCGTCCCAGCGGGCCTCGGCCACCCGCAGCCGCAGCTGCGCCTCCGGCCAGTCCTGCCAGGTCAGCAACGTCGTGCCGGAACGCCGCAGGCGGGCCGCAAAGCGACGGCTGGTCCGCAGAGCCACCTGCCCCACGGGGCCGAGCAAGACCACCGGTGCCGCCTCGCACACTGTCGCCAGTACCTCGGGCCACCGCCGTCCCGGCTCGGGTACGGCGAGCCCGCACGCCAGGTCCAGACCGGCATCCGCCGCAGCCAGCCCGCCGAGCTGCGGCAGACCGACCGCTGCCCATGCCCCGCCGTCTGCGGCGGCCTCCGCGGCCAACGCGATCAGCAGGGGCAGGTCGCCCCCGGCGCTCACCACCGCGCCGTGGGGCAGCTTCCCGCCGGGGAGCAGGCTGGAGAGCGTGCCGGACTTGGCTCCGGTCGCCTCCGGAGTCCCTGGCTCACCAGGCGAAACGACGTGCATGAACACATGTTCGATTCCTTGTGCGAGAAATGCAAGCGGGTGAACGCCCCACCGCTCGCACGAGCCTCGCGGCCGGCTGCACGACGGCTCCGTCGAGGGGAGCGCTGGTTGCGAACGGCCAAGCCGCTTACGCCCTTTCGCCTCGCGTCGTCCGAAATCGCTCGGCGTATGCCCGCCGGTGGCAGCTCGTGCGGTCTCGCCGAGGGACGGGCGAGTCGAGCGTGCCTCGCTACGCTGCCGCAGTGATCGAGTCCTCCTCGCTGCCCGGCGATCCCACCGAGCTGTACCTGCGCATCTCCTATGACGACGGACTCTGGGACACCCCGCAGGCAGACACGTTGGAGCGATGGAGCGTGGCCGTCCTCCACCGTCGGCGTGTGCACGACGCGGGCCAGGAGTCGGCGGCCACGAGCAACTGCACCACCGCGGAGTGCCCTTCGTGCACGGTCGAGGACGCCGCCGTGGGGTCGATGACGTTCTACCGGGTGCACCTTGACCGCGGCCGGAACGCCTACTGGGCCATGGAGGAGGAGTCGGAGGAGCTGTACGAGACCGCTCAGGTCCTCCTCGATCCCGAGACGGGCTCATTCACCAGAGAGGTCAGCGAGCTGCTGGAGTACGTCGGCTCCGCGCTGCTCGTCATGGACCGGGTGACGCTGGATCCTGCGTGGCGTGGACACGGACTCGCCGCCGTACTCGGCAGCGAGGTGATCCATCGGCTCATGCCCGGCTGCCGGGCAGTTGCCTGCTCGCCCGGCGTTACCGACCTCAGCAGTCGACGGCTGACGGACCAGGCCGAGTGGGACCGCGTGAACGCCAAGATCGCCCAAGGGTGGGAGAGCCTCGGGTTCCGCCTCTACCGGGACAACGTCTATCTGCTCTCCCCTGCCTCGCAGGATCTGGAGGAGCAGCGCGGGGCGCTGCGAGGACGGCTCGCGGCCCTCGGTGCCTCCTGGCGGACCGGGGCGTCATGAGGAACGGCGCCGCCGCGAGGCGCTCCAGGGAAAGCTCCAGCCCCGGCGGCCGGTCGGTGCCTCGCCCGGGTCTGGCGGCGCCTTCGGCGGCGAGGCGATCCTGTCGGGCTCCAGGCCGATCTTGTCCGGGTGGACGCAGGCGGGCACGGTCTCGTCGTGGGTGTAGCGGTGGCCGTTCTCCGGATGGAACGGGCACTCCCAGGACGGCCTGTTGTAGACCAGGAACTGCGCGCGTGGGTACCGGGTGGCTGGGCAGATCCCGCAGACGGGGCGGCTCGGGTCTTCGCGGTCCGGATCGATGTACGGCGGTCCGGCAGGTTCCGGGATCTCCATAGCAGCCAGAGAGTAACGGGCCCGTCTCACCGAGTAGCCCGCGCCGTGGTCGACGGGCGCGAAGGGTGGCAGTTCGCCGGTGGCAGACGAGGAAGATCCCCAAAGGACTGGTGGACGTCGCAACGGCATGCCAACCTGAACGACCTTCCGGAAAATCCCAGGTCAGAGAGGTGATGCTGTGGCATTGGATGCGTCGCAACCCGGATTCGCCACCACGGTCTCCGCTTTGCGGCTCCGCTCCTGGAGGCTCGGTGCCGGCCAGGCGATGGATGTGATCGACCAGTTCTCGCAGGCCGATTTCACCCACATCGTCGATGACCGCGCCGACGTGCACATCAGCTCGCGCGACGGCCGGTTCTACCTCGGCTACTTCCCGAACGGCCGGCCAGGCGGCGCCGACGAGGACTGGGTGACCGGCGAGGGCTGGGTCATCGCGGTCACCGGCACCGCGAACGTCCCCGGCTACCGGATCGCCTTCTCCACGGACACGCCGGCGGAGATCGTCGCCGACGCCGCGGCCCGGATCCTGTCCACCTCCCGGCCCCTGTGACGGGCACGTCCGCCCTCCCTATATATGCACCCCGCGTACCCTGCCCCTGCTCGCGCGGATTCGTCCGCTACTGCTAGGAGAACGCTTTGGACCCGCACTCGCCCGAGATGACCGTCGGCGACATCATCGACGCACTGTCAGCCTTCGACCGTGACACACCCGCCCGCCTCGCCATCAACCCCTTCTTCCCCATGGCCCACCGCCTGGGCGGCGTGGAGAAGTCGGTGGACGAGCACGGCCGACCGATGGTCTACATCGCCGAGTCGCCGGAGGCCGAGCAGTTCGGCCCCCTGCCGCCCGCCGTGGCCGTCGCCCTGGCCTGGCAGGGGCCGGTCGAGGCACCCCCGCGCCGCCGACGCGGCGCCACCCGGCCGAACGACGGCCACTGACCCACCCTCGAACTGACGGAGGCGCCCCTGCACCCGCACCACCCCATCGATCCTTCTCACCCCATCTCGCCCGACCCGAGGTTTTGGGTCGTCCCGCGCCACCTGGCCGGCGATGACGGCGTCCTCGCCGAGCGGATCGGCGACACCCTGACCGACCTCGGCTGGTGCATGTGGCCGACGTCCCGCAACTCCCTGCTGTACGTGAGCCCCGACGGCCTGCGCGGCGCCGAGTGGATCCTCGCCTCCTACCCGTTCGAGCTGGGCGGCCTCCCGGTCGCCTGGCAGATGTCGGCCCGCCCGCACCCGGACTCGGCGCTCACCGAGTGGAACGCGTACTTCACCGCCGGCGTACCGCACGAGGCGCTCACTGATTTCCTGCTCGCGCTCGACGCGAGCGAGACCCCCGATGCCGGGCTCGAGAACGCCGAGGCGGTACTCACCGCGCTCACCGCCCGCGGGTGGCTGCGCGACATGGACCGCCCGCGTACGACCGCCACGGACCCGGGCTTCTCCACGAACGTCTCGCTGGAGATTCTGCCGCCGCTCATCCACGACGCCGACCCCCGCGATGACCTTCTGGGGTGGCAGGCATGGGCGGAGCCCGTACTGGGGGCTCCGTACCTGTGGTGTGCGAGCTTCAGCGCGAGCGCCCCGCACGAGCTGGTCGCGGCCTTTGCCTCCTCGCTCGCAGCACCTGGCCCGGTACCGCGCCGGGTGCTGCCCGAGGGGGCAGAGGACCGTCTCACCGTCGTCCGCCGCGGATAGCAGATGTACATAGCCGCCGACCGCGGCGGAGATCGACGGGCGTGATGCCCCTTCTTCCAGGCCCGGTGGTGCCGCTCTCCTCACGAGGGCGGCATCACCGGGCCTTCGCCGTACCGGCATCGGCGCACTGAACGGCCCTCTGGAACCAAGATCAAGGCTGTACGTAGGATCACCGCCGTGGCAGGCAAAGTGATCGGCAAAGGACCCTTGCGCGGCTACCTCCTGGAGGAGGTGCTGGCCTGGCTGTTGCGCTCCAGCGGCTTCGAAGTCCTCACGGCCGACGACGACAAGGACAAAGAGCCGTGGAAGGTCCTGAAGGAGGACAAGAACGGCCTGCTGGTTCGAGGACGCGGGGCCTGGCACCAGGTCGACGCGCTCGGACAGTTCCGGTATGTCCCGCCGTTCTCCCTCCCGGTCCGCCTGTTCGTCGAGGCGAAGTACCTGACCACTGCCCCGGTCGGTCTGCCCACCGTCCGCAACGGCCACGGTGTGATCCACGACGTCAACGAGGGTGAGACCACCACGCTCACTGCTCCGGGCACCGGCCGGCCACGGACGCGTTACCGCTACAGCTACGCGATCTTCTCCACGTCCGGCTTCAGCCCGGAGGCGCAGGACTACGCGCTGGCTCACCAGATATCCCTGATCGACCTCTCCGCCCCGGACTTCGACGTGCTGCGGAATCTCGTCAAGAACACCGCCGACACAATTCACGCGGTACTCGAAGCCACTCCGCCCACCGAGCGGCCGAAGGTGCGCGAGATACGGACGTATCTTCGTGGCCCGCTGCTGGAAATGGACTCGGGCGATGTGGAACTGCCCGATGCGATTCGCGGCCCACTCGACTACCTCGCGCAGGCCCTGTACAGCCGTTCCCAGTTGGGCCTTGTACTGGCCTTTCCTGCCGCGCCCTTTGTCCTGGGCCTGGCCTCGGACGACCTGTACGGCTTCGTGGACTACGCGAGAGAGCACCCCACGCATGCGGTCCGCCTGCGCCGTATCAATCAGGCAGCGTCACACCCTGTTTGGGAGCTGCGCTCCGCGGAGCATCCCGACGCCTATGCGTTGCGGTTCGGTCTGCCAGAGCGGGTGGAAGCCTGGATTGTCGCGCAGGACGAAGGAATGCCGGCGCGAACCCGGTACGTCAAGCGCAGCATGCTGTCGACCATGACCCTGTACTGGATGGACGGGGAGCACGCGCAGACCTTCCAACTCCGTTACGAGCCAGGCGAACTGCGTCTCGACGGCTGATCTCCGCGTACGACAAAGCCCCGGCGTCCGGGCCTGTCGGAAAGACAGGCCCGAACACCGGGGCAGGTGGAGGAGCAGGTCAGCGGACGGTGCGCACCTTGGCGAGCGCCTTGTCCAGGTGCGTGTCCACGAGGCCCGGCGAGCCGGAGACGATCACCAGGACGTTGCCGGTGCGGATCGCCGTCTGCTTGACGACGCTGCGCTGCCCGCCGGCGGAGAAGGTGAGCAGCTGGCTCCACTGCTCGTCGCCGAGGTCCGGCGCGGCCGACTTCTCGGTGCCCATGTCGACGACCGTGCTCCCCGAAGCCACCTGGTACGAGGGGCAGGAGAGCATCGCGTCGAAGACCTTCCCGATGCCGGTGGACAGCTTCGAGGCGCTGTCGCTGAACAGCTCCTCGCTCACCTCGGAGGAGCTGCTGCCGGTGTAGGCGAAGGACACCTTCGCCTTGCGGGCGAAGTCGAGACCGGAGCCGGTGGCTGAGTCGCCGCCGAGCTTCTCCAGCGCCGGGCAGCCGATGACGGTCACGTCGTCGTTGTGCCGAGGGGTCTCGGGCTTGCGGGTGTAGCCCTCGCCCAGGTCGCTCTCGTTCAGCAGCCGCTGGTTCAGCTTGGCCGACGACAGCGGCGCGGATGCCGAGGGCGTGCTGCCGCCCCGGTGTGCGGAGGCGGAGGAGTCGGCCGAGTCGGCATGGCCGGCGCAGCCGGTCAGGGCGAAGGTGATGCAGACGGCGCTCAGGCCGAGGGCGGTCGTGGTGGAGCGGCGCATACGGAAACCCCTTTGGTGATGCGAGACGGATGGTCTGACCGGGTCGGCCCTCCGGGTGCCGACGAACGCAGGGGTGAGGGAAGGGGTTTCGCGTTTTCAGTGGCCGAGGTGGCGCAGGCCGTCTTCGAGGGTGGGGTGGAAGTGGTCGACCGGACCGGAGTTGCGGTTGTACCAGGCGGTGTCCAGCCGGGTCTCCTCCGCTTCGTGTCCGGCCTCGCAGCGCAGCCACACCGAGTCGTCGCGCATGTTGAAGACGATCCAGTTCCGGTACGCACCGCAGTGACAGGCGTGGACTTCGCCGTCGATGACGAGCGGCAGGTCCCAGCGCATCATGAAGCCCGAGACGTCCTGGCGGCACGGTGCCCGGAACTCCGGCGGCAGGAAGTCGGGCACCACCGTGGCGTCGGTCGGCGCGGCCGGGGTCGGCGCAGCAACCGGGGCGGGAGCCTCGGGCCACTCGGTGTGCATGGCCAGCAGCGCCTGGCCGGCACGCTGGGCTTCACGGAACTCTCGGTCCGCTCGGTTGCGTCGGAACATGCCGTCTCCATCTCTGTCGTCTCGCCTGCACAAGGAGAGTGCCGCAAGTCCCTGACCTGCTGCAACTCTAAGATTGTTGAATTCAACGGGAGTTGGCGGGACGCTCCTTGCTCTTCGTCGGACGCTTCGCGGCAGGTGTCCCGTCCCTCGTCACCTTGTCGTTATCCCAGGTGAAGTTGTTCAGATTCCTGTTTGTCCCGCGGCATATTGCCGTTCGCCGGGTACGGCGGAGCTCGGCGTCCCGCGGTGTCTTGTCGCTCGTCGCGGCTTGTCCCGCCGTGTATTCGCTCTCAGGGGCGGTTTGCACGCTGATCCATTGCTGACCGGAAGGCGGGCGTGGCTCTCTCTTGATCAGGGCTTGTGTCGTTCGCTCTGTTGAGGGGGCTGGGTGGCTGTCGAGGCGTTCGCGGACGTCGGGCACGGGGCTTTCGAGGTCGAGTTCGTCGATGGGGAGCGCGTACGCCGTCGTGAGGCTCTGTCGGCGGTGTGGACGGAGAGGTTCGAGTCGCTGGGGCCGGTGCGGAAGGTGCGTACGTACGGCAGGCAACGGTCGGTGACACGGGAGTACTGGTCGACGACGATGCGGAAGTCGCTGGCGTGTGAGTCCCGGCTGGAGCGTGATCACGCGATGCTGATGGACTTCGATCCGCAGGTGGTTGGGCTGGTGTCGCAGCCGTTCCGGTTGATCTGGCCCACGCGCCGGGGGCGGCTGGGACACGTCCCGGACTTCTTCGCCCGTCTTGCCGGTGGCGCCGCGGTGGTGGTCGACGTCCGTCCGGACGACCGGATCGAACCGGACGACGCCCAGGCGTTCGCGGCGACCGAACGGGTCTGTGCACTGGCGGGCTGGTCGTTTCGGCGGGTGGGGGTGATCAGTCCGGTCTTGTTGGCGAACGTGCGCTGGCTGCGGGGTTACGGCCATCCCCGGTGCTGGCGGCAGGAGACGGCCGGACGGCTGCTGGAGGTGTTCGCCGAGCCGAGGCGGCTGTTCGCCGGGGCGGAGGAGGCCGGGGACCGGATCGCGGTGCTGCCGGTGCTCTATCACCTGCTCTGGCGGGGGATGTTGGTCACGGATGTGGAGTCCCAAGTCCTGGGGCCCGCCTGCGTGGTCCGGCGATCACAGGCGGGTGACGAGCCGTGGTGATGCGCAATCCGCTGGTGGTCCGGCCCGGCGACCGGGTCTGGTTCGACGGCAAGGTGCAGACGATCGCCGGACTGTCGGGCATGTTGGTACGTCTGGCGGATGAGGCCGGCGGCACCAGCGCGATGCATCTGCCGACGCTGATGATGTTGCCCGGCTTCCAGGTGCTCGGCTCGGGTAGCCGGAGGGTGATGCCCACAGGGCTGCTGGACCATGTCCCGGAGGAGCAGGCCAAGGACGCCTTGCGGTGGCACCGGCACATGGTCGAGCTGCGTACGGGACTGCCGCCGGACGCCCCGCAGGGCGCCTTGCCGCGGCCTGAGTACGACCCGGCCATGCGGACGCTGGCCGAGCGCGAGGCAGCGAAAGCCGCCGAGTTGTCGGTGGAGTTCGGGCGGCCGGTCAGTGCGCATACGGTGCGCTGGCGGCGGCGCCGTCATCAGGAGCGGGGCATCGCGGGCATGGTCGACGGGCGGCACGCGCCACGTCGGCCGGTGCACGGTCAGCTCCGGCCCGAAGTCGTTAACGAATTGCAGCAGCTGATGAGCCAGGCCACGGACAGCTCGACCCGGACGGTCAGCTACTACTTCGAGCGCGTCAGCAAGACGGTCAAGGACACGTACGGGCCGCAGGCGGTGCCGAAGCGGTCGGCGTTCTACCGGCTGTTCCAGCGTCTGGAACGCGGTCGGCACACCACTGGTTCGGCGCGCACGCGCCGGTCCCTGGCGAACCAGCCCGAGGGGGTTTTCGACCAGGCTGCGGTCTGCCGGCCGGGTGAGCTGATGGAAATCGACTCCACCCCGTTCGACGCGTTGGTGCGGCTGGACAAGGGCGTGGTCGGCAGGGTCGAGCTGACCGGGCTGGTCGATGTCGCTACGCGCACGGTCACCGCGGCGGTGCTGCGACCGACGACCAAGTCGGTCGACGCGGCCTTGCTTCTGGCGCGCTCTGTGACACCGGCGCCCATGCGCCCTGGGTGGGCAGAAGCTCTGCGGCTGGAGCGGTCGGTGCTGCCCTACCGGCGGTTGCTCGCGCTGGACGAGCGGCTGCGGCACGCGGCGGCGGTTCCGCTGATCATCCCGGAGGCGATCGTGGTGGACGGCGGCAAGGCGTTCTTGTCGAAGAACTTCCACCTGGCCTGCGACGCGTTCGGCACCGAGGTGATTCATGCGCCGCTCAGGACGCCGACGCACAAGCCTCACATCGAGCGGACGCTGGGGTCGGTGGCCACGATGTTCGCGCAGTTCGTCGCCGGCCACACCGGCCGTTCCGCCGAGCACCGCGGGCGGCGGGTCGAGGACGAGCCGTTGTGGTCGCTGCCGCAGTTGCAGGAACTGCTGGAGGAGTGGATCACTGCAAGGTGGCAGAACCGGCCGCACGACGGTCTGAGGGACCCGCTCGCCCCGGGGCGAGCGTTCTCACCGAACGAGAAGTACGCCGCGCTAGTGGAGACGGCCGGTTACCTGCCGCTGGCGTTGTCGGGCGAGGACTACCTGAAGTTGCTGCCGACGCGGTGGCAGGCGGTCAACTCCTACGGGATCAAGATCAAGCATCGCATCTACAACTGTGACGAGCTCGACGGACTGCGGCGGGAGAAGTCCGGGCTAGTCGATCACAAGGACCGCTGGGAAGTACGCCACGACCCCTACGACGTCCGGGTGGTCTGGGTGCACGATCACCGCGATGGCGCCTGGATCACGGTTCCCTGGAGGCTGTTGTCGTCCCAGCCGGTTCCGTTCGGGGAGATGGCCTGGGATCACTCTGCCAGGGATGTGCGTGAACGGCAGGGTGGCACGGTGACCGAAGAGGCGATCACTGAGGCCGTGGGCGATCTCTTGGAACGGGCGGGCACCGGTCCGGCAGATGCGGATGAGGCGGCGTCGGGCCGCAGCCGGTCCCGGAACCGCCGGACCGAGCGGGCAGCTGCCCGCACCCGTGCTGCTTCCGAGCCGTCCTGGCCACGGCCTGATCCGGAGTCTGTGTCCCGGCCTGCACCTCAAGCGGAGGAGGCTGACGACGACGAGGGAGTCGCAGACGTCGTGCCGCTACGTGTCTTCGATGCCCGCAAGGAGGCGAAGAGTTGGTGGTAGTACCCGAGCACTTCGGCATGCCCGACAAACGGCGGATGCCTACCACGACGCTGCCGAACTGGCGGTGTTTCGTCAACGAGGACCCTCCGGAGTTCGAGCTGCTGGCCGAGCAGGACTGGGCGTCGCTGAAAGGCCCGGAACGGGACGCGTACGACGAGACGCGCGTCGACTATCACTCCGAGCTGATCATCGTGGAGACCCCGGCTATCCGGGAGACCATGCGGCAGGGGCGCCTGCTGACCTTGGTGAACCGGCGGGAGATCAGCGCCCGCCGCGGTCTGATCGTCTCGGGACCGTGGGCGACGGGAAAGTCCACGGCTATCAAGCAGCTCGGCCGGGCCCACGAACTGCGAGTGCGGCAGCGCTACCCCGACCACGACCGCATCCCGGTGCTCTATGTATCCGCCCCGCCCAACGGATCGCCGCGCAAGCTCGCCACCCGGTTCGCGCACTTCCTCGGACTGCCGCTGAAGTCCCGCCACAACGAGATGGACATCGCCGACGCGGTCTGCGAGATCCTCACCGACGCCAAGTGCGACCTGGTCCTGGTCGACGAGATCCACAACATCCAGATGGCCACCTCCACCGGGAAGGACATGTCCGACCATCTGAAGTACTTCGCCGAGCACATCCCGGCCACCTTCGTCTACGCAGGCATCAACGTCGAGCGCGAAGGTCTGTTCACCGGGGTCCGCGGCAAGCAGATCGCCGCCCGCTGCGTCATGCAGCACACCGCGAACTTCCCGTACGGCAGTCAATGGGCTTCGATGATCGCCACCATGGAGCACGCGCTCCGCCTGCACCGACACGAGCCCGGGGCGTTGGCCCGCCAGGCGAAGTATCTGCACCAGCGCACCGGCGGCAGCATCAGCAGCGTGTCCCACCTGATCCGTGCTGGCGCGATCAGCGCCATCGCCGACGGCAGTGAGCAGATCACCCGCCGTCTGCTGCACACCGTCCCGGTCGACCACAACACCCAGTCTGACAACCCCCGGCCGCAGCAGCGGCACGGCGATCTCGGGGACGCGGCATGACTGGGCTCCTCGGGGCTCGCCGGCTCCCGGCGCTGCCCCGAACCGTCGCCCCACTGCACCGGGAGTCCTGGGACGCCTACCTGAAACGGTTGGCCAGAGCGAACCGCCTGTCCCCGATGGTCCTGCTGGAGCACCTCGACGATCCCCATCGGATCACCCCCGAACCCAGGAGCCTGCTGGATGCTCTCTGCGACCTGTCGGGCCAGCCACCCGACCGGCTGATGCGCGCCATCCCCGATCTGCAGCCTCCTGACGGCACCGAGCCGGCCGGGCCTGCCAGCGCCCGCCTAGCCGCCAGCGGCTGGAAGCTCCATCCCGCCTGCGGCAGCTGCCTGAGGCGCAAGGGCATCACGGAGATACTTCCCCGGCCCTTGCACTGGGCCCCGGCCAGCACCCGGCTCTGCGTGCGGCACCGCCGGTGGACGGACGACCGGGCTACGCAATTTGCTCTCCACACGTTTCCGGAGGTCATCCATGCCCAGCGGCGCCATCACCGTTTGAGCCGCCGGCTCGGATGGCGACCGGTCGTCCTCGCCCTGCGCGCGGCCACTGAGATGATGCGTGGCTGGTGGGAGTACGACGTCCCCGCGCAGACCCGGCACATTCGGATGACCGCTTTGTGCGGTCCCGGCTGGACGGCTTACGACGACGATCCCAGAGTCATCGCCAGTGCCTATCCCGAGACGGTCGCCCTGACCGGGCTGCTGGCCGCACCCGGCCTGGGAGACCTCCCGTTCACCGGCGATCCGGCGGACATGCGCCGCTTCATCGGCGAGGTCCGCACGCGCGTCCTGCCCGACTACCACTACGACTACGACGACCAGAGTGACCCGCTGGTGCGCTGGATCGCGAAAGAGCGCCGTCGGCGCACGCTCCCCGATCCGATGACCGTACGCCGGTGACGGTGATCCCCGCGTTCACCGGAGAACGCCTCGTCCTCGCGCGGCACCGCCGCAGAATGACGCTGGCGGCTCTCGCCCGCGCCTCGAAGCTGACGACACACAGCCTCACTCACTTCGAGAACCGCCTGAAGTATCCGTCACCGCATTCCCTGGACCGGCTGTCCAGCGCCTTGGACGTCACCCCTGAATTCCTCTTGGCCCCTGCGCCCAGGCGGATTCCGCCCGAGGCGATGAGCCTGAGAAGCCCGACCAGACTCAGCGCCCGCAACAAGTACAGCGCCGTTGCCGTCGCCGAACTCACCGTCGCTCTCGTTGCCTGGATGGAAACGCACCTGTGGCTGCCGTGCCCCAATCTCCCCCTATGGCCACAACATGACCCAGAGCACGCCGCCGAGGCGCTACGGACACACTGGCAGATGGGCGACGCCCCCAGTGGACCGCTGACCCCGCTCCTCGAAGCCAACGGCGTCCGCATCTTCGCACTCCCACTCGACTGCGCCGACGTCGGAACGTTCTCCACACGCCACACCGGCACACCGTTCGTCTTCCTCCCACCGCATCTGACCGGCGAACAGGCACGGGAGCACCTCGCGTACGAACTCGGCCAACTCGTCCTGGGCCAAAGTCGGCCCGGCCACCGCGACTCTCACGCCGCGGCCGTCCAGTTCGCCTCCGCCTTCCTCATGCCCCGCACCGCCGTCATCGCCGCGATGCTCCGCACCGCCACTCCGGACCGCTTAGCGGCAGCAGCCAGCACATGGGGCGTCACCACAGCCAGCGTCCTCCACCGCCTGCACGACCTGGAATTGCTGCCTGAGTGGTCCCACCGATCTACGATCCAGAGACTCGGGGACAAGACCACCCCCTACGGCCCGGCCGGACCCGGCCCCGACGAACACAGTCAGCTGCTGCCCAAAGCCGTGGCTTGTCTTCGAACCAGCGGGCTTCCCATCGATTCCGCCGCCGAGTTGACCGCCCTCCACATCGACGAACCTCCTCGCTGGCCGGTGGCGACGGTGCCAGCGGCTCCCGCGTCTGCCGACGAGTAGGAAGGACGGTGAACGTGCCCTGCTGCTCCAGCCGGCACCAGGCGCCCTCGTTACGGAGCATGGCCCGGACCGACTCCAGCGCGACCGGCACTGAGACTGGTGTGGGGTGGGTGTGGTGCCTATGGGTGGTGTTGGAGGAGTTGGTTGATGGCGATGAGGGTGTGGGTGTTGGCGAGTTCTGGGAAGTCGTAGGGGATCGGGCGGGGGCCGACTTGGTCGGGTGGGGAGGTGAAGGTGCCGTGGTCGTGTTGTTGGTCGATGAGGTAGTGCACGGCGCGAGCGAGGAGGTGGGGTTGTTGGGTGTGGCGGATGATGACGGGGAGT
The DNA here is from genome assembly GCF_042800355.1 of Streptomyces sp. NPDC057623. Classification (NCBI taxonomy): domain Bacteria; kingdom Bacillati; phylum Actinomycetota; class Actinomycetes; order Kitasatosporales; family Streptomycetaceae; genus Streptomyces; species Streptomyces sp. NPDC057623. The sequence goes on from NZ_JBHVGZ010000015.1 coordinate 131,633, forward strand.
GCTTGGGCGGTGGAGAGCAGGTCGCTGGGGTCGCCTGGTCCGTGGCCCCAGCCTCCGTCGAGGTTTTGGGTGTTTTCCAGGAACGCGGTGGCAGCGGCGATCGCGTCGTTGATGCGGTTCATGCGGCTGGGGTTGGGAAATGCTGCGGTGCGCGCGGTGTCGAGTGCGTCGATGGCGTGGAGGATGACGGCGGACTTGCTGAGGGTCCAGCTGAGGGGGAAGCTCCCGTCGTCGTGTTGGGCATCGAGGAGGTAGTCGAGCGAGTGGTTCAGGGCCGGGGTGTGGTGCGGCCAGGACGGGGTGAGCGCGATGATGGCTTCGGCTGTGAGTTCGGCTTCGGGGGTGTGTCCTTTGATGTAGGTCGGGAAGCCGCCGGCGGGGTCGGCCATGTGTTCGAGGTAGCTTTCGGCGCGGTGAAGGGCTTGCTGGTGGTGCCCGCGGTCCGTCAGCCGGAGGAAGGCGATGCACTTGCTGGTGTCATCTACGTCGGTTTGGGTGGTCGTGCGGGTGTAGCCCCAGCCGCCGTCGCTTTGCTGGGTCTGGGTGATGAATACCGCCATGCGATCGAGGGCTGGGTGCTTGCCGTGGGTGGCGTCGGCGATGGCTGCTCCGGCCACAGCGGTGCCCCAGACTTCCTGGGCGGTACAGAAGGGGATTCCTCCGTCGGGGTTGAGGGTTCCAGCCAGGTTGGTGATGCCGTCGCCGATGAGGTCGCTGTGGGGGCGATGGGGGTGCAGGGCGTGCAGGGCGATCAGGTGGACGAGCAGGTGTCCTTCCCATACGCCCGGCTGGCCATGGCCGTGGTTGCGTAGTTGGTCGGTCAAGTAGGTCAGGTCGGTGTCGTCGGGGATGCCGTCGTGGGCACTGGTGTGGAGGATCTTCATTGCGCAGAGGAGGAGGTCGGTCCAGCGTGCTTGGCCGCCATAGCGGAACTGGGCGGGGTCGGTGTGCTGGTGGGCGTTGGAGGGCAGGGCGCCCAGGAGCGTGAGCAGGGTGGACAGCAGCAGGTGTTTGCGGTGGCCGGTGAAGTGCTGGAATCGGCGCAGATAGGTCTCGAGCTGTTGGTGGTCGGTGGGCTCGCCGAGCATGGTCGCTCGGGCGTGTGCGTCGAGGAGGGTGGCGGCGCGGGCGGCGCGGAGGTAGGACAGCAGCCGTTCCTGGAGGTCTGGGCGCGTCCTGTCCTTGCGCAGGAGGGCGAGCAGGAGCGCGGATTCCAGGATCCGGCTGCCGCACTGGTCGCGGATAGAGCCTGCCTCGTCGAGCAGGCCCACGTGATGAGCGATCAGCTGGCGCTGGATCGTGCGGCATCGAGCGATCACGGCCGGGGATACCTCGGACTGTGAAGTCGTGGTCATGACCGCGACGCCTCCTCCGTGGCGCCAACAGCCCACCACCAGGCGATCGACGGGATTGGCAACGGCTCAGCGGAGCTGTCGCTGGGGGTGTCGCAAAATCCTGCGCCGTGGAACGCGAGACTGCCGTCGCTGAGCCCGTCGAGATACACGTACCGGTCGGTGATCATTGCCCATTCCAACAGGCCGTGGGCATGGTGGCCCAGCCGCTGCACATATCGATTGATCAACGGGCCGCCCTCAGCTGTGACTTCCTCGCGCAAAAGGAGAAAGCGACACATGATTCGATCACGCATTGCAACAGCTACCTGGGGTAATTCCATTGGGGAACCCGACGGGTCCCAAGGGCGTTGGTGTGTATACTGCGTGACTCGCACGAGGAACTCCAATCATTCTTGATGGGCTCTGTCGGTGGGGACGCCCGGTTGCGGTGGCCTGTGCCCGGAGGTGATGTCGTCGTCCCACCACCACGCGATCGACGGGATTCCCATCGGCGTCCTCAAGTCCGTTGGCGGGGCAGGTGAATCGCATACGTCAGGGAGGAGAGTGCTGCGTCCGGCGGGGGCCTGGTAGCGAGTGGTGAGCAAGTACCAGTCCAATGCGCCTCGTAGATATTGGGCCAGGCATCGTGCGTAGCGGGCGACGGGCAGAGTTTCATCGTCGGCCGCCGCACTGCTCAACGAGAAGAATCGGTCCATGAGCTGGTTCCTCATGGCAACCGCCGCAGTGACGGCCTCTTGTTCGGTGACCTCGCGGGCGCGGAGAAGGACATGGACGATGTTGTTGATTTTAGTATCGTTCTGCAGTTCCTTGGGGTAGGAGAACAGGTCGCTGTCCCACACGGAGATGCAGGCCGCTATCTCGGCGAGCGCTTGAAAGCGCGGGTTACCGCGAGCCCAGGGTGGGAGGACTATGCCCTCCACCCCGGGCAGCAGAGCGACGACAGCGAGTGCCCCGCCAGCGTAGAGGCGATTCAGGACATGGTCACTCACGTCGTAACGGCGGGAGTTCGTATCAGTGTTGGCAACGGCTCTGTGTGCTTCGGCGAGGAAGAAGCCGCGCATTTCGGTGACCCAGTGCTCCACCTGTGCAGGCATGATTTCGTCCAGGCGCAGACGAATTTCATGCAGGGCGAGCGTGTGGGGCCGCTGGTCGATCGGTAGCCCGGGAGCATCAAGGGTCCGCTGCAGCCGCAGCATGAGGCCCAGCAGTTCGTCTGGCCGGCCGGCGAGGGCTCCTTCGTCCGCCAGGTCGTCAAAATTGAGGAACCACAGAAGGAGGTCGCTCAGCAACTGGACCTTTTCCCGGGAGCCATGGGGCGCCAGGCGACCCGCCATGCCGTTCAGCACGGCGGCAAGTCGAACACGCTGATGGGGGCTGCTCAGGCCGTGGCGTTCCATGAAAGCGACAGTCGCATCGTCGATAGCTTTCGCCTCCGGATGTATTGCCAGGGAAATCGGGCAATACAGGGGAGGGATATGCGGTAGCGCGGACTGATCCGAGGCGTGCTGTTCCTTGCCGGGCCCTATAGCGCTCATGGCCGCCTCCCTGCGATGCTTTCCGTGGTACTCGGCATTTTCCCGGGCCGCTGGAATTCCCTGGGCAGGGCGAAGTGCTGTTGTTCTTTGGTGTAGGTGACGGTCTGTACGTCGCCGTAGCCGTGCTCGGCGAGCCAGGTGAGGACGCCGCGGACGAGGATGTCGGGGACGGAGGCCCCGGAGCTGACACCGATGGTGGTCACGCCGGTCAGCCAGTCGGGCTGTATCTGGGCGGCGTGGTCGATGAGATGCGTCTGTCCGGCTCCCGCGCCGCGGGCCACCTCGACGAGACGCACGGAGTTGGAGGAGTTCTTGGAGCCGACGACGATGACCAGGTCTGATTCAGCCGCGATCTGTTTGATGGCCTGTTGGCGGTTCTGGGTGGCGTAGCAGATGTCGTCGCCGGGCGGGGACTTGAGGGCGGGAAAGCGGTCCTTGAGGGCGGTGACCGTCTCGGTGGTCTCGTCGACGGAGAGGGTGGTCTGGGAAAGCCACACCACCTTGTCCGGGTCGCGGAGCTGGACGTGTGCCACGTCGAGGGGGCCGTCGACGAGTTGGATGTGGTCGGGGGCCTCGCCGCTGGTGCCGATGACTTCCTCGTGTCCTTCGTGGCCGATGAGGAGGATGTCGTAATCCTGCTCGGCAAAGCGGGCGGCTTCTCTGTGGACCTTGGTGACCAGGGGGCAGGTCGCGTCGATGGTCCTCAGGCCGCGTGCGGCTGCCTCTTGGCGGACGGTGGGGGCGACGCCGTGGGCGGAAAAGATGACGGTGCTGCCTTCGGGCACGTCGTCGGTCTCTTCGACGAAGATGGCGCCTTTGGCTTTGAGGGTGTTGATGACGTGGGTGTTGTGGACGATTTCGTGGCGGACGTAGACCGGGGGTCCGTACAGTTCCAGGGCCTTCTCGACGGTGGCGATGGCGCGGTCGACCCCGGCGCAGCAGCCGCGGGGGGCGGCGAGCAGTACACGCTTGCGGGGGTTCATGAGGTGCGCTCCACGGCTCGGGCGGCGATGTGCCCCAGTGCGGCGGCGGCCGGTTGCGGGTACGGGACGGCGTCGAGGGCGGTGAGGGCCTGTGCGCGCCGGGTGGCGATCATGTCCTCGACGGTGGCGCGGGCACCGGTGGCGTCCAGGACGGTGCGGATGCGTGCGGCGCCGTCGAGGTCCAGGTCCGGGCTGCCGACCAGGGTGTCGAGGAGTCTCCGCTGCGTGGCGTCGGCGCGCTGGGCGGCGAGGGCGATCAGGACGGTGTGCTTGCCCTCGCGCAGGTCGTCCAGGACGGGTTTGCCGGTGTCGTCGGGGCGGCCGTAGACGCCGAGGAGGTCATCGCGGAGCTGGAAGGCTTCGCCGAGAGGAAGGGCGTAGCGCGACAGGACGGTGAGCAGGTCCGGGTCGGCGTCGGCGAGGGTCGCTCCGCAGTGCAGGGGCCGTTCCACGGTGTACTTGGCGGTCTTAAACTCGATGACCCGCAGGGCTGCTTGATGGTCGGTGATCGGTCCGAGCGGCGTTATGAGGTCCAGGTACTGGCCGTAGATGACCTCTTGGCGCATGACGTCGATGATCCGGCGCAGCGCGGTGAGGCGGTGGGGCGAGTGGCCGGCGCTGTGCATGAGTTCGTCGGACCAGGCCAGGGCCATGTCGCCGATCAGGATGGCGGCGCTGGCGCCGAGTTGGTCGTGGCCGTGCCGGACGGCGAGCGTACGGTGCACGGTGGGCCGGCCGCGGCGGGTGGCGCTGTTGTCCATGATGTCGTCGTGGATGAGGCAGAAGGCGTGGAACATCTCCAGGGCCGCCGCCGTCTGGATCACGGCCTCATCGTCGCCGTGGCCTCCGGCGGCATGCCAGCCCAGCACGCAGAGCAGGGGACGCAGCCGCTTACCGCCCGCGTCAAGGAAGTCCCGCAGTGCCGTGGGCACGTCCAGGGGCAGGGACCGGTTCCTAGCGGCACGCGTCTTGGCGTCGAGGAAGTTGTGCAGTGCCTGGTCGATCCGGCTCTGCACATGAGCGAGGTCGATGGGTTCGGCGTCCAGGGACGGGGCGGTCATGAGGTTTCACCTGCGGGCTCGGTGGGTGCTTCGCGGGTCAGGCGCAGGGCTTCGTCCAGGAGGGCCTCGACCACGCGGGACTCGGGGACGGTGCGTACGACCTGGCCGCGTGCGAAGATCTGACCTTTGCCGTTGCCGCAGGAGACGCCGAGGTCGGCTTCGCGGGATTCGCCGGGGCCGTTGACGACGCAGCCCATGACGGCGATGCGCAGGGGGTGGGGGAAGCCGTCGAAGGCCGCTTCGACCTGGGTGGCGAGGCGGTGGATGTCTACTTGGAGGCGGCCGCAGCCGGGGCAGGAGACGATCTCTAGCTTGCGCGGACGCAGCCCGAGGGACTGCAGGATGTGGTTGCCGGCCTTGACCTGCTGCACGGGGTGGTCGGAGATCGAGACCCGGATGGTGTCACCGATGCCCTCGGCAAGGAGGATCGCGAAAGCCGTCGCGGACTTGATCGCGCCCTGCATGGCGGTGCCGGCCTCGGTGACGCCGAGGTGCAGCGGGTAGTCGCAGGCGGCGGCGAGCAGCCGGTTCGCAGCGATCATCGTGAGCGGATCGTGGTGCTTGACGGCGATCTTCAGATCGGTGAAGCCGTGCTCCTCGAAGAGGGATGCCTCCCACAGCGCGGATTCGACGAGTGCCTCGGGCGTCGCGGATCCGTGCTTGGCCAGCAGGCGGGGGTCGAGCGATCCGGCGTTGACTCCGATACGAATGGGCACCCCGGCGGCCGAGGCTGCTTTGGCGATCTCGCCGACCTTGTCGTCGAACTTCTTGATGTTGCCGGGATTGACGCGCACGCCCGCGCAGCCGGCGTCGATGGCGGCGAAGACGTAGCGGGGCTGGAAGTGGATGTCGGCGATGACCGGGATCGGTGACTTGGCGGCGATGGCGGGCAGGGCGTCGGCGTCGTCCTGGGAGGGGACGGCGATACGGATGATGTCGCAGCCTGCGGCGGTGACTTCGGCGATCTGGCGCAGCGTGGCGTCCACGTCCGCGGTCAATGTGGTGGTCATGGTCTGCACGCTGATGGGTGCGCCGCCGCCGACGGGGACATCGCCGACATGGATCTGCCGTGTGCGGCGGCGCACCGGCGTGTGCGCGGGCAGGGCGGGCAGGCCGAGGTCAATGGCCGCCATCAGGGCCTCCGGGCAGGATGCGAGAGGGCAGGGCATTCGGAGGGGAACCCGGCGGCGGGAATCGTGATCAGCTGTCGTACGGCTCGGGTGATGCTGGCCGCGTCCAGTCCCGCTTCGGCGAGCAGGGCTTTTCGCGGGCCGTGGGGGATGAAGGCGCGCGGCAGGCCCAGCACAGTCACCGGGGTGTCCACGCGTGCGTCGCGGCATGCCTGGGCGATGGCCGAACCCGCGCCGCCGGTGCGGGAGTTGTCCTCGATGGTGACAGCCAGCCGGTGACGGGCGGCCAGCGCGGGCAGGGCCGGATTGACCGGTATGACCCAGCGTGGATCGACGACCGTGACACCGAGACCCTGCCTCTCCAACGAGGCGGCGGCATCGAGGGCGGCCCCGGCCATCGGGCCGACCGCTATCAGGAGGACGTCGAGGGGGCGGCGGGTTGAGCGGTGCAGGATGTCCAGGCCGTCGATGCGGGCCAGGGTCTCGATGTCGGGTCCGGTGTCAGCTTTGGGCAGGCGCAGCAGGGTGGGCCCGTCCTGCGTGTCGATCGCTGCGCGCAGCAGGGAGCGCAGGCGGGAGGCGTCGCGGGGAGCGGCGATCCGCAGGCCAGGCACGGCGGGGAGCAGGGACAGGTCCCACATGCCGTGATGGGAGGGCCCGTCGGGGCCGGTGATGCCCGCCCGGTCCAGCACGAACGTGACCGGCAGCCGGTGCAGGGCAACATCCATCAGCACTTGGTCGAAGGCCCGGTTCAAGAAGGTCGCGTAGATGGCGACGACGGGGTGGAAGCCGCCCATCGCCAGACCGGCCGCACTGGTGACGGCGTGCTGTTCGGCGATGCCGACGTCGAAGACCCGCTCGGGGAACTGCTGGGCCATGGGGTGCAGGCCGGTGGGCCGTAGCATCGCCGCGGTGATTGCGACGACGTCCTCCCGCTCGGCCGCCACCTCCGCGAGGACCTGGCCGAACACGCTGGTCCACGAGCGTGTCCCGTTTGAACGTGTGGTGGCGGGACGGCCGGTGGCAGGATCGACGGTGCCCACCGCGTGCAGGCAGTCCGCCGCATCCTGTTCGGCCGGGTTGTAGCCCTTGCCCTTGACGGTCACCACGTGCACGACGACTGGACGGGACAGAGCGCAGGCCCGGCGCAGGGCCTCTTCGATTCCTTCGGTGTCGTGTCCGTCGACCGGGCCGAAGTAGGCGAAGCCGAGGTCGGTGAACAGGTTGCGGCACACCGCCTCGCCCGCACCCTGCCTGAGCGTGGCCAGATGCTTGGCGAGGGCGCCGGTGGTGGGGGCGTAGGAGCGGCCGTTGTCGTTAAGCACCACGATCACCCGCCGGTCCTCGGCGGCGCCCAGGTTGTTCAGCGCCTCCCACGCCATGCCGCCGGTGAGCGCCCCGTCGCCGATGACCGCCACCACTGCGCGGTCCTGCTCGCCGTTCAACGCCCGGGCCTTGGCCAGGCCGTCCGCGTACGAGAGGGCGGTGGAGGCGTGCGAGTTCTCCACCAGGTCGTGCGCCGACTCGGCCCGTGAGGGATAACCGGACAGGCCGCCGGCCTGCCGCAGCGAGGCGAACCGGTCGCCGCGGCCGGTCAGCAGCTTGTGCACGTACGCCTGGTGGCCGGTGTCGAAGATCAGGCTGTCGCGGGGGGAATCGAAGACGCGGTGCAGGGCGAGGGTCAGTTCCACCGCGCCGAGATTCGGGCCCAGGTGCCCGCCCGTCGCGCATACGTGCTTGATCAGAAACGACCGGAGTCGGGTCGTGAGCCGGCCGAGCTCCGGCTCGGACATGTCCTTCAGCTGCGCCGGATCCGGGAATGGAGAGGAGACTTCTGCGCGACCGGGTGGGGCCGGTAGGTGCGCCATTTCGGCTGGTCCTTCCGCCTGATGAGCGGCAAGCAGTACGGCACGGGCACGGCGAAGCAAGCCCCTGCTGGGCCGGCCTCACGCCAACATGCCGCCGTGAAAGGCCAGTTCAGCACCGTCCTGTCGCACTACACCAGAGGCGGCGGCCACGGATTAGCAGCACAACTCGCAATTTAGTGAATTTGTGAAACGCGGATGTGGGATCCAGCCTCCCTAGAGCGCCGCGTCCGCGCCGTGCGCCGTGGTGCACATGGTGCCGATGGTGTGAACGCGGGGCCGGCGGCCGCCCGGCCGGTGCCGGCGGCACTCCGGGCATCCTGCGGACTCCTCCGCACCGACCGGTCGCCCACCCGTGTGTGCGGGTTCACCAGGGGTGTGCACAGCGCGCTTGGGGTGGGAACTGGCGATTCGCACATGCCTGTCGCACACGCTTACCTCCGCCCACCCCCTTCGCTTGACTGCCGTACTGAGCCCAGCGCACGCACTTCCGGACCCAGCGCGCGAGCGGAAGGGGAACCCGCCGTGCAAGATCCTTTCTTAAGCGCCGAAGTCATCACCACCGCAAGGGCATCCGGCAGTCACCGGCCCGAGGTACGGGACTCGACGCCCCCCTCCTTTACTGCCGCGGCATGTCACCCGGCATCAGACCGGCGCGCACCACCAGACAGCAGGGCAGAGGCGATCAGCGCCGCTTCGGCCGACGCAGACCGGGATCGCCGCATCCGACGCCTCACACCGCGCGCAGCCCGGTGATCGCGCGATGTGCGGGTTCGCCGGGCGATTCCTGCGGCATATAACCACCGCGCGCGTCGTGTTCCCGTACACGCGCCCAGCGCACGGCGACCGCCTGCAATGACGCACGGCCGCAGGACACACCCCGTCTTGAGACACCGGCATGAGCACCGCCTGCTCGCCCGCTCGGGAGACACCGATGCCGCGCACCTCCAACACGCAGCTCACATCCTTATTAGCGGCGGCGAACTGGGGCCCTGCCCAGTTCGCCGCCGCACTCCGAGGCGTCGCCGCCGAGCGGGGCCTAACGGTGACCGTCTATCTCACTACCGTGCGGCGCTGGCTGGAGGGCGCCCAGCCCCGGCCCCCGCTGCCCGCGCTGATCCTGGAATGCCTCTCCCGCCGTCTGGACAGGCGCATCACGGCCCACGAAGCTGGCCTCACCCGAGCCCCGGCCCAACTCGTGGATCCCGCCTGGGAGGCCGACCCCATGCGCAAACTCTTCCACCTCACCCGCGCCGAACTCGACCCCCACCGACGCGCCCTGCTCGGCGCGGGCGCCCTCACCGCCACCGCGCTCGCCCTGCCCGCCGAGGTTCGGGTCCCGGCCAAGTTCGCGGACCCGGCACGCCCCGGCCGCCGCGCCACAGAGAGCGACGTGGAGCAACTGGGCGACATGGCCAAGGTGTTCGCCACCCGGGCCGACCGATACGGCGGCCAGCGCATGCGCGCCACCCTGGCCGCCTACCTCACCCACGAGGTCGAGCCCCTCCTGCACCGCCCGGCCCCCACCCAGGTGCACCGCGGCCTGCTGTCCGCCACCGCCCGGCTCGCCCTGCTGCTGGGCTCGATGTGCGCCGACAGCGGCCACCACCCCCTGGCCCAGCACTACCACCAGATCGCCGCACGCCTCGCCACCGACGCCGACGACCACACCACCCTCGCCATCGCGCTGCGCACCATGGCCACCCACGCCCACGACCTCGGCCGGCACACCTCGGGCGTTCTGAACCTCGCCGAACAAGCCGACCAGCACGCCCGCAACGCCCCGCCCGCCGTCCGCGCCTACACCCACATCCACCTGGCTGTCCTCAATGCCCACGACAACCGGCACGCCGCTGTGGCCGCCCTTGCCCGCGCCGAACACCTCCACGCCCAGGCCGACGCCGAACCAGGCCCCTTCAGCAGCTACCCGGCTGGCGCCCTGCACTACCAGCGCAGCCAGACCCTCGCCACCCTGGGCGACCACACCGGCGCTCTGACCGCACTGACCACCTCCCTGCGCCTGCGCACCGAGACCGAACGCCTGCCCGCCGCGCTCACTCACGCCCGCCTCGCCGAAACCCACCTACGCCTCGGCCACCTCGAACCCGCCCTCACCCACTGGCACGCCCTCCTCGACGCCTACCCCACCCTCCACTCCCATCGCGCCGACCAACGCCTGACCGCCGCCGCCCTGCACCTGCGCCCCCACCGACGCCGTACCGACGTCGCCGACCTCCTCGACCGCATCACAGAACTCACCAGCACGCCCCGGTGAACAGGCGTCGCTCGGCGGCTCCTCAATCCCCGGACCGTGTGCGCCGCCACGCACCGCAGGGCGGACAGGAATCGACTGAACAAGAGAACGATCAAACGGATCCTGCATGATCGACAATGTGACGGAACCAGAGGTATGCCGAGGCGGACTCGCCGGACCGGGCGGCAGGTTCACGCGGACAGCGCCACGTCCCTCACCGACCCCGATTTGACAGCTGCACCGGTACTCTGTCCCGTTCCTACTCGGGCCCCACCCTGCATCATCGCGTCTCACCGACAATGCGAGCTGGGACGACTTCACCCGAACCGCTTTCGGCGGCAACGCAGCCTGGGATTCCGTCAGCCGTCGTGCTCACCGCGTCTTGCCTATCCCCTGGTCAGCGAGGTGCCCGGAGGGAAGGTGAAACGGGACGGGACAGCAGGCCGGGTTGCGCTGGGCGCGGCGGTCGTGTGCTCGGGCAGGCGGGATGCGTCGGCGGGCAGGTCGGCCATGCGTCGCAGCCGCCACACGAGGACATCGCTGATCGACTCGGCGGTGCCCAGTTCCCGTCGTTCGGCGGCCTCGGCCAGGAGCGCGGCCGGGTCGTGCCCGGCACGCTCGACGTCGGCGAGGGTGGAGGCCAGTGCGTACCAGCCCGGCTCGGCGAGGACCTGCTCGGCCAGCTCCGGCACCGCCTGGCGCAAGTAGGCCGTCTGCTTGCGCTGCAGAGGCAGGGACATGCGCCGGCCACGGTCGCGCATGACGCCCAGATACATCGGCGCTGCGGCCTGGTAGGCGGCGCGCAGGTGTTCGGCGGCCTGGCGGGCAGCAGCGGCCTGCTGGGCGTGCCCCTTCATCGCGTGCCACTGGGCGGCGGCCGTGACCAGGAAGAACACCATGTCGATCAGCATGGCGGTGGTGGCACCGTCCTCCACACGCCCGAGTGCCGGCCCGCCCCGGACGAGGTCGCGGGCAGCCTTCCGCAGACCGCGGGCGTGCTCGCGTTCGGCCCGGATATGGGAGCGGGTGGCCCGTTCGAACACGAAGGCGGCGTCTCGCAGTTCACGCCGGGTGTTCGCGGCCGACGTCTTGGCGAGCGCGTCGAGGACCTCGCCGCCCGCGGCGATCAGAGCAGAAATCTGCCCGTCCTCACCCTGGTCGATGATGAGCACGGCCTGCCAGGACGCCGTCGTCGCTTGGCGGCGCGCGTCCGAGGGCCTGATGCGACCCGACCCGGAGGAGCGGTCCGTGGTGGCGTCCTGGTCGGGTTCGGAAGCGTTGCCCGCCCAGCGTTCCCGGATGCGAGGCAGGGAGAGGTCGGGCGCGAGGGTGGAGCCCGAATAGTAGATCGGCTCCTGGTCCTCGTTCAGGTCGCCGGACAGTGCGACCTTGTAGCCGAGCAGGTCACCGGAGGGCGCGACGCGCTGATGGACCAGAAGGCCGGCGGCGGTCAGACGGTCGAAGAACTCCTCCTCGCTGGCGACGCCGGCGGCGGCGCGGCGCACCGTCTCGCGCAGCTCCTCGCGTGGCGTGCGCTTCTTGCCCTGGCGGTTCGCCTTATGGCGTTCGGCGCTGCTCGGGCGTTTGGCGGCGGTTCCGTCGCCGACGTTCACCCGCCGTAGTCCGTAGTCGATTTCGATCTTCCGGGCTTCCGCCTGGGCGCGGGCGCCATCACGGCGGATGCGGGCCTGACGGCCGTCGTGGCGGACGACGGTGGCGATGATGTGGATGTGGTCGTCGGCATGGCGGACGGCCGCCCAGCGGCAGGCGGCGTCGTCGCCATCGGGGGCGATGCCGGTGGCGGAGACCATGCGGCGGGCGATGGTCGCCCACTGCTCGTCGGTGAGAATCGGGTCTTCGGGGGCGGCGCGTACGGACAAGTGCCATACGTGCTCGGCGGGCCTCTCGTCCTCGGGCAGGGCCATGACGGGCTGGTCGAGCAGGATCTGCAGGTCCCGCAGTGTCGCCTTGAGGTCGGGGCTGCGGCCGGGATCGGGGGCCAGGCTGTCCCACGCGGCGACGAGGTGGGGGTCGACGTGCTCCTCGGCCTTGCCGGGGCTGTACAGGTAATGCAGCAGGCCGTAGGTGTCGTCACCCATGTCGTTGACTGAGGGGATCATGCTGCTGGACGCTCGCTGTTGAGGTAGCGCTGGATGAACGCGTGCACCTCCAGGCGAACCTGGTTGACACCATCGAGCACTGCTCGGGCCTGCGGCGCCGGATCGTCGTTGTTCAGGGCTGCCGCAACCTGGTTGAGGTTGTTGCCGATCCGGCTCAGCGCGGGGCCCAGGGCAAACAGGTGCCGCTTCATTTCGCGTTCGCCGGCGACCTCGGCTTCTGTACGGGTGAGATCGCGGGCGGCGCTTAGCGCGGCATGGGCGAGGAAGCCGGACGGCGTCATGGCACAGGCTGCCGCGGCGTCGAGCACGGACTGCCTTTCAACGTCGTTGAATCGGCTGGCGATCAGGTGCTTGCGCTTGCTGGATTTGGTCTTCGGCTTTCGATTACGCGCGGGAGGCTGGCTCGGCGGCGCACTCGCGTGCTGGGCACAGTGCGGGTTGTGACACGGGTGAGTCGTCTCCTCCTCGGGATGCGAGCCGCCCTCGGTCGCATCCCCCCGGTCCAGTGCCCCCCGGCGCTGGACCGCCTCCGCCACCCCCGGGGCGGAGGACGCGAGAGTAATACTCCCAACGGGAGTATTACTCTCGCACCAACTTGCTTGCGCTGAGGTCGAGTTGGCTTCCGGCTCATCGGGCGTGGGAGCCGGGTTTGTTGTCGGGTTCGTCATCGGGTGTGGTTCCTCGTGGTGCGGATGCGGTGCTGGATCTCGGCGACCAGGTCGACCATGGCGGTCGCGCCGGCAAGCACGCGGACGGGCGCGTCGGGGTCGTGCTGGACGAGCCACTGGCCGGTGGGGGCCAGTACGGCGGTGTGCAGCAGCTGGTGGCGCACGAGCACGTCCGCCCAGGCGCCGGCCTCGGCGGTCGACGGGATATGCGTACGCGGGTGGCGGGTAGGAATGGCGATCCCTTCGTGGCAGGAGCGGTGGCCCGACCATGGCCGGGCCACCATGGAGAATGTGGATTCAGGGGCGTGACCTGCTGCTTTGCAGGTGTCAGCCGCACTCGCGACAGCGGTCGAGGTGCGTGTTGAGGGCCCGCGCCATGTTGCGCTTCACCGAGACGGCGTTCTTCGCGCTGGTCTTCGCCGGCGCGGATCCCTGGTGGCGCTCGGCGTGGCCGCGCAGGAAGCTGACGTCCCGCTCGAAATCGGCCTTGATGGTGGCGAACCTGCGGCAGGTTTTCATCGGGTCGTACTTCTTGCCTCGGCGCGCAGCCGCTCCAGGACGGGCGTCAGGCTCTCGTTCCGGCCGCCCGGCAGCCCCAGGTCGCGATAGATCTCGCGCAGTTGGGGACGGGTGATGGAGGCGTTGCCGTCCCGCTCCAGCTTTTCGAGGACGTGAGGACGGACGATCTTGACCCGCTCCTCGACGCTCATCTGGTTCCGCCGAGGGCGCTTGGACTTCCCGCCACCCGGCCGACTCCGCTGTGCCTTCGTCTTCCGGCGTCCGGGGACGGTGTGGGGACGGTCCCCTTCGGCTTCCGTCCCCGTTTCGGTGTCGGGGTGTTCGCGGTCCCCGTTGGTGTTGGGGACGGTGTGGGGACGGTCCCCTTCGGTCCCCGTCCCCGTCTCGGTGTCCGGGTGCTCCCGGCCCTCGTCGCCATTGGGGACGGCTGCCGGGGACGGTCCTGTACCGCCCTGAGCAGCACCTTCGTGGGCGTCCGCGGCACTACCGTCCCCGTCGGCATCAGCCGCTTCGGCCCTGGCGGGCACGTCGTCTCGGTCCCCGATCGGCGCCGCTGTGCCCTTGCTCAGCAGGCTTGAGCCGGCCTTGTGGACGCGGTCCCCGTCGGCGTTGGGGACGGTGTGGGGACGGTCCCCTTCGGTCTCCGTCCCCGTTTCGGTGTCGGGGTGTTCGCGGTCCCCGTTGGTGTTGGGGACGGTGTGGGGACGGTCCCCCTCGCTCTCCGTCCCCGTCCCCGATTCCGCACGGTCCCCGTCCCCGGCGGTTTGGGGACCGTCGTTGGGGACCGCGCTCAGCCGCCGACCGACCTGCTTCTCGTCCGGCGGCAGGGTCACCGGGGACGGGCCGAGAGGGGACCGCTCCTCTCGATCGGCGTCCTGGCCGTGCATGTCCTGCACCCAGGGCGACGGCAGTTCGACGGTGGCGAGGGCTACCGCGTGCCGGCGGGCGGCCAACTGCTCCAGGAGAGCCTGACGCTGCTGAGGATCGTTGCCGACCCCGGCTCGGCTGAGAGCCGACTGGAGCCGACGGGTGATCCTGGTGTCCTTCTCGCGATCCGCTGCCGACATCGACGCCAGTTGGGAGGCCAGGGCCACTGCCCGCTGAGTCGCGCGGTCCTTGGTGATCTGTGCGGCGTCGCGGTTGCGGGTGGCGATGCACAGGCGGGACAGGAGCCGTTCTCGTGCTTCGCGTCCGAGCGTGGCCAGGAGCCCCTGCGAGGTGGCGTCCGGCTTGTGCAGCCGCAGCTCGATGCCCATGGCCAGGTGCCAGAGCACGGCTGCCATGACCGGGCCGACGAAGGCCCGCACGGTGCCGCCCACCGTGCCCGACTCGGCGTACGCCGGGATGATCTGCACCCCGGTGATCACCCACACCAGGGCGCCGGGCAGGCCGGGCGCTCCCTGGGTCTTCAGGTTCTGCCGGGCCATCAGCGCGGTCGCGAACAGCGCCGCCTCACCCGCGCTGAACATCATGGCCCGCTCGACGGTGCCGGCCATGTCGAGGTAGTCGGCGGCGAACCGCCAGCTGGTGTCGCCGGAGTAGACGGTGCAGTTGAGGGCGGCGAGGGCCGAGACCCAGACCGCGGGGGTGCCGACGCGCTTGCCGTCAGCCCGGTTCCGGTTACGCCGGATCGACCAGCCGGCAAGCGCGAGGGCGAGCAGCCCGATGGCCGCGACCACGTAGACGGGCTCGATGCCGTAGGGCAGGGACATGGCGATGGCGTTTGTCATGCGGCCTTTCGGAGGGCGGCGATCAGGGAGTCGGTCTGCACCTGGCGAGGGACCTGCACCGGCGAGGCGACGTCGTCGTCCTCCGTGGTCTCGTCGGCCGGCTCGGTCTCGTCGGCCTGGTCCCAGTAGCGGTCGCGGTCGGCGACAGCGTGGGCGGCGTTGCGCATCAGGTCGCGCGCCCAGTCGAGGTCGAGGCGCAGCGTGTGCGCGAGGCGCTCAGGGCTCCAGCCGCGGACGTAGGCGTGGCGGGTGACGGCCTCGCGCTCGGCGTCGCTGAGGTGGATGTCGCGCCCCTCGAAGGCGGCCTTCACCCGGCTGTAGTCCAGACGCTTGTTGACCTTGGCGTGCCAGGGGCGGCGCTCGTCCTCGGTGAGCCCGCCCCACATGCCGTGGCGGATCTCGTTGTCGAGGGCGTAGTCGAAGCACGCCTTCTTCACCGGGCACCGGCCGCAGATCGACTTGGCCTCGTCGATCGCCGCGCGGTCGCGGGCGGCGTGGAAGAACAGCTCGTCGATGTCCTTGGCCGGCATGTTGTGGCACAGACCGCGGGCCTGCCAGCTGTGGTCAGCGATGCCCCGGATGGTCGGGGGCGGGGTGTCGTTGGTGGTGATGTGGCGCAAGGCAGTCTCCGGAAGTCGCCTCGGTCGGCAGGGGCCGCTCGGCACCGGTGGTCGCTGGGGTGCGGCGGGGCGCTGCGAGGCGGGCTCGGGGTACGGCGGTGAGCCGTACGCAAGGCGGAACGTTTCTGTGGAGAAGCGGGCTGCGGTCAGGCGGCGGGCGCCTGGGCCTGCGCCGCCAGGGCGCGGTCGATGCGGCCGGGGTGGGCGGTGGCGCGCGGTGCGTTGCCCCGGGCGGCACCGTCGAGGGTGATGCGTCGGCGGCGGCAGGGCTCGCCCTTGTCGGCGTGACACCACTCGCACGGCACGGCGAGGACGTCGGGGCCTCCGGCGGCGATGCGGGCTTCGCGGGCGGCGCGGGCCGGGCGGTAGGGGGCCAGCTCGGCGCGGACAGCGGCCGGGATGTAGGAGCCGACGGCGGCCAGCTGGTCCTTCAGGCCCGGCCGGTGGCGCCCGGCGGTGATCCCGCGGTGCGCCGAAGGCGCGGTGTGCCCGGCGGCCACGGCGTCGCGCGCCGCCAGCAGCTCCGCCCGCCAGGCTTGCGGGTTGTCCGGGTCGGCCATCGGCGTCGGGTCGGTGTGCCGGGCCAGGCGCTCGCGGCGGTGTGCGTGCCATTCGCGGGCCACGTCGGCGGGCAGGATCGGGTACGGCGAGGTCACGATGCGCTTGCGGACGGTCTCGCGCACGTCCCAGCCCTGACCGGTGGTCATGGGCACGTCGCCGAGCAGCTCGTGCCACATGGCGAGCTGGTCGCGGGCTTCGCCCGCGTCGGTGCGGATGGTGCGCGGGTCCAGGCGGCCGACGTAGGTGAGCACGGCAGCAACTTCGCGGCGGTCCAAGGTAGTTACTCCGTTCCAGTCGGTTCGTCGAGTGCGGCCTTCAGGGCGGCCATGTGCAGGTCGGCTTTGGTCATGCCGGCCTGCGGCGCGGGGGTGCCGCCGGGCAGGGCGTAGAGGTTCGGGCGCTGGGGTGTGGGGCTGTGCTCCCGGGCGATCCAGGACCGCCAGTCGGCAGCCCAGGCGCTGGTGGGGCGAGCGCTCCAGGCGGCGCGGTAGTGGCGCCACTTCGCGTCGGCGGCCTGCAGGCCCTGCTCGCCGAGGCGTGCCAGGTGTCCCTGCTGCTGGGCCCAGGACAGGCTCGCGTCGTCGACCTGCCAGTCGGTGGCCGAGGTGAGGTCGGCAGCACTACTGCTGCTGTACCTACGGTTCACCTTCGGTTCACTACAGTTCTGGGGGTCAGATTTTGACCCGGAGGGGGGTCGGTTTCTGACCCGGCCAGGGGTCAGATTCTGACGAGGGGGTGCAGATTTTGACCCGGCCAGATTCTGACGACGGGGGCCGGATTCTGACCCTGCCTTGCGCCAGATGCGGTGCTTGCGCAGCCGCTCCTCGTCCAGGTCCTTCAGGGCGGGGGCGGGATCGGCGTCCGTCAGGGGCGGGACGTCCTCGACGCCCAGGTCGGGGTCGCCCTTCTGCGCAGCCGCGACCTTCGCGAGCCAGGCGGCTGGGCGTGGCATGCGGTAGACCGTGCTGTGCTGCGGGCCCTCGTAGTCGTTGAGGATCTCCAGCTCGCCGGCGTCCTCCAACAAGTCCAGTGAGTTGCGCACAGCGTTGCGGCTGGCGTTCGTCCGTTCCATCAGCTCGGCGACGGACGCGTAGGCGACGCACTGCGCGTCGGGGATCCGGTCGGCGATCGACAGCAGGACCAGGCGGGCCGTGCCACGGCTGGTGCTGCTCTTCCACACCCACTTGCGTGCCTGCCCGCTCATCGGGACACCGCCGTCTTCAGGCGCGTGTCCGTCGAGGGCTGCGGCGCGACGGTGGCCGGCAGCAGGTCGGTCGACGAGTGGTGGGTCAGGTGGGTGGCTGCCGCGCTGGCCGGGGAGACCGGCCTTTTGCGCAGGGCAGGCGGCATGTAAGACTCTCCTCTGCAGTGAAGCCCGCACCGGTGTGCCTCGTAGGAAAGGACCGGCGCGGTGAAGGTGGGTAATCTCCGCCCTTGCCGGGGCAGGAGTGCCATGTGGCGTTCGGCGTCCGGGAGTTACCGCTCCCTGGGCGCCGTCGCTGTTTGCGGGGCTATCTCACCCGGCTGGATCGTGCGTTGCCGCATACGTCTCCTGGCGTCATCTGCCGTCGGGCGGGTGCCCGGCGAGGGACGACGAACATATGCAGGCCCTGCGGCAAGATCCAGACCTTGCTAAAGGACTCTCTACAAGTCGCAGTGGAGGGCGGCGGCACCTGCGTCTGCGAGTGGAGGCAGCTGGCCGAGACACAGGCAGCAGGCTGATCGCTCCGGCGCACTCGGAGATGATCTTCACTGGGCCCCCTCGTGTCTCATGCCGCGACGCCGTGCACTGGCGAACGGCGCCAGGTTGGCGGCGCCGATCATGGTGGCGCGCTCGGCGGTACCCGTCATGTCGAGGTAGCCCGTGGGAGGGTCGCCGACTGGCATTGGCGCCGCAGGTGATGGGAGGAGTGAAGCAACCCACACTGCCAGCGCAGAGGCCGCGCCGTTCCGGTGCGGCGCAGCGGCGCACGGCCAGCCGTCCGTCCGCGAGTATGGCGAGGACCGGCAGCGCACCACAGCGCCGAATCTCACGGAATTACCCGCGTGGGCATCGTGAACGGGATCGAGCGTTCCCGCCATGCCTCCGTACCCCTTCATTCGAAGATCAAATGCGCCCTGCAATCACAGATGCAACTAACGCTGCTAAGGAAAGTGACACGTGTCACGCATGCCGGGTGCGCCTATCGGTAGAAGCGGGCAGACCATCCCGAAGGGTGGACGCGCAAACGCGGAAAGCATTTGCAAGGTAGAACTTTCCATACGCAAGATCGGTGCGTCAACTCTTGTTGATGGCGGGATACAGTGACTGAACCGCTGTGAATCCCATCCAGGAAAGGATCATGAAAGAGCTACCAGAGGAGCCGACGGGCCCGCGTCCGCGGGAGCTCAAGGACCGGCTCAACCAGCTGTTTGACGCGGTGCACCCGCCTGATCGCGGCCCGTTCAGCAATGCTGAGGTCGCTGAGCTCATGGCAGAGCGAGGGCTGGAAACGGTGAGTGACACCTATCTTTGGATGCTGCGTACGGGGAAGCGCGACAATCCGACGAAGCGTCATCTTGAAGCCCTGGCTGCCTTTTTCGGGGTGTCGCCCGCCTATTGGTTCGACGATGAGGTCGCCGAAAAGACCGCGCAGGAACTGAAGTTGCTGGCATTGCTCCGCGATTCGAAGATGCAGAACGTCCTCCTTCGTCTGTCCGATGTCTCGGCGGACGGAAAGGACGCGGTGCTTGGTCTCGTGGAGGGGGTGCGGAAGATGGAGGGTCTTCCGCCCTCCAACTAGGTGAATTACGGGGGCAGTTAGAAAATGATCAAGGAGTGGAAATGTGGTCCGCACTTAGCCCGCGCCAGGGTGACCTCCTGGCCGAGCTGAATCTCCCCGACGTCACGAGCATCCGCGACCTACGGGACGAGGTCTCGCGTCGCACGGGCCGTGAGGTGATCCTGATGCCGCTGGAGCAGGCACCGGCGGTCTGCGGGGCGTGTGCCGTCCTTGAGCGTGCGATTTACGTGTCCTACGACCCCCGTACCAGCCTCTGGCATCAAGATCAGATCATTGCCCACGAGTTCATGCATCTCCTGCTCAAGCACCACGAGACCCGCCCGCTGTCCGCCCTGGCGCCCACGCTCTTCACCAGCGTGGACCCGGCCACCGTGCAGGTGATGCTGGGGCGGACCAAGTACGACGAGGCCGAGGAACGCGATGCCGAACTTCGCGCCTCGCTCCTCCAGCACCGGATCATCGACCGGCGGCTGCGCAGCGACGAGCCTTCCGGCGACGAGGTCCAGGACAGGGTCGCGCACACCCTGCTGCGCAGGCGGGAGGCCCGATGATGAAGGACCTGCTCCACCCGATCAGCCTTGTGGTCGCGGTCCTGGGATTCCTCTGCCTCCTGCGGGATGTCCCTGCCCGTCGACGTGACCCCGCCACCATGGCCCTGGTCGCCGTCTTCCTGCTCTCGGGCTTGTCGTTCCTGTTCTCCATCACCCCGATGTGGAACCAGATCGACCGCGTCCTGGGCACCGTGAACCTATCCGTCCCGCTGGCGCAGGGGTGCGTGATCGCTCTGATCGCCTGCCAGCAGGTGGTCCTTACCTACTGGGGGTCACCCCCGGAGATCGCCCGCAGGCGAGCACGGGCCTGGCTCGGCGCCGGCCTCGCAGTGATAGCCGGGCTGCTGGTGCTTTTCGCCCTGCTGACCCCGAGCGCTCCCAGGCCGATCGACTTCACGCTGTACTACGCGCACGACAACATGTACGCCGCGTACCTGACCCTGTACGTGACCGCGTACACGATCGGCGAGGTGCTCCTCGCCCGGGCCTGCTGGCGCTTTGCGCGGAGTCATAAGCAGACCTCCGTCTGGGTCGGTCTGCGGGTCGTCGCCCTGGGCGCCACCATCACCCTCGGATACAGCGCCGTGCGAATCGGCAACGTCATCGCCAGCGCCTTCGGCGCCTCCCTCGCGGGCTGGGAGAACTTCGCCTGGACGTGCGGCGACGTCGGCGCCATGCTCACCCTCATCGGCTGGCTGGTGCCCACGATCACCGACCAGGCCCAGAGCATCCGGTACCGGTTCAAGCAGCACCTCAGCTACTACCGCCTGCGCCGCCTGTGGATGACCTTCTACAGCGAGGCGCCCGAGATCCGCCTCCCCATCGACCGGAGCGACCCCGCACAGCGTCGCCGCTCCCGCACGATCGGGTTCAAGCTCTACCGGCGGGCGGTGGAGATCCGCGACGGCCGCTTCGTGATCCGTCAGTACATCGAGACGAGCGTCCGCGAAAGAAGCGAAGCCCACCACAGCGCGCGCGGCCTCTCTGGCGAAGATCTGAACGCAGCTGTCACCGCCGACCAAATAGTCGCCGGCATCGCCGCCCGCAAGAGGGGCGAGCGCCCCCAGCCCGACCGGCTCACCGACTTCGCCGATACCGCCCCCAAGGCCAGCCAGCCCATGGGCGACATCGACGCTGTCGCCGATACCGCCACCGAGACCAGCCAGCCCATGGACGACATCGACGCGC
This sequence comes from Streptomyces sp. NPDC057623, assembly GCF_042800355.1. Lineage (NCBI taxonomy): Bacteria > Bacillati > Actinomycetota > Actinomycetes > Kitasatosporales > Streptomycetaceae > Streptomyces > Streptomyces sp. NPDC057623. The sequence continues at coordinate 152,556 of NZ_JBHVGZ010000015.1, forward strand.
TCCTCGCCGTCGCACGCCACCTTCCCCGCCAACGTGCCCGCGCCCCCCACCCCGAGCGAGCCTCCGCATGACCGACCTGACCCGCCAGCCCGCCCACGTCCAACTGCGCGCCCTGGACCGCCGCGAGATCTCCAGCCGCGAGCTGCTCGACCTCCACCTCGACCGGATCGACGCCACCACCCTCAATGCCGTCGTCACCCGTGACGACGACGCGGCCCGGCAAGCCGCTCACACCGCCGACGAGCGCCGTGCTCTCGGTGAGGCCGTTGGGGTCCTCGACGGTCTCCCCGTCACCATCAAGGACAGCTTCGAAACGGCCGGCCTCCGTACCACCAGCGGAGCCGAGGAACTGGCGGACCACCTTCCTGACCAGGACGCCCACGCTGTCGCACGGCTCCGCCACCAGGGCGCGGTGATCATGGGCAAGACCAACACCCCCGCCTACTGCCAGGACCTCCATACCGACAACGCCCTCTTCGGCCCCACGCTCAACCCGCACGATCCAGCGCGGACGGTCGGTGGCTCGTCTGGGGGACCCGCAGCAGCGGTCGCCGCCCACCTCACCCCCGCTGACCTCGGCAGCGACCTCGCGGGCTCACTCCGCCTGCCCGCCCACTACTGCGGGGTATACGGACTACGGCCGACACACGGACTCGTCCCCGCCCGCGGCCACATCCCCCGGCCACCGGGCTGGCTCACCAGCAGCGACATGGTCACCCCGGGCCCACTGGCCCGCCGCCCCCGCGACCTCGACCTGCTGCTCACCGCACTCATCACCCCGGCACCGGCTGAGGGCACGCCCTGGCGCGTAGATCTCCCGCCGGCCGGCAGGGGCATCGAGCAGCTGCGCTTCGCGATCTGGGCCGAGGACGCGGACTGCCCCGTCGACCACGACACGGCCCAGGCCCTCGCCACCCTTGAGAAGGCCCTGACCACAGCCGGAGCCCCGGTCCGACACACACCCGGACCAGTCCGCTTCGCATACTCCACGCGTCTCTTCGAACAACTCCTGTACGCCACTACAACGGCCACCACCGACGACAGCGCCGCTGCCGCTGAAGCCGCTGCCGCACGACAACTGCAAGACGACGACTCCAGCCCCCGTGCGACCTTCCTCCGCCACCGGACTCAATCCCACCGCACCTGGCTCCGAGCGAACGAAGAACGTGCCCGACTCCGATCGGACTGGCAACAGTTCTTCACGGAACACGACATCCTGATCACGCCAGCCGCACCCACACCCGCGATTCCAGCGGGCAGCCGCACCCTCGTGGTCGACGGCCAGGAGCGGAGCTTCTACGACCAGACCGGCTGGGCCAACCTCACCAGCCACATCGGCCTCCCGAGCCTGGTGGTACCAGTAGCCACGACCACCCACGGGCTCCCCATCGGCGTCCAGATCATCGGCCGGCCGTACGCGGACCGCACTCTGCTCGCAGTGGCGGAACGGCTCACGACGCCGCTTGGTGCCTTCGAGTAAGGACACGGTCACCGCTCCCGTGGCGCCCCCGCGGGGAAAACAGAAGGCACGTCTGTGTCGCTGCACGGCATGTGAGGCGGGCCGGAGGCCAACAGGGCTCGGCTCGCTCAGTGATCGCTTCCACGCAACGAACCAAGTGCGAGTTCAGTCGAGGCCCCCGGTCTCCTCGATGTGCGCGACAAAGGCGGCAACAATATCCGGCCGAGACGCATCGGGAACCGGCGTTGGCGGCATGTCCTCCTCCAGCCCCCACTCGGTGTTGAACATGACCGTCATGCCGGTCGGGACCACGCGGTCCCTGAGCCAGAGGACGAACTCGGCCGCCAGGTCGGCGTTGCAGTCCAGAACCGCCACCCCTTCCGATGACAGCCGGGCCAGGCCCTCCAGTTGTTCGTCGCCCAGGGTGATGCCGAAATGCATGGACGAACCTCTGACCGGCCCGCCGGCTTCGATACGGACGAACTCGTCGGGGTTCCGCTCGCGCAGTCTGACTTCGAGGCCCTCGAACGTCAGGCCCCAGCTCTGGCCCTTCGGCGGGGTGAAGACGTACATCGTGCGGAGTTCCGCGACCTCTTCGGGTTCCATCGTGGTCTGGTGCTTCCTGTGCGGCGGTGTGCTGGCGGTGTCAGGGAACGTAGCGGGCGTGCCCGCTGACGCCGTACGCGGCCATCATGATGCGCCAGTACTGGACTGCTTCCTGGTTGTTGGTGACGGTTTCGACGCCCCGCATCTCCGTGTTCCGCGGGTCATTCAGGGCCGCGGCGTACTTGCGGAGCTCTACTCGGTCCTTGTCGTAGAGGAAGTCTCGGTCCCCGCTGGCATGGTTCTTGCGGAGATCTTCCAAGGAGCGGTAGCAGCGCTGGTCCGGCTTGTTCACGTACTTCGCCTCGACGGCCATCCCGTCGACGTCGCGGAATCCGTCCACCATCAGCGTGCTGTTGGCGCTGATCCCCGGAGGAATGTGGACTTCGTACTCGGGATAGCCAGCGACGCGCCGCTGGTAGGCGACCTCGGCTGGCCTCCCCCCGGAGAAATCGCCTTGGCGCAGGGAGTTCAGCCACATCTGGAAGTTGTTCCGCTGCCCGGCCGTGAGTGGGGGAAAGCGGGGGTTGGGCGGCGTGGCCGGGGGGATGGGCTGTACGCGCGGGCCGTTGGCCGGGCGGTAGGCGACAGGAACCAGGAGCGGGACCCGAAGAATCGGTGCCAGGAACGGAGGCAGCCCGGGCACAGGGCTGTCGTTGTCCGGCCGCGGCATCTTCACCTTCGCCTTCGAGCTGTCCAGAGCTGGCGGGATCTTGCCGAGGGCGGCGATCCGCATGTCACTCGTGACGAGTTCGTGCAGTCCGCCGTCGTGGCCGTCCCCTCCGAACCGCGGCTGCTCCCACGGCCAGAGAGCCTCGTCGGGGGAGGTCTCCTCGATCGGTAGCCGCTGCTTGGCGGTCTCTATGTGATCGGCGTAGGCGTCGCAGGCATTGGCGATCATCTTGCAGGCGGTGGGCAGGTTCGCCATGAGGGTCTCGTCTTCGCTCACCTCACTGGGCGGATGGCTCTTGCCGACGAACTTCCTGAAGAACTCCTCGACCCGGTCGGCGGTCTGGCCGACCTCGTCGAGCGTTGCACGCTGCCATGCGGCTTCGGAGTCCCAGTACGCGCCTTCGAGGATCTTGGCCGCGCTGCGCCAGGTCAGCGCCACGGCACGGAGCTTGCCTGGGTGCCCGAGGAAACGCTCGTTGAAAAGGAACTGGTCGACACCGCTGGTCTCGCCGACGACCTCGGGAAGGTCCTCGGCGTGGTGACTGCCGCGCGGGGAGCAGTCAGGCCCCGACGGCTGTACACCGATGTCCGGACCTTGAGGGCTCTGACCGAGAAGCTCGGCCGCGATACGGCTTTCCTGCCTCAGGTATGCCTCGGCAGACTTGAGCAGCGCGCCCGCGCCGTTGGCCATCACCTGGTGGGCGAAGGCGGACTGGTCGAAGACCGTCTTCACGGCCTCCTTGTACACAGTGGCGAAGGCGCGGCCCGCCTCGTCGTCGCCGGCCATGCCCCCGTTCTCGCTGAGTTCAGTGGAGAGCAGGCTCAGCATGTTGTAGATCAGGTCACGCAGATCCACCAGCGACCAGGACGCGTTGACGAAGTTCGAGGTCTGATGCTGAAGATCCAACGCCCCTCCCCGTGGCCCTGACATGCACTCAGGGAAACCGTACACGGTTGCGAACAGAGGCTGTGGTGTAGTCGATGCCCGTGCGCCACATGAGGGGCTGCTGTGCGGGCCTCGGCGGTGTTTTTCGGACAGCGGCGTCAGGATAGTCCGTGATGATCACCGTCAAGGCCCGTTCCGTTTCGGAACAAGGCGGCTGCTCCGGCTCGGAACACAGCGCGCGTTCCGTTTCGGAACAGCTCGGCGTCGCCCCGGCCGTGATGGGGCGCGCGAGCACCGTCCTGCAGACTCCTACTCGGTGCGCTTTGGCGCCGTCGCCCACACGAGCGTGCCGACGGAGATGTTCGGCCAGAGACACCGCCAGGTCTATTGCTGCTGGGCAATCCGCCAGAGGCGCTGAGCGGCTCGGGCCCAGGAGGCTTCGGCATCCGGCCCTTCGTATCCCGACTCCAACTCGACCAGGATCGCCCCGCCTTCGGCGAAGCGGCCGACGGCGAGGTCTAGCCAGACCAGGCTCAGCCGGTCGTCGGCGATCGGGTCACGCAGCGCAGCGACCGTGTAGGCCGCCCAAGCTGCGGCAACCAGGTCGTCGCCGCGCGCCGGAAGCGCCCCGCCGACCGCACGCAAGGCCATCCCGTTGCGCTGCACTGCGGCGAGCGACGCTGCGTCGCCGAGGGGAAAGGGCATGACGGCCTGCAAGGCGGTGACATCAGGTTCGTTCAGCTCGTGCCAGGAACGCCAGTGCAGTTGTACCGACTCCCCGGCGTCCTGGGAGGTGGGGCCCGGGGTGCAGCCGTGGGCGAGATAGAGATGGGCCTTCTCGGTGCTCGTAGCGCGTGCGGTGGCCACCGCACCGACTGAAAACAGCCATGCGGCCTGCAGCCCGGTCTCCTCGGCCAGTTCACGGCGGGCGGCGTCGGCTGGTTCCTCGTCCTGGTCGACGAGCCCGCCGGGCAGATCGGTGATCGAGCCGTGAAGGTAGTGGTGCTGGGTGACCATCGCCACCTGACCGTGACGGACGGCGAGAACCCTGACCGAGTCCGGGGCGTCTACGTGAGGGTAGGCGACGGTGACGCCGTCGGGCCGCACTGCGTGGTCCACGGTGAGGTGGATGCGATCGTCGGGCCCGCCGGCGAAGAGGACTCGACTGTCCTGCTTGATCCATCGGCCGTCGCTATTCATGTCGAGGAACCCTACTGCCCGCTGCGGTCAGGGAGTTGGCGCGGGCCACCCTGCGGGTGCCAGGGGGTGGAGATTTTCGACCAGGCCGACTGGGCCAACCTCACCAGCCACATCGGCCTGCCCAGCTTGGTCGTGCCGGTAGTCACGATCACCCAGGGGCTGCCTATGGGAATATCGGCCGGCCCTGCGCTGACCGCGTTCTGCTCGCCGCGACGGACCAACTCGCGTCCTTGGTTCACGCCTTCGAGTAACGAGGCAGGCGGGTGACTCAGCCGTCACCGATGCGTCGTGGGACCCGGATCGTGTTGCTGGATATCCGTGGTCACGCGGTCGATGGTCTCCAGTAGACGGCGGCCCTCCTCCGTGTACCACAGGTCGCGACTGCCCGAGCTGGCGAGTACGGTCATCGCGCGGATCAAGTAGCCGGTCAGGGGCCCGCCGGCGTAGCGGGGGCGTTTACCGTCGGGTGTGAGGCGCACTTCCCTGAGTGCCCGCCGCAGTCGCGTGTCGCGTGTTTCCCGCTCTTCGCGTCGTACTACCGCGCGGGCCAGGGGCGCAAGGCTGGTGTCTGGGATCGGCGCGTGGATCAGGGCCCGCAGGTCGTGTGCCGTGCTGGTGGCGGCGCTGTTCTCGACGAGGTCGGTGACCCGGTCGCGGTAGATCTGGTGGGCCGTGTGGTGTTCGATGATGAGGTCGTTGAGTTGGCGCAGTTCCGAGGTGGCGTCGGCGTGCCACAGGATAAGCCGCTTGAGCAGGTTCACGGCCCAGGGCGCGTCGGAGGTCGCACGGAATGGACTGGCGCAGGGGCATTGCAGGGTCAGCGGCCCTCCCCAGGTGCCGATGACGGTGAGCTGTTTGTAGTTGCCGCAGGGGCAGGCGAGTGCCTCGACCCCTTCCTTGGGGAGATAGGACGGTGATGCGAACAACTCGTCGGCCATGACCCTGTTGTGCCAGTCGGCATGGCTGTCATGCCATTCGACGAGGATCAGGCCCGGAGCGGCAAAGCGCCACTCGGTCTGGGCAGCGGTTCGGGCCGGGACAGGCTCGGACGGTTCCGGTTCGCTGTACTCGTACTCGACGTCCAAGTGCACTGGCCCCCTTCGCGGTTGGTGTTCTCCACTGTATGGCCGCCCTGGCGTGCTCCCGGGACGGGTGAGTCCTTGGGGAGGTTGAGAACCTTGGCGCCCGTCACCATCGAGTTGCCTGGTCGGGTGGTGTGTCTAGTGGCTGGAATGGCCGGTGTTCAGGTCGAAGCACAGAGTGCCCAGGGTGGAGGCGAGCTCTTCCAGGGCGCGGATGTACGTGCGCAGTGCGTGGGGAAGGTGGGTGCGTTCCCACCGCGCCACGTCGTGTTGCCTCTGTACCCACAGCTCTTCAAGACCGGACAGGGCCGGGGCGCTGTCGTCCAAGGCATTCCAGACCAGACCGATCGCTAGGCCGAGGGGTTGTGCCGGGTGGACGTCGAGTTCGGTCTCACCCTTGTGATGGTCCTGGACGGTCCGGAGTGTGGCGCGGAGGTGTCCGATCCGCAGGGCCCGCTGGATCCAGGCCGGCTCGCTGATATGGGCGGGCACTTCGGGCAGGTCGGGGGGCGCCTGGAGGGTGGGCAGCAGTTCGGCCGCAGCTTGCCGGGCCTGGGCCTGGGGATTCCACTCTCCGTCGTGCAGCTGGTGCAGGGCGCTGGCGACGGCCTTGGTGGCGTACTCGACGGCGGGCTGCCAGCGTGGCGGCTGCCCGTCACGGAAAGGTCCGGACGCCAGGTCCCGGCAGCGGTCGCCCAGCAGCAGCGGCGGAGGTTGAAGGCTGCAGACGCCCTTCGTGTCGCGCAGGGCATGGTTGTCGTGCAGGTCGCGGAGCTGATGCCACGTCGCGATCCGCCGGGCCGCCTCCAGCAGTTCGTCCTCCCGCTCCCGCAGCTCCTCCCAGGAGCCGAGAACGGGAGCGGGATCCCAGGCGGGCAGCGGGTCGGCGAACAGGCGCTCGTGGAGGGCGCCGCCCAGCCACCACAGCGGCCGGGCCAGATCCACGTCGTCGATCAGCACCCCCTCGTGTCGGGCCGCACGCCACACGGCCAGCGCCAGAAGCCGGCTCGCGGGCAGCCACCTCTCGTCGCGCTCGCTGACCGCCTCGGGAGTGGAGGAGGCGCCGGAGGCGTACAGGTCGAGGTCGTCCGCGTGGTAGCCGATGTGTCGTTGGGTCAGGACCCATGCCTGGCGTTCGGCCCGCGTCCATGAATCCAGACCGTAGGCGCTGCGGTGGGTCTCCTCCCACGCCTCTTCGTCCAGGACGACCTGCAGCGCCGCTGTGCGCCAGATGACGTTCACCGTGTTGTCGGCAGAGGGCTGGGACAGTTGCACCTCGTAGCCGTGCGGCAGAGGGCCGCACGACAGATCTTGCCGTTCGTCGTCGAAGTACCAGGCGGGGGCGATCACCGTGCCGATGCTGCCGGCGAAGTCCCCTCCGACACCCTGTACTTCGGTGCCGGCAGCCAGGGGACGGTGCAGCTCCTCTTCCAGAGCGTGGCAGACCGCGTCCACGGCAAGCTGATGGCAGACCACGATGGCCGGTTCCGCAGAACCGCGGGCGAGACCACGCGTCATTCCGTCCCACCGCTCCTTCGAAAGGGGCTGGTGGGGGTCGGCGGGCCAGGTACGGGTCAGCCACAGCCAGGTCGCGATCACCGGATCGCTGCTGTCGTCCACCGTCGCGGGATCCGTATCCGTGGACAGGGCCAGGTCCTCGCCGACCAGAGAGGCGGCAAGTTGCCGGACACCGCCGTCCAGGCGCGACAGATGCCACAGCAGCGACCCGAGCGTCACCGCCTCCACACCGCCAGCATTCTGGCGGCCCAGCGCAGCAAGGGAGATGGCCAGCACGTCGCGGGTGCCGGTGTACTCCCAGTTGTTGTCGCTGACGGTCAAGGCGGCGGACGCCAGTTGCTGCGCCCTGGTGACCGCCAGACCCCACTGCCCTGTCATGCCGCGCCTTCCTCAAGCCGACGAGTTCACGCTGTCTTCCTGCCGCATGCTCCCACGCGGCCCGGACAGCAGGGCAGACCACGGTCCGGCCGACGACGGCCCTCGCCCTCCACGGTCGGCGGAGCTATGGCCGGCAACGCTGCCGCCGTCGTCGGCTGGCGTGCCGATCGCCGACGGCAAGGGACCCCTCAGCGTGTCATCGGCCCCTGCCCCGGAGCGACGGCGTACCGCCTGGTGCTCGCTCACCGGAGTGACGGCGAAGGGGAAACAGCGCAACACGAGCCATGGCCAGAGACGATGGACTCGCCCGCCGCCGATCGAGACCGAACAGGGGGACGTCTTGAGGCACTCCGAGAAGCGGATCGCCCTGCTGGACATGCTGTGGGAGCGCGAGCAGGTCGCGCGCGAGGCGTGGGTTGTGGACGGTGTGCCCGTACAGGACCAGCGGCGTGTGGAGGCGCTGGTGAGCGAGGGGCTGGTGGAACTGGCGGACCGAGAGATGCGCGCGGAACTGTCCGCGCGCTTGTCCCGGCCCGTGCGCTGGGCAGCGCGGCTGACCTCCAGCGGCCGTGACGTTCGCACCTACGCGCATGCCCGCCCGCCGCAGACTTTCGGTGAGCCCGAACCAGGGCCCGGAGAACAGCTCGTGGAGTTGCGCCCGGCCCAGATGGACGCGGTACGGGTCTTCGTCCGTCTCGCCCGTGACCTGGCCACGGGGCCGGCCGAGGGGCTCGCCGAGCGAGTGCGCACCGCGCCGTTCAGCCGTACCGACAACCGCTGGCGGCTGTGCCTGACCGAGGAGCAGACCACCTCGGTCGCCTACGCGCTCTACCTGCACCGGCTGAGTAACTCGGAGGCCGAGGCCAACTGCTTCGCCCGCGACTACGGCGTCGTCTACCGGCCCTCCCCGACGACCGGAACCCCGGTCCCGGTCACCCTGGGCCAGTGCACCAGCAGCGTGGGCCGCGGGTGAGCGCTTCGACCCCACGATGTCCGGCCCGTCTCCGGTCACCGCCTGTACGGCTAGGCTCGACTCTCCATCGGGTTGGCGCGTCCGGCGCCGCCGGATGCCGACGATGAGCCGTCCAGCTGTGTGCGGTATCCGGCAGCGGGATCAGAGGCGAAGCTCGTAGACGAGTGTGGAGTGCGAGCCAGGGATGATCAGGTCAGCGGTCTCCACGGGCCGAACGGTTTGGGCGTTCGCGTCACCATGGCCACCGCCGCCTGCGAACCTAGCCCGCGTATGGCCGGGGCGACAGTTCGATCGGTCTTCTGCCGGGGCCGGGAGGACGGAGGTGTCGGAGGGCATGGTGCTGGGCACGGTTGTGGCCATGAAGCACAGCGCGGGCGCGCGTTCACGCGGTAGCTTCGACCGGTCGGCGAACCCGCAGAGCCCCGCGCCTCGTTGACCTTTCCTCCGACCTGCTTGGAGTCACCGTATGACGGGTGTCCTGCCTTCACGGACGCTGCCGGACGAGATGGCCTACCTGCTGCCCACCACGGCGCCGGACGTGTGGCGGGCCGCCGTGGCGCGCGCCGCCCAACTTCTCGCACCCACCTGGGATGAGCACCCCGGCAACATCGGGGCGCTCTCCTTCATTCTGCTCACGCTGTCGGTCGAGCGTGAGCAGTCCCCACAGTCCATCCCCCTGGCCGTCACGGTCGAGAACCTGCGTGCCCAGGGCGGGGAACCGGAGGAGCTGAGCCGGCGGATCGAGGCGGCGGGAGTAACCGCCGGCGTCCTGGGCGCGGGTGACGGTCCCGGCCCGCTGGACACCCTGTGGAGGGACATGAGCAGCTGGCTGGAGGCGCCGGGCGAGCCGATGAGCGACGTACCGGGGCACCCCCCGGTGCTGTGGGCGGCCGTGCGCGGGCTGCACGACGTGATCAGCCCACTGGGCGAAGCTGTCATCCGGCAGACGCCGGTACCGCTGTCATCCCTCGGAGCCCTGACCATCCTGGTCGGCCGCTACGTCCAGATCGTCACTGCCAGTGCCATCCGACCGGTCAAATGCGATACCTGCGCCGGGTGCGAGGGCGGGGTGCTGCGGGTGGACGGCCCCGCGGTCACCTTCGTGTGCGCCGAGGGACACACCACGGCCCACCATCAGCTGGAGGTCCGGCGCGTACGCAACGCCCTCGCGTACGCCGGAGTGCCCATCGGTGCTGCGGTGGCCGTCGAGGGCAACCTCCCCGTCCCCAGCAGTGCCTACGACGAACGGTCCGACCCGCGCCATCTGTCTCGATTTACCGCTGGCATGCTGGCGTGACACACCGCGCGACGCTCACGGGCGCCGGCGTCACCGCGCAGACACCCCTGAGCTGAGTGCTCACCCGGCGCAACAGCCCCGCCGGACGCCGGGCCGCTGCCCGGCATCGCGCCCGAGGAGGCACACCGTGTTCAGGAGCGGGCGGTCGCGGGCGGTGGCGCCAACTCGTCCGGGGCAGGCAGGTGGGTCCGCTGCAGCGACGCCACCCACGCGGGAAGGTTCTCGGAGCCCAGCGTGTACAGCGTCTGCTCGCGGCGCGGCTCGATGACCTGGCCGGACTCGCCCGCGTGTACGGTCGTGGCGTGGGTAGCGTAGGCCCACCACTCCGCAGGGAGCCGTGTGCCGTAGAGCGTTTGCTCGGCGGCGTAGCGGTATTCGATGGTGAGCTGCTCCACGCGCAGCAGTTGGTCGTCCGGGGCGGTGCACTCGGACAGGATGTTGGCCGGACGCCAGCGGGTGTAGGGGTGATGGCCGTCGGTGAAGCGCACCGTGACGTGTTTGACCATCTCCCCGGTCCGGGCCCCGTCGGGCCCGAACCAGTACTCCTCCCAGGACACGTCGACTCCGGCGGTCTGGATGTCGTCGTTGTCCAGCCGAAAGCGGCCGTAGGACGGATCGTCCTCGGGGCGGTAGGTGACGACCGACCGCTCGTGGTGGTCGAACGGGTGGTCACGCGTCGGGCCCTGGACGTGCACCGCGGCGAGATGCGGGACCCGGCTCGCCCAGGTATCGAAGATCCACTTGCCCAGGTGCCAGGCCCCGCAGTCCTGCGCCAGCGAGTCGTCCAGCGTGTTCAGGTTGTGCAGGTGTAGGTACGCGTCGATCCAGGCGTCGAACTCGGCGAACGCGGTGTGCACCGTGACCGACTCGTCGTCGGTCAGGTTGTCGTCGGCGACGATCTCCAGCCGCACCGTCCACCGATGCTGGTGCGGTGGATGGCACATGTGCCAGGACGGCAGAGTCGGCCGGGTATGGACCGCGTCGAAGTCGCCTTCGCGGGTCAACGTCATCATCAGCTTCTCCCTACACCCGTCACAACCAGCCCGCCTGAACGAGCCGCCGCAGGGCCCGTGGTGTGGGCATCCCGGGGGTGCGGCTCGTCAACTCCCTTGCTCCAGACGGTAGACGATCAGGAGGCGCCGCGGTGACCGGACGCCGGAGGTTTCCTGATGCTTATGTCAGACCGCAGTGGTGACTGGTGGTGTCACCTGGCAGCACCGTCGGCCGCTGATCAGTGCCCGGAGTACGTTGACACGCGCCGGAGGCCGATCCAGGAGGCTGGGTACGGAGCCGTGCGCCGCACGGTGCACACGGAGCGCCGTGATGCCCAGCGCATCGACGGCCGCCTGTGTGGTTGCACCGGATCAGGCGACATGTCCTCGTCTGCGACGGAACGGCCGTGCCCGTCGGGTAGTTGCGTGTGAGGATGCGTACCCATAAGTCCCGGATGCCAGTTGCCGGTCGGCGGCATACCGCTCCCGTCTGGGCGGGCGCCGCGATGATGAACATGCTCCCTGCGGGAAGCGACGTTCACCGCGACCGACCTCGCCGACTCCCTGCTCGACGACTGTGATCTGCGCCAGGCCGAATTCGAGGGCGGTACCTATCGCGGCCTAGACCTGCGAGGCAACGACCTGTCCCGGCTGACCGGCGTCACCTCGCTCAAGCACGTGATCACCGACCGGGCACAGACGCTGCAGCTGGCCGAGGCGCTCGCCACGCAGCTGGAGGTCACCTACGGCGAAGACCTCGACGACCAGTAGCCCACATCCCTCCCTCCGGAAGGCACGGCCATGGGACCACGACTGCTCTTTGGGACCGTCAGCGACCTCCGCCGGCGATGCGACGTCGCCTCCGTCCGGCTCACCGGCAGCGAACCCGGCTACGACCCCGGCGCCCTCATCCCCTGCGACGACTGGGAGCCCCTCACCGCCGCCGAGGCGGAGAACCTGCGCCCCAACGACACGACCCCGGACCAGACGCTGATCGAACTCGTCCACCGGCCGCTCCCGAACCTCGACCCCGACGACCTCACCGGCCGCCTCGAAGCCGCCGCCACCCTTGATCCCCTCAACGGCGGCTGGCCTACGACTCTCCTGGGATGCACCGCGAGCCCCGGCAACTGGACCACGACCACCGAAGATTCCACCATCGGTCGCCGCATCGGCCTCCACGTCGACAACTTTGACCGGCTCCCGTACGCCCTACGCCGCATCGGCCGACGACGGCTGTGCCTCAACCTGGGCCCCGGCACCCGCTACCTGCTCATCGGCGACCGCGACGTGCAATACATCTGCCGTACCCTCTACCGCGACCTGGACCACCACTACCCCCACACCGATGATGTGCGCCGCTACGTTGCTGCCGGCCACCGCCTTCGCTGCCTGCGCATACGCTTCGAACCGGGCGACGGCTGCATAGCCCCCACGGAACTGCTTCCGCACGACGGATCCACCGTGGACTCGGCCGAGCCATCCGTCGCTGCGTTCTGGCTAGGACGGCAACCCGAAGCCCACGAACCCTCGTTGCCCTGACCTCCCGCGTACGGCGGTAAGCCTGCTCCCAAGCACGTGGATGGTCGGACGGATCAGGGCTGGTCGATCAACAGCGCGGCGGTCGACGCCAGCGCGCGGAGGGCCCCCGCCTGCTGCTGCGCGGCCGTGCGCGCTGCATCCAGCGGCAGACCCCATACGAGGTGCTGGGCCGACGCCAGATCCGCGGCAACGTCCCCGCGGTGCACCTCCCGCACCATCTGCGTCAGCAAGATGCCCACGGCGCGCGTCGCGGCACCGCTCCGGCCTGGCAGTGCGGTTTCGGCGGTGTCGCCCAAGAGGCCGAGCTGGGTGGCGTCACGGGCGTCGGGTTCCGTGAAGGGCTCGCAGAGGGTCGATCCGGTGAGTCGGAGGATCGTCTCGTGCACCGTTTCGGCGATCTCCTCGGCCAGCTGGTCTGCGGTGCAGACGATGTCGTTGGGGGTCAGCGTGGGCAGCGGCTGTTCACGGATGCGGATGACGTGGTGGCCCGAGGCGGTCAGGTCGGCCGTCTTGTCCAGGTCGCGTTGGACGGCGTCCCGGTGCCAGTAGGCGCCGTCGTACTCCACCGCGACTGGCGTGGGTCCCGGCAGCAGCATGTCGACCCTCCATGACCGGTGACGCCGTCTGCTCCCTTCGGGAGAGGCATGGCGGATTGCGGTGCCTGGGCTGATGAGGGCGGGCAGCCGCCGGCGCAGGGCCGTGAAGATCTCCTGTTCCCGCCGCGAAATGCCCCTCTTCCCGCACCGGGGGCACCCCGTGCCTGCCACGTGCCGGTTGTTGACCGAGGTCTTCCACCGGTGGCTGTCGTCGCGCGCGCACCGCCACCACACGCTCTGCACGGTTGTGAGCGGGCCGGTGAGGTCCACCCCTGGAGTGTTCTCCTCGTGCTCGACGTCGTATTCGGCCAGCAGGTCGGGGCGCAGGTAGGCCAGCGACCGGCTGCTCGGAGCTAGCCCGGTCCACCCTGCTTCGATCAGCATGGTCACCCAGCCCTGACGGGCACGGCCCAGGCGCCGCTGCTGAGCCTGCCGCCACAGAAGGTAGTTGCCGTCCACGGGAAGCTCGCGCGCCCCTTCACGCAGGAAGACCTCGGTCAGGGCCTGCTCCTGGTCGTGTAGCCACCGAATCGCCGCGCGGCGCTGCGGATCGTCCTGTTCAGGCACGTCACTGGCGTTTCGGGGGCACGGGAGGAGCCCTCCGGGCCTCGGTACGGGTCTATCGCTCATGTCCCCGGGGTATAGCAGCCGCCACCGACAACGCTCCTGCGAAATCCACAACGCCTGGGCCGAGTTCAGTACGGCCGCCGCAGCGGTCACGGTCGCCGGACCGCGCGCCACGGCCGACGCCGCCGATGTCCTGCGCACTGCCGACATTCAAAATGCCGCCATGGACTGGCTGCCCGTCGTACGAGAAGCCGGGCACGGGCGTCTGGAGAGAGCGATGCCCGGTTCCTAGCGCCGGCCGGACGAGGACTTCCAGGCTGCTGCACGAGCAGCCCTCAACCCCGAGCTGCCGTGACCCGAAGGGCCCGGCCCTCGGCCCAACTTCCCCGACGGTGAGGGACATCGCTTGTCCTCGCAACGTCAGGGGGGCGTCCTTCGACCTGCTTCCCGTTCACAGCGTGCCCATGCCGCCCTTGCCCGCGCCGGGACCTACCGGTGGCGCTGTGCTCAGGTACCGCCGGGACCCGTTTCGTACCTGCCCGGATGGTCGCCGCCTGCCAGGAGGCCCCGACCAGGCCCGGATGGGAACGAATACTCGAACATTCCGCCATTCGCAACGGGGGGACTTCGGCCAACCTCACATGCCTTGTTGATCTTCGTGAGGTGATCAGCGGAAAATCATACGACTGCTTTCTCTTTTCATGAGTACGCCCTTTCGAGGGACGGTGCGGGCGCTGTGGTGCCGCTAATATCTCGATCACTTCCGTCGGCTGGTGCAATTGCAGGGGTGGCTGCGACCGGTTGGGGGGCGGTGTTGTGTGTCGGGTGCGAGGGGCTTGTGGCCGCTGCGTCGGCGCTGGTCAGCGGTGAAGGGAAGGTGTTCAATGGGCGGCTACGTCAACGGAGTGGCGGCGGACAGCATTGACGGGGCGGACTGGGTGAAGGCGTCGGCGAGTGACGCGTATGCCGACTGTGTCGAGGTTGCGCGGCTAGGTGAAAATGAAGTCGCCATGCGCAATTCACGCTTTCCTGGCGGGCCGGCGCTGGTGTTCACGTGTTCGGAATTGCGGGCGTTTCTCAGTGGTGCCGCCGGTGGCGAGTTCGATACCTTGACTGTCTGAAATGGGTTGGCTACGGGTTGTGGCGGCAGGGGTGACTGTTCATGCTTGGCGCGCGGCGTGGAGTGCGCCGCACGCGCGCAAGGAGTAGTCACTGTGGCCGGTCGAGCCCTTGGCCTTGTGGGCGGCGGCGATGAGCTGCCGTCCGATCCGCATGCCGCAGCACGCCTCGTCGGGGCCGTGCTGCGGCAGCACCGTGTCGAGCGGGGGCTGCGCCTGGCCGATGTCGTGGGGCAGGTGCCGGGGATCAATTCGGTCTCGACGCTGAGCCGGTACGAGACCGGACGTACGAAGCTGAATGAGGACACCGTCGTCGGGCTGTTCCGCTTCTACGGCACTATCGACACCGCCTCCCTGGCCGAGGCCCGCGCCTTGGTGAAGCAGTCGCGGAAGCAGGAGTGGTGGGCGCCCTATCAGGATGTGGTGCCCACCGCGCTGAGCCGCCTGTTCGCTCTGGAGTCCGTCGCGACCGACATCCATACCTACCAGGCGTTTCATGTGCCCGGGCTGTTGCAGACGGCGGACTACGCCCGGGCGGTGATGCGCGCACCCCATCGCAAGCTTGTCGACGCACACGCGCAGCGGGAGAGCGAGGAGCAGGTCCGCAGGAGGCTGCATGTGCGGATGCAGCGCCAGCATCTGCTGGATCAGCCGCATGCCCCCGAGTACTGCGCGTTGATCGACGAGGCCGTGCTGAACAAGCCGACCGGTGGACGGGCGGTGATGCGCGGCCAGTTGCGCAGTCTGTACAACCAGGCCGAGAACAAGACACGCATCCACATCCGCATCCTGCCGTTCGCGGCGGCCGAGCAGGCCACGCCCCTGACGTCGGCGATGACCATCTTCAAGCTTCCCGCCGAGTACGGGGGCGACATGGTCTACGTCGAGACGACCAACCGGCCGCAGGCTGGCACCTACCTGACCGACACCGATGAGGTGGAGGCGCACAGAGCGTCCATGGAGGAGCTGTTGACGCTGGCCGGCACCAAGGATGACACGCTCGGAATGCTGCAGACGTACATCGACAAGCTGGCCGACTAGCGTCACAGGCTGGTCAGGGGATGCGGGCGACACCCCCGTATTCGATCCATTCCTGGGTCGCCTGCCGGGGACCGAGATCGCTGTCGGGTCTCCAGCGCGACACCTCGACCGGTTCGTCGGTCTCCAGGAGCTCCAGTCCGTCGAAGAACCGGTTGACTTCACGCAGCGAACGCACTCTGCCCCAGGCGCCGTGCGTGATGTCCTTCATGAAGGCAGTGATCTTCTCACGCAGTTCGGCGTCGTTACTGGCGAGCTGCGAGATGACCATATAGCTGCCCGGCGGCAGGCGGCCGGCCACCCGGCGAATCAGAGCCCACGGGTCGTCGCGGTCGGGAATGCAGTGCAGCACCGAGACGAACAACGCCGCCACCGGCCGCCGATCCCGCAGCAGATGCCTGACCTCACGGCTGGCGAAGATGGTGTCGATGTGACGCAGGTCAGCCTGTAACACCGCAGTGGTGGTGGGATCCTCGGCCAGCATCATCAGGCCGTGCGCCACCACAATCGGGTCGTTGTCGATGTACACGACCTCACTGGACGGGTCGGCCTCTTGAGCCACCTGGTGCACATTCGGCCTGGTCGGCAAGCCGGATCCGTAATCGATGAAACGGCGCACACCGCACTCGGCCGCGAGATACCGCACCGCACGGACAAGAAACGCCCGATTAATCAACGCGAGTTCTCTGCTGCTCGGAGCCATCCGAAGGAGCTCGGCGCATGCCTCGCGATCAGCAACGTAATTGTCAGTCCCGCCGAGCAGAAAATCGTACATTCTGGCAACGCTGGGTGTACTGACGTTAATAGGAATGAGCTGCTCCCCACGCTCGCAGCTGCGCCCCTCCCCGCGGACGGCGCAGGCCCCTTGGTCGAGTAGGTAGCCCATGTTAGAAGTTGCCAGCCCACAAGGGCTACCCACGTCCACCAACGGGGGAAACATCTCCTGCGCACAACACCCGCCGCCGTCGCTCCCCGAATACAACCGGCGCACTTCTGACCGACACTGACCGCCTTGAGGATGCGCGACGCATATGCCAGTCCAGCGTGACGGCAGGGGCAGTCAGCTTGTCCAGCGCCTGCTTCCGTAAAAGACATACGTCCGTGGCGTCCAGCCCCATCGCATCAGCGGCCTGCTGCGGGGACAATCCCAGCTTGTAGCTCAGCAACCACGCGTCCGCCTCCTGCCGCGACAGGACATGGTGCAGATGGTGAACGCCCTCCGTCCGGTGCGCACTCGTCCACGCCCCCAGCAGCTCCCACGCCACGGCAGCGGGTGAGCGGCTCTGCAGCGCCTGCGACCAGGCCAGCGCCAGATCCCCCAGAGCCGCCCGGACCAACTCGACTCCCTCATGCGCCGATCCGACGCTGGCCGCGGCATAGCGGCAGTACACGCTCCAGCGGTCACTGCAAAAGGCGGCGTACGCCAGCGGCATGCTCAGCATCACATCATCACGCGCCCGGGACCGCGACCCGGCCGGCACCGTGCTCGCCGCCGCAACAGGCGTCGCCTGTCTCGAAATCGTCCTCACGCTGCACTCCTCCTGCCGGGCCTCCCGGACGACGGTCGGCGCGGCCTTTCGTCTGCGATCCGCGCAGCAGGGGCCACAAGGGAGCACCCCGAGCGGCGGGCGTGCTCCCTTGCGGCTCTCACAGCCGGAGGCGTGGATCTTCATCCGGTGAGCCGGCACGGTGAGGCAGGCCACTCAGCCATACGGCCGCGCCGGCCGGCTCAACAGGCACCGCGCCTTCTCACATGCCGGGTGTGTGCCGGCGAACGCGCAGGTAGGACACGGCACTTCGATCCGACCAAGCCGTCGCCGTCAGCATCAACAACGCCTCCGACTGCAGCGGCTCGGAGCGCGCGGCCGCCACGGCAAGGGCCGCTCCGACCAGCAGGGAACTGAAGCGCAGCGTCACCATGAAGACGCTCGACAGGGCGGTTTGAACAATCGCGTGGAGCGGAATGCTAACGTCGGAAGATGCTGGCAGGAGGTTCGCCAACTTCCGGCAGACGTGCTGAATCAATTCGGGCTCCTATCAGTTCGGTTGAGACGGGCACGAAGGGCTTCGAGGCAGACGACCAATCGACTCGAAGCCCTTTCCCATGCCCGGACCGAAACCGTAGTCCGGCCAACAGCCGTTCGCACCGTCCTACAAAATTGCAAACGGAACCCGGAACTCACCCAGCAGGCGCCGTCGAAGGTCACCGCAAGCAACCACCACGCACACCTAATGCCAAAAAGTGCCACCTTCCGCCCCGGAATGCTCCTGGGCGGTCAGATACCGACACCATCACCTGAAAGTCGACCTATAGCCACAGCGCCAACGCCACTCGTTCAGGTGAGGTGTGGGTGTGCGATTCCCGACCGCTCATGCAAATGCACCGATGGATGACCAGACGGGAATGCGTTGGCATGTCGCGTACCGGCCTTCGGACCGTGACGGCTTGGGCGTCGGGCCACACGTCCATGACTGCTCCTGCGCGGCTGCCGATCGGCGGCCTACTTCGGTCTCAAGCGGCGCCCATGTCGGCCAGCTCCCCGGGCAGGGCGTCGACCAGGGCCCGCTGTTCGTCCGGGCGGTTACCGGAGGTGCCCGACCAGCTCGTGCCATTGGGAACTGCACGTCGATCGAGATGGTCGCCGACGCCCTTGATAGCTCTGCCCGACCAGCCGGACTGACCCTCTTGCAGGCCAATCGGCCACTGCGCCTACGGGGGACAGGCGGCCGTCTTGTCTTCCCGTACAGCCGGAGCGTCCGAGTGCACACGGCCTGGTGCCGTCAGAGCACCCCAGGCCCGCAAAAAGGTGCCGCCCCTCGGCGGCGGTGGGGACGGGGCGGCGCCTGCGCAACCTCAGGGGCGACACCGGGCTGGACCGTCAGCGACGATCTCGTCCGGCAGAGGAGATGTCGGCGCACTCAGCCCGCCTGGCGCCCGATCTCTATCCGGTGATCACGGCACGGACCGCGAGGAAGCGGATGGTGAAGGGGTGGCCTGTCCCCAAGGACTCCCTGCCGGCCGCGACCACTTCCTCGATCAGGGTTCGGGCCTCGTGCTCCCGGCCTGCGGCGTCCAGCACCAGCGCCATGTCCGCGCGGGCGCGCAGCGTATGAGGGTGCCGGGGTCCCTGGTGCTGCACCCGGGTGGCGATGACGTGGCGGGCCACCGTTTCTGCCTCTTCCCGCTTGCCGAGACTGCGCAACGTCACCAGCAGCAGGTGGTTGGCGGCCAAGGTGTCCCGGTGCTCAGCTCCGAGCACTCTGTCGGTGTCGGTCACGGTGGCGCGGACGAGGGGCAGGGCTTGCATCGGCGTGGTACGGGACATCACCCAGGCCAGAGCGAGGCGGGAGGTGAGGGCTGCCGGATGGTCGGCATCGAGGGCGTGCAGCGCGCGGTCGACGGCGGTGCGGGCGAGCTTGTATGCGTCCGGCCACCGGAGCTGTTCACCGAGGTTTTCCGCCAGCCGGGCTGTGGTGATCACGGTGGCTGGGTGGTGGGGGCCCAGGAGGTTCTCCTGCCCCGCCAGGGCGCGCCGCAGTTGGGACTCGCCGGCGGCGAAGTCGCCGAGCCCGTACAGCGCGAGCGCATAGTCGGCACGAACCTGCAGGGTGCTGGCGTCCTCGGTGTCCGCTCCGGTGTACGAGCTGTCCAGAAGCTGGGCGTACAGCCGCTCGGATGTGGTGAAGTCGCCTGTGTGCAGGGCGTGTTCGGCTTGCTGTCGTATGTCGTCGTTGATGGTGGCTGCGGTCATCGGCTGATGTCTTCTCTCGGGTGCAAGGTGTCCGTGCCCCGGCGCGCTGTGCGGCGCGGGCGTGTGTGAACGGTGCGACGGGTCTGTCAGGGCTTTCCCAGGGGAAGGGCGGCAAGCGGCTCCCAGGTCATCTCCCAGCGCACGCCGCCGTCCGGTACCGGATGGGCGGTCCACCGCACGTCGAGCAGGTGGAGGTGGGACACGGTCAGCCGCGCGTGGCTGGGACTGATCCGGCGCAGGGCGCTCTGGAGCGGGTCGGAGTCGGCGCTGTCATACGCGTAGCCAAGCGCCGCGTGTCCGCGACCGCCCTCGTGCGCGATCGCTGGGGAGTCGTGTACCTCCCACAGGGCGGCACGCGACAGGTTCTGCAGGGCGGTGAGACCCTGGTCAGGATAGGTGTCTAGAGGGCTCCGGTGCGGTTGGCAATGGGTGAGCCGCACAGCACGGTGAACGGATCGAGGCCGGCGAGCCGGGCCGTCAAAGCGGAGATGAGGCGCGTGCGCTGGCCCGCGCTGATGTGCTCGCTGGTAGCCCAGGCGTCGATCTCGATCGTGATGTGGATCAGGTCGTCGGGCAGGCACCAGATCGGATACTCCTGCACGACTGTCCGACACTCGGCGACGAGGCCGAACAGTTCGGTGTCCACGGCCGGGTCGGGCAGGACGTACAGGGACAGTGCGCTGCTCCCGGACACCCACGGCCGGCGCTGGAAGACCGGCTCGAATGGCTTCATGCCTGAAGTCCCACTTCATGATGGCCGAGGGGGATTTCGTGCACACGGGTGAACGTGTAGGCATTCGCCGCAGGGTCCTGCCGCTCCAGGACGAGCCACACAGAGGAGATGGTCGCCGAGATGCGGCTGCCCGGGCGCAGGCCCCGGCCGAGTTCGGAGGCGAGGCGGTCCGAACGCTCGGCCTGCTCGGGCGTGTCGGTGTTCGTCAGGCCGTAGCCGCCGGTCATGTGCCCCCAGTAGTACTTTGCCAGGGGCGGCAGTACCAGGCCGGCAGCGAGGAGTCCGGCCCGTACGCGAAGGTAGCACTCATGTAGCTCGGCTTCTGGAAAGACATCGGCCACGGCGGCGGAGGCGGAGGCGCGGGGCGGGCCGATCTCGATATCGATCGGTTGTAGGCCGGAGAGTTCGTGCTGGAGGGCCGGGGCGGCGTCGTGGAGCCGCTGCGCGTCCACGTGCCTGCCCTGGGTGTCGAACCGCTCGATCTTCTGGACCGTCGCGTGCAGGTCCTCATCGGCGACCGGCGTGATCAGCTCGGGGTAGCGGTTGAGGATCTCGCGCATGCGGGCGAAGTACTCAAGGACCTGGGGCTGGTCGTGCGGCAGCCACAGCACATGCGGCAGGATCCGGTCCTCCTCCGGTGCATCCGCCGGGGCCCATAGCCGCTCCTGGCTCAGGAACCGCCTCACCGGTTGCCCCCCTCAGTTGTGATCTTTGCGGGGTCGATGTCGATGAAAGGGGACAGATGGTCGGAAGCCTCGCGAGCGGCCGGGGTGTCGTGGGTGCCGTAGGCGATCAGTGAGGGTGCGGCGGGCCTGGTGGCGAGGATGAGGTCGATCCGCCGCTCGCCGAACGGGTCCGGATCGCCGCGTCCGTCTTCCCAGTGCCCGACCGTCGGATGCCAGGGCACGCCGAGGTGGGCGGCGGTGTCGACCATGAAACCGCGGCGCAGTAGGGCTTCGGTCTGGCGCCGGTCGGCCAGCTGCTCGCCGCCGATGGTGCCGTCGAGGACCTGGTACTCCAGGTCGTCGTGGTCGTGGTCTTGGTAGACCTCGTGGTCGTAGTAGTGGGGCTGGCCGTTGGGGCCGGTGACTTGGGCTGCGGAGAGCGCGTTGAAGTCGCCGAGCAGGAAGCCGGGCTTCGCACCGCCGGGGGTGCGGAACCTGCCCTTGATGCTCCAGGCTTCAGACAGGCGGGCGTTCTTGTTGAAGGGGTGTCCGTGGTAGACACCCACGGTGACTGGTTCGCCGGCGCCCAGGTCGAAGCGGGCGGTGGTGAGGCCGTGCCAGAAGTCGCCGTCACGGATCGGCCGGTAGCTGCCGGGAACGATGCCCACGCTCTGTTCTCGCCATATCCCGGCGGTGTACCAGGACCGTTGGCTGTTGGACGACATGCAGATGCCGTAGGGGCGTCCCCGCGTGACGGGGACGGCGGCTGTCAGGCCACAGTCCTTGGCGAAGGCCGCGATCGTCTGGGCGGCTACGGTGTCCCACTGGGCGCGGGGCGTTTCGTCCTCGTCGACCACGACCTCCTGGACGCCGAGCAGATCGGGTGCGAGTTCACGGACGGCGGTGACGCGGGCATCCCAGGCTGTGCTGCCACGAGCGTCGAGGCGGAGCTTGTAGGCGTTGAGGTTGGCAATGCGAAGGGACACGGATTCCTTTCCAGAGCTGAGTTGAACGGACGGAGCCAAAGGGCTGGCGAGCCGCGGGCATCAGGTGCCTGCGGACACGCCAGTCCGGGCAGCAGACGGCGATGGGTCGGCGAAGGGGGTGAAGTGGGCCGGCGGATGGTCGATGGGAAGGAGAGGACGCCAGGCAGTGAGTGCTTGGGCGCTGCTCTCTCCCAGGTCCGGGGGCAGGCAGTCCAGAGGCCACCAGCGCCATCGGCCGACGGTCACACCGCTCTGGTCCGCTGGTCTTCCCTGCC
The DNA here is from genome assembly GCF_042800355.1 of Streptomyces sp. NPDC057623. Classification (NCBI taxonomy): domain Bacteria; kingdom Bacillati; phylum Actinomycetota; class Actinomycetes; order Kitasatosporales; family Streptomycetaceae; genus Streptomyces; species Streptomyces sp. NPDC057623. The sequence goes on from NZ_JBHVGZ010000015.1 coordinate 174,888, forward strand.
AGTTTGACGGCGGCCAGTGGATACTCCCCGTAGGCGGCCGTTTATCTAGCACTCTGTGGCCGCGAGCTTCCCCACTGGCGGCCGGATACCTCCCCGGAC
>NZ_JBHVGZ010000016.1:0-21099 GCF_042800355.1 Streptomyces sp. NPDC057623
ACGCTCCCACCCGCATCAGCCCCCTGGCAGCACTGCGCCCCACCGGATGACCCGATGGGGCGCAAAGACAGCCCACAATTCGCCAACAGCGTCCCGGGGAAGGGGACGGGCCGGACAAGGGTGTTGCTGTGCGGGTGTGTCAGCGGTCGCTGCTCGCCCCGCGACGGCGCAGGCCGAAGAAGACCGCGCCGCCACCGATCGCGACCAGGGCGACCGCGATGCCGGCGATCAGGCCGGTGTTGGAGTTCGCACCGGTCTCGGCGAGGTTGGAGTCACCGGCCGCCGGGGACGGGGCGCTGCTCGCCGTGTCCGCGGGGGTGGTGCTCTCGCTCTCCGAGGGCGTCGGGGTGGGGGAGTCGGTCTCCTCGGCCGGGGTCGAGGCGGAGTCCGACGGGGTCGGGGTGTCCGACGGAGCCGGCGGCTCCTCCTCGTCCTTCTTGCAGGCCGTGGACGGCGTCGTCAGGTTCGGCTCGATGTCCTCGTCGACATAGCCGCCGGCCTTGACGTGGACGCGGTACTCGGCGTCCGGCTTCCAGTCCTCGGCGAAGGTGATGGTGACACCCTCGCGCGAGCCCTTGACCACCTGCTCGCCGACCTTCTTCAGGTCGGCGCCGTTGTTCTGCAGGAAGACGCTGACGGTCGCCGGGACACCGCTGGGGTCCACGTCGGTGACCGTGATGACACCCTTGTCGCCGTCGCATTTGGCTTCGGCGGAGAATTCACTGATGTTGCACGCGAGCGCGTTGCCCGCGAGGCCGAGCGCGAGCGCGGCCGAGGCGGAGGCAACACCAAGAGCGCGCGCGGAACGCGCGACAGTACGGCGGTTTATGGACACTTTTGTCCTTACGAGTTGCACCACTGAGGGGGGTTGAACGAGGCGGCGATGCGACATCACCGTCCCCAGGAGTCTCACAGGTTTATAAGCGTGGCATAAGCAGTGTCAACGCGTATGCGGTCCACAGCCGTTGGCTTTGCCCTCTTATTGCTCGCTGAGACGTTTCAGTGCCTCCGGAGCCTCCTCGATTCGGTCGACCAGGGCGATACGGGACTCCATCGACCGCTCCCGGGCAAGGGACTTCAGCAGCGGCCAGGCCGGCAACCTCTCCGTCCAGTGGGCCCGGTCCACGAGCACCATCGGGGTCGGCTCGCCGCGCGACTCGTAGTAGTTCGGCGTCGCGTTGTCGAAGATCTCCTGAACGGTGCCGGCAGCACCCGGCAGGAATACGACGCCCGCGTTGGAGCGGGCCAGGAGGCCGTCCTCGCGGGTGGCGTTGGCGAAGTACTTGGCGATGTGGGAGGCGAAGGGGTTCGGCGGCTCGTGGCCGTAGAACCAGGTCGGGATGCCCACCGAGCGACCGCCCTTCGGCCAGCGGCCACGGACCTCGAAGGCGGCCGTCGCCCACTCGGTGATCGAGGGCGTGAACAGGGGCGCCTTCGCCAGGAGCCGGAGCGCGTCGGTGAGCATCTCCTCGTCGTACGGGGCCGCGTAGGCGCCGAGGTTGGCCGCCTCCATCGCACCCGGGCCGCCGCCGGTGGCGACGGTGAGTCCCGCGCGGGTCAGGTCCCGGCCGAGCCGCGCGGCACCCTCGTACGCCTCCGTGCCGCGCCGCATCGCGTGGCCGCCCATGACGCCCACCACCCGTGCGCCGGAGAGCAGTTCGTCGAGCGCGTCCGAGACGGAGTCGTCGTGCACCGCGCGGAGCATGGAGGAGTGGATGTCGCCGTCCGCCTTGGTCCGCTGGAACCAGGCGTACGCCCGGGCGTCGGGCGTGTTCTCGTAGCCGTCCGCCGCCAGGGAGGCGAAGAGTTCGTCGGGGGAGTAGACCAGGCCGCGGTACGGGTCGAAGGGCAGGTCCGGGACCGGCGGGAAGACGAGGGCGCCGTCCGCGCGGATCTTGGCCGCCGCCTCCTCGCGCATCGGGCAGCCGAGGAAGAGGGCGTCCGCCGCGCTGGTGGTGAGCAGTTCGCGCGTACGGTCCGTCAGGTCCACGGCCTGGACGCGGAACCCGGCGAGGGAGCCGCGCGCCGAGACGGTCGCGTCGAACTCCTCCAGCGTCTCTATCTCACGGTCGTTGTGGTGGGCCGCATGGGCGGGCATCGTCTGCACCCGCCCATGCTAGGCACCACGCACCGGCCGGGCGGCGTCAGCCCTCGATGGCCGACGGGTCCATCCAGACGACCTCCCAGGTGTGGCCGTCGAGGTCGTCGAAGGCGCGGCCGTACATGAAACCGTGGTCCTGGGTCTCGCCGGAGACGGAACCGCCCGCGGCGAGCGCCTTGTCGACCAGCTCGTCGACCTTCTCGCGGCTCTCGGAGCTCAGCGCGATCAGCACTTCGCTGGTCTTCGTCGCGTCCGCGATGGGCTTCTTCGTGAACTGGGCGTACTTCTCGTGGGTGTGCACCATCGCGACGATGGTCTCGCTGATCACGACGGAGGCCGTCGTGTCGTCGCTGAACTGCTCGTTGATCGAGTAACCGAGCTCGGTGAAGAACTTCTTCGAGGCGTCGAGGTCGCTCACGGGCAGGTTCAGGAAGATCATCTGCTGGTACGCGGGGGCGGTCATCGTGGTCTCTCCCATCGGGGTGTCTGCTGTTCGGTGGGGTAGACCGGGGGTTCGAGCGGAACTCATCGCCGGGCGGAGATTTTTTTCGTGCGCGGCTTTCAGCGTGTGGCCAGGGGCAGCGCGGCCAGCTCGGCCACGATCAGCGTGAGCGGGCAGAAGAAGGCGAGCAGGGCGCCGGCGCGCAGGGCCGCCGCGCTGCGCAGCAGCGTGCTGGGGGCGCCGAGGCGGACCAGCGCGGCCGTGGTGTCGGCGCGGGCCTGCTTGGCCTCCACGGCGGCCGTGAGGAGGGTGGCCACGGCGCAGCCGGTGACCACGGTGGCGCCGAGGGTGCTGAGCGGGCCGACGTTGGCGGTGGTCGCGGGGGCGGAGAGCGGGGCCATGGCATACGCGGCGGAGGCCACGGCGCAGACGACGCCGAGCGGGCGCCCGATGCGGGTGGCTTCCGCCATCAGGACACGGCCCGCCAGGAGGCGGACGGCGCCCGGGCGTACGGCCTGGAGGAGGCGGCCGCAGAGGTGGGTGAGGCCGGGGGCGGCCAGGGCGAGCCCGACAGCGGTCAGGAGCCAGCCGGCCAGCACTCCGGCGGGGCCGGCGGGCAGGGCGGAAGGAAGAGCGAGGGCGCCGCTCGCCGCCCGGGCGGCGTAGGCCTCCACGGCCAGGCCCGCGGCGACGACGGCGATGCCCCAGGGGAGGCCGACGGGGGGTTTGCGGGGGGCCGGAAGACAGGCCACGTGGTCGAGGGGTTCCCGGGAATCCTGGGGTTGCTCGTGTTCCTGGGGTTGCTCCTGTTCCTGGGCTTCCACGGCGTCCTCGGCCGCGGCCGGCGTGGAGGCCGGTTCGCCGCTCGCGCCCTCCGGCGGCGGGCCGCCCTTCTCCGAGGCACCCCGCCGGCGCGCACCGAACCGTCCGTACGCCCCGAACGTCTCCCGGGCCACCGCCCTGCCGTACGCCCCGAAGCGGCGGTACGACTTTCCCGCGGCGCCCCGCGCCCGGGTGCGGGCCGGTTCCTTCGGCCGGAGGGCGAAGGCCACCGTGGTCGACGCGACCGCCGGTACCAGGGTCAGCAGAGTCAGGGCGGCCGGCAGGGGGAGAGGGCTGTTCGCCGCCAGGAACTGCGCGGCCGCGCCGTCGAAGGGCATGCCCGTCAGGTCGCCGCGCAGATGGAGGAAGACCAGCAGGGCGAGCATCGAGCCGAGGGTGCAGGACAGGGCCGTGGTGGTGGCCGAGACCAGCATCAGACGGGCCGGGCCCAGGCCGATCGCCGCGAGGCCGGGGCGCGGCCTGGTGCCAGGGTCGGTGCGGGCCACCGCAACCGCGAGGTGGACCGTCGCCGCGAGCGGGGGTACGCACCAGGCCAGGCGCAGGATCGCCGCCCCGGCGTCGGTGTGCGACATGGCGTAGCCCAGGGCGCAGAGCAGCAGGAAGCCCGTGCCCGCCGAGGCCGCCGCCACGAGCAGGCGGCGCAGCTGTACGGCGGGCTGGGCGCTTCGGGTCAGACGGAGAGCGAGCACGCGGCCCGGCCTTCCGTCGCGGTGACCGGGGGCAGGTGCACCGTGTTGACGCGCCGGCCGTCGAGGAGTGCGACGGTGCGGTCGGCGAAGGCCGCGTTCTCCACGTCGTACGTGGCCAGGACGACGGTGATGCCGTGTGAGCGGGCCGCCGTCGTCAGGGTGCGCAGGACGTGCGCGCGGTCGGCGCGGTGCAGGGGAGCCGTCGGTTCGTCGGCGAACAGGACCGTGGGTGAGGGGGCCAGCGCCCGGGCGATGCAGACGCGCTGCCGTTCGGCCTGGACCAGCTGGTGCGGGCGCTTGCGGGCCGACTCGCCGACGTCCAGGCGGTTCAGCCACTCCAGCGCGGCCGTCTTGGCGCGCCGGCGGCTGGTGCCGCGCAGCATCAGGGGGAGGGCGGCGTTCTCCCAGACGTTCAGCTCGGGGACGAGCGTCGGGGTCGGGTCGATCCAGGTGAAGCGGTCGCGGCGGAGACGTTCGCGGGCCAGCGCGCCCATGGTGTGCACCGGGATGCTGTTGAACCAGACCTCGCCGCCCCGTGCCGGGAGCAGGCCGGACAGACACCGCAGGAGAGCCGTCTTGCCGCTGCCGCGCGGGCCCGTGACGGCGAGGATCTCGCTCTCGCGCACGCCGAGGGAGACCCCGCCGAGCGCGGGGGAGCCGTCGTGGTGCGTGAAGTGCAGCGCGCGTGCCCAGAGCACGTCGTTGTCCGGCGGAGCCTCCATGGGCGTACACCTCGTCAGATCCGTAGTTCCCGTGCCGTTCCCCCGTGCGGGGGAACGAAGACAGGGCCGATCGGTTACCAGGCACGCTAAGGATCCGGGACCGGAACGCCGGACAGCACGCGGCGGGGGTGCACCCTTCTCACTCCTACGGGTGCACCCCCGCCGCGAAACCGCCGAGGGCTAGAGCTTGGTCCACGCCTCCGACAGGGTCGCCCGCAGGATCTGCTCGATCTCGTCGAAGGTCTCCTGGTTGGAGATCAGCGGCGGCGCGAGCTGGACGACCGGGTCACCCCGGTCGTCGGCACGGCAGTACAGGCCGTTGTCGTAGAGGGCCTTGGAGAGGAAGCCGTACAGGACCCGCTCGGTCTCCTCGTCGTTGAAGGATTCCTTCGTCGCCTTGTCCTTGACGAGCTCGATGCCGTAGAAGAAGCCGTTGCCGCGGACGTCGCCGACGATCGGCAGGTCGTGGAGCTTCTCCAGGGTCGCGCGGAAGTTGCCCTCGTTGTCGAGCACGTGCTGGTTGAGGCCCTCGCGCTCGAACAGGTCGAGGTTGGCCAGGCCCACCGCGGCCGACACGGGGTGGCCGCCGAAGGTGTAGCCGTGCAGGAAGGTGTTGTCGCCCTGGTAGAAGGGCTCGGCGAGGCGGTCGGAGATGATGCAGGCGCCGATCGGGGAGTAGCCCGAGGTCATGCCCTTGGCGCAGGTGATCATGTCCGGGACGTAGCCGAACTTGTCGCAGGCGAACGTCGTGCCGAGGCGGCCGAAGGCGCAGATGACCTCGTCCGAGACCAGCAGGACGTCGTACTGGTCGCAGATCTCGCGCACCCGCTGGAAGTAACCGGGCGGGGGCGGGAAGCAGCCGCCCGCGTTCTGCACCGGCTCCAGGAAGACCGCGGCGACCGTCTCCGGGCCCTCGAAGAGGATCTGCTGCTCGATCTGGTCGGCGGCCCAGCGGCCGAAGGCCTCCGGGTCGTCGCCGAAGAGCGGGGCGCGGTAGATGTTGGTGTTCGGGACCTTGTGCGCGCCGGGGACGAGGGGCTCGAACGGGGCCTTCAGGCCGGGCAGGCCGGTGATGGACAGGGCGCCCTGCGGGGTGCCGTGGTACGCCACCGCACGGGAGATCACCTTGTACTTGGTGGGCTTGCCGACCAGCTTGAAGTACTGCTTGGCGAGCTTCCAGGCGGTCTCGACCGCCTCGCCGCCGCCGGTGGTGAAGAAGACCTTGTTGAGGTCGCCCGGTGCCTCGTGGGCCAGCCGCTCCGCCAGCTCCACGGCCTTCGGGTGGGCGTAGGACCACACCGGGAAGAACGCCAGCTCCTGCGCCTGCTTGAACGCGGTCTCGGCCAGCTCGACGCGGCCGTGCCCGGCCTGCACCACGAACAGGCCGGCGAGACCGTCCAGGTAGCGCTTGCCCTTGTCGTCGTAGATGTAGGTGCCCTCGCCCCGGACGATGGTCGGGACGGGGGACTTCTCGTACGAGGACATACGCGTGAAGTGCATCCACAAGTGGTCGTACGCGGTCCTGCTGAGGTCCTGAGGGCTGTTGCTGCTCACGGTTATCGGGTCCTCACGGTTATCGGGTTCCCCACATGTAGGTCTGCTTCTTGAGCTTGAGGTAGACGAAGCTCTCCGTCGAACGCACTCCGGGGACCGCCCGGATGCGTCGGTTGATGACGTCCAGGAGGTGGTCGTCGTCCTCGCAGACGATCTCCACCATCAGGTCGAAGGACCCCGCCGTCATCACCACGTACTCGCATTCGGACATGGCGGTCAGCGCGTCGGCGACCGACTCCACGTCGCCCTCGACGTGGACGCCGACCATCGCCTGCCGGCGGAAGCCCACCGTGAGCGGGTCCGTGACGGCGACGATCTGCATCACGCCTTGGTCGAGCAGCTTCTGGACGCGCTGGCGCACGGCCGCCTCGGACAGGCCCACGGCCTTGCCGATGGCGGCGTACGGCCGGCGGCCGTCCTCCTGAAGTTGTTCGATGATGGCGAGGGAGACGGCGTCCAGCTGGGGTCCGCCGCCGTTCCTGGACTCGCGGGAGTCCCTGTGCTCTGCGCTTCGACTGGCCACGACGTCACTGTGCACGACGTCTCGACAGTTCCGCAAGGCCAGAGCGATGAAATTCGTTGTTTACGCGACTGAGACCTGCGGATTTCGCAGCCATGGCGCGATCAGGGGTGTTGAAAACGTGGCACGGCCGACTAGGGTGGGTGTCTCAGTAACTGGACAACCAGGACTGACAGCCAGCAGCAGTGAGACCTGACAGGAGGCCGGCAGTGAGCACCGAGCTGGGACGGCTGCGCAAGCTCCGCAACTACATTGACGGTGAGTTCCGGGACGCCGCCGACGGACGGACCACCGACGTGGTCAACCCCGCGACGGGCGAGGCGTACGCGACCGCGCCGCTGTCCGGGCAGGCGGATGTCGACGCCGCGATGGAGGCCGCCGCCCGTGCCTTCCCGGGCTGGCGTGACACGACCCCCGCCGAGCGGCAGAAGGCCCTGCTGAAGATCGCGGACGCGTTCGAGGAGCGGGCCGAGGAACTCATCGCGGCCGAGGTGGAGAACACCGGCAAGCCGATCGGGCTCACGCGGTCCGAGGAGATCCCGCCGATGGTGGACCAGATCCGCTTCTTCGCCGGTGCGGCGAGGATGCTGGAGGGCCGCTCCGCAGGCGAGTACATGGAGGGCCTGACCTCCATCGTGCGCCGTGAGCCGATCGGCGTCTGCGCGCAGGTCGCGCCCTGGAACTACCCGATGATGATGGCCGTGTGGAAGTTCGCCCCGGCCCTGGCCGCCGGCAACACGGTCGTGCTGAAGCCGTCCGACACGACGCCCGCCTCGACGGTCCTGATCGCCGAGATCATCGGCTCGGTCCTGCCCAAGGGCGTCTTCAACGTCATCACCGGCGACCGTGACACCGGCCGCCTCATGGTCGAGCACCCGACCCCCGCGATGGCCTCCATCACCGGTTCCGTGCGCGCCGGCATGTCGGTCGCCGAGTCGGCGTCCAAGGACCTCAAGCGGGTCCACCTGGAGCTGGGCGGCAAGGCGCCGGTCGTGGTCTTCGAGGACACCGACATCGCCAAGGCCGTCGAGGACATCTCCGTCGCGGGCTTCTTCAACGCCGGGCAGGACTGTACGGCCGCCACGCGCGTCCTCGTCCACGAGTCCATCCACGACGAGTTCGTGCAGGCGCTGGCGAAGGCCGCCGCCGACACCAAGACGGGCCAGCCGGACGACGAGGACGTGCTCTTCGGCCCCCTCAACAACCCCAACCAGCTCAAGCAGGTCTCCGGGTTCATCGAGCGGCTGCCCGCCCACGCCAAGGTCGAGGCCGGCGGTCACCAGGTCGGTGACAAGGGGTACTTCTTCGCGCCGACCGTCGTCTCCGGGCTCAAGCAGGACGACGAGATCGTCCAGAAGGAGGTCTTCGGCCCGGTCATCACCGTGCAGTCCTTCTCGGACGAGGCGCAGGCCCTGCAGTGGGCGAACGGCGTCGAGTACGCGCTCGCGTCGTCGGTGTGGACCAAGGACCACGGCCGCGCGATGCGGATGTCCAAGGCGCTGGACTTCGGCTGTGTGTGGATCAACACGCACATCCCGCTGGTCGCGGAGATGCCGCACGGCGGGTTCAAGAAGTCCGGCTACGGCAAGGACCTCTCGGCGTACGGCTTCGACGACTACACGCGGATCAAGCACGTGATGACGTCGCTGGACGCGTAGCCCGGTACGGCGCAGCCCCGGACGAGCCGAGTGCCGTCCGGGGCTGTGGCGTCTCCGATCGACAACCTGTCCGCCGGGTACCGGTCCACTCGACACGGCGTCGATTGCCCGGCCCTCGGTCGCGGCGGCATGCTGCGGCAATGGCCCTCCCCCCGATGAACTCCCCGCTCTCCCGCCGGAATCTGCTGCGCACGCTCGGTGCCGGCACCCTGCTCGGCGGGCTCGCCGGATGCGGTGTGCGGCCCGCCTATGTGGCGCCCGCCGACCGGGCCGCCACCGATGTCTCCGCCACCGACAAGCGGCTGACGTGGGCGAACTGGCCGCTGTACATCGACACGGACGACGAGGACGCGACGCGGCGGCCGTCCCTGGAGGCCTTCGAGAAGCGCACCGGCGTCTCCGTCGAGTACGTCGAGGAGATCAACGACAACGACGAGTTCTTCGGCAAGATCAGCCCCGCCCTGATGAACCACCAGCGCACCGGCCGCGACCTCATCGTCATCAGCGACTGGATGTGCGCCCGGTTCGTACGGCTGGGCTGGGTGCAGGAGATGGACCGGGCGCGTCAGCCGAACGTGACCAAGTACCTGGACCCGCTGCTGCGTTCACCGGCCTTCGACCCAGGACGGAAGTTCACCGTGCCGTGGCAGTCCGGCATCACCGGCATCGCGTACAACCGCCGCCGGCTCGGCCGCGACATACGCGAGGTCTCCGAGCTGTGGGCGAGCGACCTGAAGGGCCGGGTGACCCTGCTGTCCGGTCTGGACGAGGCGTTCGCGCTGCTGATGCAGGGCAACGGCGTCGACATCACGCGCTGGACGCAGGACGACTTCCACACCGTCTGCGACCAGGTCGAGAAGCAGGTCCGCACGGGCCAGATCCGCCGCTTCACAGGCAACGACTACATCAAGGACCTGTCCAGCGGCGACGTCCTGGCCTGCCAGGCGTACTCGGGCGATGTCGTCCAGCTCCAGGCGGACGACCCCGACATCCGCTTCGTCGTCCCCGAGGAGGGCGCCGAGCTGTGGTCGGAGTCCCTGATGATCCCCAACCTGGCCCGCCACAAGGCCAACGCCGAGCGGCTGATCGACTACTACTACGAGCCCGAGGTCGCCGCCGAACTGGCCGCCTGGGTCAACTACGTCTGCCCGGTCCCGGCCGCCCGGGACGTGCTCGCCTCCGCCAAGGACGAGGAGACGGCCGCGCTGGCCGAGGACCCGCTGATCTTCCCGGACGCGGCGATGCGCCGACGGCTGGCCGTCGCGCGGGACATCACGTCCGAGGAGCGGGTGGGGTTCGCCAAGCGGTGGAACGCGATCGCGGGGTTGTAGGCGGGCCTCAGCTCCGTGTTGTGACTCAGAATCATGGTTGGCACTTACGAGGGATAGTTGGCACTGGATTCGGGGCTTGTCGGGGCCCAGCGGGTCTCTAGATGATTGTGCTGCGGCTGTGTCGACGAAAAATGCCTCGTTCTGGTCGCGCGATCTCGACCGGCCCCGACTTGGTGATCACCATCTTGGACCGGTGTCCGTTGCGGTAGCTTGCACCTCCGGTGCGGACTCCAACACCCGCTTGGTCAGATGCTGCTGGAGGCTTCGCGCTGCGGGTCGTTCGCCTTGTCGGCGGTGCACGCCTTGTGGAGATGTCGCGGACATGTGGAAGGGCGACTGGCTTCTACTGGGGGAAGGTGTTCACTCCGAGGAGTCCAGTTCGGCGGCGTGCGCGAGCATCCGCTCTCGGTCCGGTTTCCTCCCCGTGAAGAGCTGGAAGGCGTCGGCGGCCTGGAAGACGACCATGCCGACGCCGTTCTTCGTGACGCAGCCGCGGGCGCGCGCGGTATGCAGCAGTTCGGTCTCCAAGGGCCGGTACACGATGTCGACGACCCACAGACCTGGGTGCAACAGGTCGGCGGGGAGGGGCAGTCCGGGGCGGGCGGCCGTGCCCGTCGGGCTGGCGTGGACGAGACCATCGGCCCGGGACAGCAGCGGCGGCAGGCCGTCCGGGGTGGTCGCGCTGGACCGGCCTTCTCCGAAACGCTTGTTGAGGGAGTCGGCGAGTGCCACGGCCCGGTCTGTCAGCGGGTCCACCACGGTGAGGTGGCCGCTGCCCGCGCCGAGCAGGGCGTGTGCGACAGCCGCCCCCGCTCCCCCGCAGCCCAGCTGAACGACCCGGTCCCGTGGGACGTCGGTCAGTTCACAGTCGTAGAAGGCGGCGAATCCGGTGACGTCGGTGTTGTGCCCGACGGCCCGGCCTCCACCGCTTCCGTCCTCGAAGACGACGGTGTTCACGGCTCCCGTCGCCTCGGCCTGTGGGCTGAGTTCGTCGAGATGGTCGATGACGAGCTGTTTGCAGGGGTGGGTGATGTTGAGCCCTCGGAAGCCCATGCCGTGCGCCGCCTTCAGCAGTTCACCCACCCTCCTGGGTTCGGCGCCGATGCGGTCGAGGTCGATCAGCCGGTAGATGTAGCGCAGGCCGTGCCGGTCGGCCTCATGTTTGTGGAGTGCTGGGCTGAACGAGCCACCGATGCCGGAGCCGATCAGGCCGACGAGGTACGAGGCCTTTCTCGCGGGCGCGCTCACAGGCCCAGGTAGATCTGGCGGACCCGCGTGTCGCGGCTGAGTTCCTCGGAGGTGCCCGTCATCGCGACGCTGCCGTTCTCCATGACGAGGCAGTGGCTGGTCGCGCCGAAGGTGAGCTTGGCGTTCTGCTCGACCAGGAGCAGGCTCAGGCCCTCCTCCCGCAGCCGCCGCAGGGTGTCGAGGATGAAGCCGACGAGCTTGGGTGACAGGCCCATCGACGGTTCGTCGAGGAGAAGGATCCTCGGCCTGGCCATGAGCGCGCGTCCGATCGCGAGCATCTGCTGCTGTCCGCCGGAGAGGGCTCCGGCGAGGCGTCCGCTCATCTCCCGCAGGACGGGGAAGAGTTCGTGCACCTCGTCGAGGGCGGCCCGGGTCTCGTCGTCCCAGCGTCGGGCGTAGGCGCCGAGCAGCAGGTTCTTCTCCACCGACAGGCCTGGGAAGACGTGCCGGCCCTCCGGGACGTAGCCGATGCCGTGGCGCACCATGTTGCGGGCCTTGACCCGGGTGAGGTCGCGCTCGCCGAGCAGGACGCGTCCGCCGCTGCGCGGCACCAGACCCATCAGCGCCTTGAGCGTGGAGGTCTTGCCCGCGCCGTTGGCACCGATGATGCCGATCGAGGCGCCCGGCTCCACGCTGAAGCCGATCGAGCGGACCGCGCAGACCCCGCCGTAGTGCACGGACAGGTCCTCGACGGTGAGCGCGGCGGCGGCCGTGCTCTCGGTCGTGATCTGCTGGAGCCGTTGCTGGCCACCGGCGACTACCCGATCACCCCCGGCCACTTCGCCGGCATCACCACCGTGCCGCTGCCGTCGGGAACATTCAGCTACGGGTTCTACGTGAACTGCACCACCGACCCGCAGACCGGCTGCACCCGGCTCCAGGACCCGAGCAACCCCTCCTGGGACCACCGGAACGGCAGTACCCCGGTCACCGGCTCACCGCAGACGCTCAGTCAGGTGTACGTCCCCTCCGACGAGCGCTTCGGCACGGAGGACCTCTCGTGGCAGGCGCCCCGCAGGACGGCGGGGAAGCTGGTCGACCTCACCTATCCCTCACCCCAGTCCTCCAGCCCGGTCGGTGAGCACACGGTGGCCGTGTACACCTCGCCTGGCTACGACCCGAACCGGGAAACGCCCTACCCCACGCTCTACCTCAGCCACGGTGCCGGCGGCAACGACCTCGACTGGAGCACCCAGGGCGTGGCCAACCGCATCCTCGACAACCTCTACGCCGATGGCAAGATTCAGCCGATGGTCGTCGTGATGACCAACTTCAACGGCCTCTCCTGCGACGGATCGGCGGTCAACTGCTACCGCGCCGACCTGCTCCAGAACGTCATCCCGTTCATCGAGTCGCGCTTCAACGTCTCCCACCGGTCCGACGACCGCGCCTTCGCGGGGCTGTCGGCGGGCGGAATGCGCGCCAACGACCTGCTCTTCAACGCCACCGAGGAGTTCGGCTACTTCGGCAGCTGGAGCCTTGGCGGGGCCGGCGCACCTCCGGTCACCGACCCGCGCTGGCAGAACCCGGCCCTGCGTACCCGGCTCGGCCTGTTCATCGGCGGTGGCAGGTTCGACGCCTCCCACATGACCCAGGGGCAGGCGCTCGCCTACCAGGCGAACCTGACCGCCCAGAACATCCCGTACGTCAACGCGACCCTCGACGGCGTCCATTCCTGGGCGGTCTGGCGTGAGCTGCTGCGCCGCTTCGCCACCGACATCGTGTTCAAGACCACCCGTACGACGCTCGCCCACGACGCGTCGGACCGTAAGGTCGTCGCCACCGTCAGCCCGGCCACGACCCAGCCCGAGGCCCCTTCCGGCCGCGTCCAGTTCTATGTCGACGGCGTCGGCGTCGACCATGCCGTCGGTCCTGCCCGACGCGTTGGCCGCGACGGCACCGTCACCCTCCCCGGCCTGGGCGGACTTGCGCCCGGCCCGCACACGGTCACCGCTGTCTACAGCGGTGACCACCTCTACCGGACCAGCACTTCAGCGTCCCTCACCATCAGCTGAGAGGGGCGACCACCATGGCATCGCCGAGGACGCGAGTGTCTTCGGCGATGCCATGGCTCGGTCCCTGCCCGGCGATGCAGTTGACTCGGTCACCCACCCTGTGGCGCGGGAGCGGGGGACGGAGCCGGTGCATCGCCGTTCTGTGGGCGTGAACCTGCCTGGTACGTAAGGGAGTTCGCGTCCGCCGAGCCGGCCGCGCGGTGGCGCAGGCCGGTGACCACGAGGAATGTCATGAACAGCAGCGCCGCCGCGGCGACCCGGTAACCGATCGCGACCGCGTGGGTGAAGGCCGCCACCACTTCGGCCCGGCTTCCGGGATCCATGCCGGCCGAGGCGGCGAACGCACGCGCGGGCGAGTCGCCGTGCACGGCGACGGCGGAGGGCAGCCGATCGGAGAAGCCGACCGCGAGTGCCGTTCCGACCACGGCGATGCCGAGCGCACTGCCGAACTCGCGGGCCGCGCTGCTCAACCCGGAGCCGACGCCCAGCCGGTGCGGCGAGAGCCCGGCCACCACGGCGTGCGAGAGCACAGGCGTGGCCAGGCCGTTGCCGAGCGCCATGACCAGGAGATAGCCGGCGTACACCGGATACGGCGTCGAGGCGGTCGCGGTGGACATCAGCAGCAGGCCCGCGGTGACCAGAAGCATGCCGACGGCGACCGTGGGCAGCTCGCCGAAACGGTCGGACCAGCGCGGGCTCAGCCGCGTCACGACCATGATCCCGACCGCGACGGGCAGGACACCCAGACCCGCCTGGACGGGGGAGAAGCCCTTGACGTACTGCAGGAACTGGGCATTGACGTAGAACAGCGCGAACATGCCGAAGAACAGTGCGGCCAGGCCGAGGGTGCCGGACCGCACCGGGCGCAGGCGCAGCAGCCGGGGGTCCAGGACCGGGTGGGCGGTGCGCAGTTCATGGACGACGAACGCGGTGAGCACCAGCAGCGCCGCCGCGAATCCGGTCAGTACGGGGTACGACACCCAGCCCTGCGAGGGGCCCTCGATGATGCCGAACAGCATCGCCGTGCTGCCCAGGATGAGCAGGAGTGAGCCGGGCAGATCAAGAGCGGTCGCCTGTCGCGCCGGGCGCGGTGCGGTGCGTGCCGTCCAGCACAGCAGGACGGCGGCGAGCGGGACGTACACCCAGAACATGGCCTGCCACGACAGATGCTGCACGAGCAGGGCGCCACCTGTGTTGCCCAGCACGCCACCCACCGCGAGCGAGGCGCTCCACGTCGCGACGGCGGTCACCCGGCGCTCTTCAGTGACGGAGTTCAGCAGCAGGGACATCGAGGCGGGCATCAGCAGGGCGGCGCCCGCGCCGCACAGGACCCGGCCGGTCAGCAGGAGTTCGACGGAGGGGGCCAGCGCGCACACGGCCGAGCCTGCCCCGAACAGCCCGATCCCGGTCAGCAGGGTCCCCTTGCGGCCGAACCGGTCGCCGAGCGCGCCGGCCGGGATGAGCAGTGCGGCGAAGACGAGGACGTAGGCGTCCACGATCCACAGCACCTCGCTGGGTGACGGATGCAGGTCGCTTGCCGACAGCTCGGGTATCGCCAGGTTGATCGCGGCGACGAGGGACTGGGCGACCATCACCGTGGCGTACATGACCAGCGGCGCGGTGCGCCCGCCGTGTTCGCCGTCGGCCGCCGACGGTTCAGTCGAGGCCACGGGCATTCCCGGTGACGGTGCGGGCGAGCCGGTCGAGGTAGGAGCGGTAGGCGCCGAGCATGTCCCACTGCCCGCCGGACAGGGCCCACTGGACCTGGAAGCCGTCACTCATGGCGAGGATCTCGCGGGCCGTCGCGGCACAGTCGACGTCTTCGCGGAGCAGCCCGGCCGCGATGCCGTACCGCAGGGTGCGCTCGACGCGTCCGAGGATCGTCTCGTAGCGCTGCTGGAAGTACGCGTGAGCCGGGTGCTCCGGGTTGGCCGCCTCGGCGGACAGGACGGCGTACATCTGCACCAGGCCGGGCTGGGTGACGTTGAACTCGGTCTGTGCCGCCATCCGGCGCAGCATCTCGACCGCGTCCAGGCCGTCGGGCTCGCCCATGCCTTCGTAGAAGGTCTCCATGGCGTGCTCGGTGCGGGCCTGGAGCACCGCCATGAGCAGCTCGCGCTTGGTGCCGAAGTGGTGCAGCAGTCCGGCCGGCGAGATGCCGACGTCAGCGGCGATCTTCGGGAGTGAGGAGTTGTGGTAGCCCCACTGCGCGAAATGCCCGATCGCCGAATCGATGATCAGCCGGCGACGTTCGTCGGCAGCCGCGTACGGGCCGGTCTTGCGACGTCGCCGGGGTCGGGGACTCTCAGGGACTTCACCCTGTTCATCCTGATTTGTGACGTGTGTCACTCGCTTAAACACCTACTCCGCATTCGGTTTTTAACCTACGGTGCAGCGTACGCGCCGTCGATGTCGACGGCCAAGCACAGGAGGAACCATGGTGCGCAGTGATTCGGCTGCACCCGGCCGCATCGCGCCGTCCCCGGCACCGCTCCCCGAGGACAGGCATCCCGAGCCGGAGGCCGCCTCGCCCGGGCTCGTCGCCGCTCTCGTCCTCGCTCAGTACGGCGCGTTCCTCGCGCTGCTGACCCCCGTGGCCGTGTCGGTCTCCCTGCGAGTCACCCAGCTCGCGCCCCACGACAAAACGACCACCCTGAGCCTGGTGCTGGGCGTCGGGTCACTGTTCGCCCTCATCTCCAACCCGCTCACCGGGGCCCTCTCCGACCGCACCACAAGCCGCTTCGGCAAGCGCCGCCCCTGGCTGCTCGGCGGCATGGTGACAGGAACGATCGGCCTCGCCACAGTGGGCGCCGCGGGCAACATAGCGCTGCTGACCGCCGGCTGGGCACTGACCCAGTTCGGCATCCACGCCACCCTTGCCTCGCTCAGTGCCGCCATCGCCGACTTCGTGCCCGACCGCCAGCGCGGAAAGGTTTCCGGAGCCCTGGGCCTCACGCCCAACCTGGCCATGCTCACCGGTGTCTACGGCGCCACCCAGCTCACCCATGACAATCTGCTCCTCTTCGGCGTGCCCGCGGTGATCGGCCTGGCCGCCGTATCCGTCCTCGTCATCGTGCTGCGCCGCGACACCCCCGCGGTGCGGGAAGAACTCCCGCCGTTCGGGCTCGCCGAGTTCGGGCGCAGCTTCTGGTTCGACCCGCGCAAGAACCCTGACTTCGCCTGGAACTTCCTCGGCCGGTTCCTGGTCTTCATCGGCATGGCCTGCGTGACGAGCTACCAGCTGTTCTTCGTCACCGACCAGCTGGGCCGCACTCCCGAGGAGGCCGTGAGCGTCATCGCCACCTCGACGCTGGCACTCACCGGCGTGGGCGTGGTCTGCTCGCTTTCCGGCGGTTGGATATCCGACCGGATCCGTCGGCGCAAGCCCTTCGTCGCCGCCGCCTCCGTCGTCCTCGCTCTCAGCCTCGGTGTGCTGTACACCGCGCGGTCCGAGGCCGGCTTCTACCTCGCGATCGGCGTCTACGCCTGCGGCTTCGGGCTCTACATGGCGGTGGACGTGGCCCTCGCGGTCAGCGTGCTCCCCGACCGGCGCAGGGCGGCCAAGGACATGGGCGTGCTCAACATCGCCAACGCCCTGCCGCAGTCCCTGGTGCCCATGGTCGCTCCGCTGTTCCTCACGCTGAACCCCGATGGCGGAAGCGAGTTCGGAAAGCTCTACCTGTTCGGCGCGGTGTGCTGCATCGGCGGCGCGCTGGCCGTCGCGCGCATCCGCACGGTCCGCTGAACCCCGCCCGGCACACACCCGGCCGCTTTCCTTTCCCCACGCATGCCTGATCCGAAGAGGAGTCCCATGGCAACCGCCACCCGCCCGCCCCGCGACCTCAACCACAACGGCACCGTCGAGCCGTACGAGGACCCCACTCAACCGGTGGAGCGGCGGGTGGCGGACCTGCTCGGCCGCATGACCCTTCAGGAGAAGGCCGGTCTGCTCTTCCAGACGATCCTCACCATGAACCCGGACGGCACCCTCGTCGAACGCGCGGACGCACCCGGCGGCGCGCCCACCACCGAGCTGATCTCCGGCCGTTCGATGAACCACTTCAACCTCTCGGGGTCCGGCAGCCCGCGTGCGATGGCCGAGTGGCACAACCGCCTTCAGGAGCTCGCCTCCGAGACCAGGCTCGGCATCCCGGTCACCCTCGCCAGCGACCCACGCCATTCGTTCACCGACAACCCGGCCACGGCCATGCGCTCCGGCCCGTTCTCCCAGTGGCCCGAGCCACTCGGTCTCGCCGCGCTGGGCGACACCGACCTGATACGCGCATACGCGGACACCGTGCGCCGCGAGTACCTGTCGGTCGGCATCCGGCTTGCCTTGCACCCCCAGATCGACCTCGCCACCGAGCCCCGCTGGGCCCGCGGCAACGGCACTTTCGGCGCCGACGCCGAGCTGACCTCACGGCTTGTCGGCCCCTACCTCGAAGGATTGCGCGGCGGCGACCGGCTCGGTCCTGACAGCGTGGCCGCGATGGTCAAGCACTTCCCCGGAGGCGGCCCGCAGAAGGACGGCGAGGACCCGCACTTCGTCTACGGCCGCGAGCAGGTCTACCCCGGAGGCTTCTTCGACTACCACCTGAAGCCGTTCCGTGCCGCCATCGCCGCCGGAGTCTCGCAGATCATGCCGTACTACGGAATGCCGGTCGGTACCGAGCACGAGGAGGTCGGCTTCGGCTTCAACCGGGGTGTCATCACCGGCCTGCTGCGCGAGCAGCTCGGCTTCGAAGGCATCGTCTGCACCGACTGGGCCCTGATCAACGACGCCCCGATCATGGGCCACCCCTTCCCGGCGCGGGCCTGGGGCGTGGAGCACCTCAGCCCGCTGGAAAGGGTTCTGAAGGTGCTCGACGCAGGCGCCGACCAGTTCGGTGGCGAGGCCTGCCCCGAACTCGTCGTCGAACTCGTCCGCTCCGGCCGGCTGGACGAGGCCCGCCTCGATGTCTCCGCCGCCCGGCTGCTGCGCGAGAAGTTCCGGCTCGGTCTGTTCGAAGACCCGTTCGTCGACCCGGACCTCGCGGAGGAGACCGTCGGCGCTTCGGCCTATCGCACTCAGGGCGCCGCGGCCCAGCGCCGTGCGCTCACCCTCCTGGTCAACGACGGAACGCTGCCGTTTCGTCGGCCCACGCGTCTGTACGTCGAAGGCATGTCCTCGGACGCCTTCACCGCGGCGGACTCGCTCCAGCTCACCGACGACCCCGGCGACGCCGACGTCGCGGTGCTCCGCCTCGACACCCCCTACGAGCCGCTGCCCGGCGCGGACTCCGCGTATGAGCGCGGATTCCACCGAGGCAGGCTCGACTTCCCCGCAGAGCGACTGCGGGAGATCCTCCAGCTCCTCGACGCCGTCCCCACTGTCGTCGTCCTCCACCTGGAACGCCCGGCCGTGATCCCGGAGATCGCCGAGCGCTGCGCCGCACTCCTCGGCGCGTTCGGCGCCGGCGACGACGCGGTGGCCGACGTGCTCCTCGGCCGTGTCGCTCCCGAGGGGCGCCTGCCCTTCCAGCTCCCGCGGACCATGGACGAGGTCACCCATGGCCGTCCCGACGTTCCGCACGAGAGCACCGACCCGGTCTTCGACTTCGGACACGGTCTGACCTTCGCGCCGTGATGTGACGGACTGACACACGGACGCGGGTTGCCCGTGACACCACGAGCGGGCGGCGGAAGTGAACCGTTGCCGTCCGGCAAGGCGTCACACGGTGCGTTCGCCCCGGAACGCACCTGGCGTCTGCCCCGTGGCCCGGGTGAAGAACTTCCCGAAGTTGGTGGGTTCGGTGAAGCCGAGCCGGTGGCCGATCGAGGCCACCGGCAGGTCGGTGTGGGCGAGGAGGCGCTTGGCCTCCAGTGATACGCGGTTGTCGATGAGCTGTTTGGCGGTCTGGCCGGTGGCGCGGGTGCAGGAGCGGTTGAGGGTCTTGAGGGAGTAGCCGAGTGCGGTGGCGTAGTCGTGGGCGTGGTGACGTACGGCGAAGGAACGCTCGAGTTCGTGGCGGAAGAGACGGTACGGCTCTTCCGTCGCCCCTGTCGGCTGCGGGAAGTCCTCCGGGGCGGGGAGGAGCGTGATCCGCAGCAGGAGGGCGGACAGGAGGTGGCGCAGCAGCTCACGGACGATGTCCGGGGCCTGGCCGGACGGCAGGGCGTAGCCGTTGGCGAGGTCGGCGAAGGCGCGGCGGAAGTGGTTGTGGTCCTCCCCGGCTAGCTGCCAGGCAGTGGGGCCGAAGGGGTCGTCGATGGGCATGGAGGCGGCCGGCGGGCGGGAGAGGAAGTCCCCGGTGAAGAGGATCAGGGTGCCGCCCAGGTCGGCAGGGGAGCCGTCGGAGGTGACGGGGAGGCGCTGGACCTGGCCGGGACGGACGTGCAGCAGGGTGCCGGGGCGGCAGGGGTGGTCGACGAAGTCGACGGTGATGGTGCCCTCGCCCTGATCGACGAGGGTCAGGTGGTGGAAGTCCAGACGGTGCAGCCGGGTGAACTCGGGCCTGGTCAGGCGGTGCCGGAAATCGGCGTAGGAGAGGACCTCCACGCGCAGGCCGGAGCGCGACGGATTTCTGTAGAACCTCTGTTCGAGTCGTGTCTGCTGTCCCATTTCCATCACACTAACGCCCACTTTGATCGTGATCCTGGTCGCATCCTGCCGGAGAGTGGATGAGGCCGGGCCACACGAGTGGTGCCGCAGCGACAAGGAAGAACCAGAACGGAGCAATGCCGTGAGCAGCAAGGAAAACGTCCTGAAGGCCGCGGGGGAACTGTTTGGGGACAAGGACCCGAGTGCGGTGGAGCGCTGGGTCGCCGCCGACTACCGCCAGCACAGCAGCCTGGCGGCCGATGGCCCCGAAGCCCTGCGTCAGCTGGTCGCCGGTCTCCCCGAGGGCTTCCGCTACGAGGGTGCCCGGGTGATCGCCGACGGTGACCTGGTGGCACTGCACGGCACGTACCACGGCTTCGGCCCGGACCCGCTGGTCGCCTTCGACCTGTTCCGCGTCGACGCGGACGGCAAGCTCGCCGAGCACTGGGACGCCCTGACCCCGGTGGTGTCCCCGACAGCGTCGGGCCGCTCCCAGACCGACGGCCAGAGCGAACCGCGTGACCTGGACCGGACCGAGGCCAACCGCGCCCTGGTCCTCGAGTTCGCCGAGAAGGTCCTCAAGGGCGCCGACTACTCCGTCCTGACCGACTACATCTCCACCGAGACCTACCTCCAGCACAACCCGGAGGCCGCCGACGGCCTGGACGGCTTCGGCGCCGCGGCCGCCAAGTGGGGCGAGCAGGGCAAGAACCTCGTCTACAAGACCGTCCACAAGGTCGTCGCCGAGGGCGACCTGGTGCTGCTCCAGTCCGAGGGCGAGTTCGGGGTGCCGGTGGCGTACTGGGACCTGTTCCGGGTCGCCGACGGCAAGATCGTCGAGCACTGGGACGTGATCGCGCGGGTCCCGGACGAACTGCCGCACCCCAACGGACTGTTCTGACCATCCCTCAGGCCACCGGGAGGCCCGTATGAGCACCGCGACCTACGCGGGGAAACGGTTCCGGCTCACCGTGGACAACGGCGTCGTCTTCCACAACACCTACGCGGCAGACGGCACCAAGCTCCACTGGGAAGCCGTCGCCGGACCGACGAAGGGCGCGTCGGAGGACGTCGATCTGCACGCCGCCGAGATCGTCCCCGGGGTGTTCCTGGTCGGCTGGACGGAGAAGTCCGGCATGACCGTTTCCCACGCGATGAACATGAACAGCAACACGGTCCACGCCTTCTGGACCTACCAGACCGACGACGGCCGCGTGGGCGAACTGCACACCGGCACGCTCGAAGAGCTCTGACCCCACCCCGGGGCCACGCGCACCCCCACATCCGGGGGGCGAACCCCTCCCCCCAGAAACCCCCTGGACACCAGCCCCCCCCCCCCCACCCAGACCCCCCCCCCCCGCTGCCCCCTCCCCCCCCAAGCCCCCCCGAAACCCCG